>DASXRJ010000343.1:0-15295 GCA_036506675.1 Nocardioides sp. | reverse complement strand
GCCCGCAACACGGCCAAGCTGATCGAGCTCGGGCGGGAGCTGACCGACGACGAGATCACGGTCCTGGAGGGGTGGGCGGGGGACCGCTACGGCATTCCGGTCGACTCGACCATCGACGCGATCCGGCTGTCCGGCTCGCTGGAGGGGATGATCCTCGACCCGGTGTACGAAGGAAAGTCCATGGCCGGACTGATCGACCTGGTGCGCTCGGGCGAGATCCCGAAGGACTCGACCGTTCTCTACGCCCACCTGGGCGGACAACCCGCGCTCAACGCCTACGCGCGCTTCTTCGACTGAGCCCGGGTCGGCCCGCGCTGGGCAGGCGCCGACGACCTACTTGGCCTTGCGGGCCCGGCTCGCGGTCTTGGCGCGCTCGTTCTGGTCGAGGACGACCTTGCGGATCCGGACCGTCTCCGGGGTGACCTCGACGCACTCGTCCTCGCGGCAGAACTCCAGGCACTGCTCGAGCGAGAGCTTCTTCGGCGGGACCAGCTTCTCGAAGTTGTCGGAGGTGGCGGACCGGATGTTGGTCTGCTGCTTCTCCTTGGTGATGTTGACGTCCATGTCGTCGGCGCGGGAGTTCTCGCCGACGATCATGCCCTCGTAGACCTCGGTGGTGGGCTCGACGAAGAGGACGCCGCGCTCCTGCAGGTTCGTCATCGCGTACGCCGTCGCGGCGCCCGCGCGGTCGGCCACCAGCGAGCCGTTGTTGCGCGAGCGGATCTCGCCGGCCCAGGCCTCGTAGCCCTCGGAGATGTGGTGGGCGATGCCGGTGCCGCGGGTCTCGGTGAGGAAGTCGGTGCGGAAGCCGATCAGGCCGCGGGCCGGCACCAGGAACTCCATTCGCACCCAGCCGGTGCCGTGGTTGGTCATCTGCTCCATCCTGCCCTTCCGGGCGGCGAGCAGCTCGGTGATCGTGCCGAGGTACTCCTCGGGCGCGTCGATGGTCAGCCGCTCGACCGGCTCGTGCACCTTGCCGTCGATCTCGCGGATGACCACCTGCGGCTTGCCGACGGTGAGCTCGAAGCCCTCGCGCCGCATCTGCTCGACCAGGATCGCCAGCGCCAGCTCGCCGCGGCCCTGGACCTCCCACGCGTCGGGGCGGTCGGTCGGCAGGATCCGCAGCGACACGTTGCCGACCAGCTCGCTGTCGAGGCGGTCCTTCACCAGGCGGGCGGTGACCTTGGCGCCCTTCATGCCCCGGCCGACCAGCGGCGACGTGTTGGTGCCGATGGTCATCGAGATGGCCGGCTCGTCGACGTGGATCAGCGGCAGCGCGATCGGGTTCTCGGGGTCGGCCAGCGTCTCGCCGATGGTGATGTCCGGGATGCCGGCGACGGCGACGATGTCGCCCGGGCCGGCCGACTCGCCGGGCTTGCGCTCGAGGCCCTCGGTGACCAGGAGCTCGGTGACCCGGACGTTCTTGGAGGTGCCGTCGCGCTTGATCCAGGCGACGTTCTGGCCCTTCTTCAGGGTGCCCTGGTGGACGCGCAGCAGCGCCAGCCGGCCGAGGAACGGCGAGGCGTCGAGGTTGGTGACGTGGGCCTGCAGCGGCGCGCCCTCGTCGTACGTCGGAGCGGGGATCGTCTCGAGGATCGTCTTGAAGAGCGGCTCGAGGTCGGGGGAGTCGGGGAGACCGCCGTTCTCGGGCATCTCGAGCGAGGCGCGGCCGGCCTTCGCGGAGGCGTAGACGACCGGGAAGTCGAGGGCGTCCTGAGAGTGCCCATTCTTGAGGTGACTGTCGTCGAGGAGGTCCATGAACAGCTCGTAGGTCTCGTCGACGACCTCTTCGATGCGGGCGTCGCCGCGGTCGACCTTGTTGACCACGAGTACGACGGGCATGTCGGCGTTGAGCGCCTTGCGCAGCACGAACCGGGTCTGCGGCAGCGGACCCTCCGACGCGTCGACGAGCAGCACGATGCCGTCGACCATCGACAGGCCGCGCTCGACCTCGCCACCGAAGTCGGCGTGGCCGGGGGTATCGATGATGTTGATCGTCATCGGCTGGCCGCCGCCGGCGGGGCCGGCGTAGTGGATCGCGGTGTTCTTCGCGAGGATCGTGATCCCCTTCTCGCGCTCGAGGTCGCCGGAGTCCATGACCCGGTCGCCCACGCCCTCGGCCTGGTGTTCGGTGAACGCGCCGCCCTGGCGGAGCATCGCGTCGACCAGCGTGGTCTTGCCGTGGTCGACGTGCGCGACGATCGCGACGTTGCGGAGGTCAGCCCGCGTGACAGAGGTGGTGCGGGTTTCGGACATGCGGAGGCCGCCTGCTTTCGATCGGGGGTTCGGCTCATCCTATCCGCGAGGGGTGTCGGTCCTTGAATCGAGCGTACGGCGGCCTTGACCGCGAGCAGCGGTAGCTACGGCTTCCGCGGGGAGATCGCCTGGAACCCCGGCCCTGTTGGCCAGTTCGTGCTGTCCTGACGTCGCCTGCCGCCGTCTTTGACACGGCTGTGCCGCCAACGCCGGATCGCTTGTTCCGGGTGTTGGTACAGGCGTGTCACCAACGCTGGGGTCTGCTTTCGCGTTGCTGATACCGCTGTGTCACCAACGCAGGGACGACCTCCCGTCTTGGTGGCACGCCCGTACCAGCAACGCAGGGACGACCTCCCGTCTTGGTGGTACGTCCGTACCGGCAACGCCGAGACCGCTCAGGCCACGGCGTCGGGCTCGGCGAAGCCGGGGAGGTACTCCTCCAGCAGCGCCCGGAACGGCGTCGTCGCCTCGAGCTGGCAGAGTACGCCGATCCCGCCGACACAGACCCGGTGGATGAGGGCGTACTCCGGCGGCAGGTTGATCTTGAGCGCGGTCGAGATGTTCGACTGGGTCGGCGTCGCGACCCGCACGGCCTGCTCGCGTAGCCAGGTCCGCGAGAAGCTGAACTCCTCGACCCGGGCGGCGTCGAGGAAAGGGCCGAGGTAGTCCTCGAGCGCCTCGGCGTCGAACTTGATGCCCGGCAGCAGGAACCCCTCGCGCCGCAGCCCGACCCGCACCGCTTCCCAATCGTCGACGAGCGCGCGCCGCAGCAGCTCGCCCATCGGCCGGGGCAGCCCGTGCGGCAGCCGGGCGACCGCGCCGTAGTCGACGACACCCATCCGACCGTCGGCCAGCACCCGGAAGTTGCCGGGGTGTGGGTCGGCGTGCAGCAGGCCGGTGCGGGCCGGCGCGCTGACCAGGAACCGCGCGTAGCGGTTGCCGAAGTGGTCGCGCTGCTCCGGGGTGCCGTCCTTGATCACCTGGGCCAGCGAGTAGTCGCTCTCCAGCCAGGTGGTGACCAGGACCCGCGAGGTGTGCGCGACCACGGAGGGTACGACGACGTCCGGGTCGCCGGCGAACTCCTCGGCGAAGACCTGCTGCGACCTGGCCTCGAGGTCGTAGTCGAGCTCCTCCTCGACCCGCGCTTCGAGCTCGGCGATCAACGGCTTGACGTCGACGCCGGGGGCGAGCGCGGTGAACAGCCGGGCCACCCGGCCGAGCTGGCGCAGATCGGAGCGGAGCGCCTTGGCGGCTCCTGGGTACTGGATCTTGACCGCCACGTCGGTGCCGTCGGCCCAGGTCGCGCGGTGGACCTGCCCGATCGAGGCGGCCGCGACCGGCCGCTCGTCGAAGGTGGCGAAACGCGTGCGCCAGCCGGGTCCGAACTCCTCCGTCAGCACCGACTCGAGCATCCGCAGGGTCATCGGCGGTGCGGCGTCCTGGAGCCGGGACAGGGTCTCGCGGTAGGGGCCGGCCAGCTCGTCGGGCAGCGCGGACTCGAAGACGCTCATCGCCTGGCCGACCTTCATCGCGCCGCCCTTGAGCTCGCCGAGCACCTGGAAGAGCTGGTCGGCGGTGCGCTGCTGGACCTCGGTCAGGACCAGCCCGGCCGGCTTGCCGATGAGGCGCTTGCCGATGCCGAGGGTGGTGCGGCCGGCGTACCCGGCGGGCAGGGCGGCGAGCCGCGCGGTGCGACCGAGGGTGCTGCGTCGCATCGGGTTCTGGGGTGTGCGGTCGTCGGCCACGCGTCGAGCGTAGCCGTCGGCTCCCCCATCGAGGGCGCGGTGCCGCGCGCAGGAGGCGTCGAGGTCCACCAGCGGCACCTGACGTCCTCCCGCTCGAAGGCCAGGGCCGGGTCGTCGATGCGACTGTCGAGCGGTGCGGCATCGGTCGGGCATCGGTCGGTCATGGGAGGATCGTCGGTCGTGACGATCATCGCCGCCGCGGACGGCTCCGCGCTCGGGAACCCCGGCCCTGCCGGCTGGGCCTGGTACGTCGACGACTCGTGCTGGGCGTCCGGCGGCTGGGCGCACGGCACCAACAACATGGGCGAGCTCACCGGCGTACTCGACCTGCTGCAGCAGACCGCCCACCTGTCCGACGAGCTGCTCGTCTACTGCGACAGCACCTACGTCATCAACTCGGTGACCAAGTGGATGGCGGGCTGGAAGCGCCGCGGCTGGAAGAAGAGCGACGGCAAGCCGGTCCTCAACGTCGAGATCATGAAGGCGATCGACGTGGCCATGCAGGGCCGCCGGGTGCGCTTCGCCTGGGTGAAGGGGCACGCCGGGCATCCGCTGAACGAGGAGGCGGACCGGCTGGCCAACGCCGCGGCGATGGCCTGGCGCGAGGGCGTCGTACCCGATGGTGGGCCGGGGTTCGCCGGTGCCGTGGTCGCGCATCCGGACGCGCGGCCGGGGCAGAGCGTCGAGGATCCGGGCCTCTTCTCGCTGTAACCCCGGGGTCGGGTGGCGATAGCCGGCAAGTGGTTGGCACTCTGCGGTCCCGCAGGGTAGGCCTGACCTCATGAGGTGTTCCTTCGTACCGCCCTATCTCCTGCGCCAGATCGCCACCGCGCCCGGGCACGGTCTGGCCGTCGACTCGGAGGTGGCGTCGGCGTGCGCAGCGACGCTCGAGGTCGACGGCGGTTTCCGGACGCGGCGCGCCGAGGTGGCTTCCGGGGTGCGGGCCGCGGCTGCCGGGCCGGGCGGCTGGCTGGTGCACACGGCCGCGAACGGCGACGACCTGCCCGGTACGCCGGTCCGCTCCGACTCCGAACCCGAATCGGGTGACGTCGCCGTCGACGAGGCGTGGAGCGGGCTCCGGGCGGCGCTCGAGCTGTTCGACCAGGTCTACGGGCGGACGTCGTACGACGGGGAGGGCGCTGGCGCGCGGGTGCTGGCGAGCGTGTACTACCGGACCGACTACGACAACGCCTTCTGGGACGGCGCCCAGCTGGTCTTCGGCGACGGTGACGGCCGGATCTTCGGTCGGCTGACCGGGCCGGTCGACGTACTCGGTCACGAGCTGACGCACGCGGTGACCGAGTACTCCGCCGGTCTCGAGTACGCCGGCCAGCCGGGTGCGCTCAACGAGTCGATCTCCGACGTGTTCGGGTCATGTCTCAAGCAGCGGCTGCTCGGCCAGACCGCGGCCGAGGCCGACTGGCTGATCGGCGCGGGGCTGTTCCTGCCCGGCGTCAACGCGCGCGGGATCCGCGACCTGGCGGCGCCCGGGACGGCGTACGACGACCCGGTGCTGGGGCGGGATCCGCAGGCGGGCCACATGGACGGCTACATCGAGACGGTCGACGACAACGGCGGCGTACACCTCAACTCGGGCATCCCCAACAAGGCGTTCTGGGCCGCCGCGACCGCGATCGGCGGCCACTCGTGGGAGGGCGCCGGCCGGATCTGGTACGCCGCGCTCACCGGTGACCGGGTGACGCCGACCACCGACTTCGCCGGCTTCGCGGCGGCCGCCGTCGCCGTCGCGGGCGACCACGCCGACGCGGTGGCCGCGGCCTGGACCTCGGTCGGCGTCGACCCGCCCGCGCCGGCGCCGGCCGACCCGCCGACGCCTCCGTCCGGCACGGTCGTGCGGGTCAACCGGTCGGGAGGCTTCGCCGGGCTGAGTACGACGGGCGAGGTCGACCTCTCCAGCGACGACCCACGCGTGCCGGCGGTCCGGGCACTGGTCGAGCGGGTCGACCTCGCGTCGCTGGCGCCCGGGCGACCGCAGCCGGACCGGTTCGTCTACGCGTTCACCTTTTTGGGCGGGCCGACCGTGCGGATCCACGAACAGGCGCTCACGCCGGACCTGCAGGAGCTCGCGCGACTGGTGTTGGCGAAGGGCTGAGCCGCGCTTGGGCGTCGGCCAGCACCGTCAATCCAGGTCCGCGCCTGCGGACGTGAGAAGCGCGGTGTACGCCGCCTCGGCCACCTGACTGTCGGGCGTCGTACGGGGGCCGTGTGCCAGGAAAGTCCGGGTCGGGCCGGAGTGGAGGATCCTCCCCGACTCCAGCACGGTGACGTGGTCCGCCTCCTGGGCCAGGTCGGCTACGTCGTGGGTCGACATCAATACCCGAACGCGCGGTGAGAGCGCCCCCAACAGATCGCGGAAGACGCGCCGCTGGTGGGGATCGAGACCGGCGGTTGGCTCGTCGAGGAGCAGTGCCTCGGCGTCGTGGACCAGGGCGGCCGCAAGCCCCATCCGACGCAGCTGCCCGCCCGAGAGGCGATGGCTCTTCTCGTCCGCGCGCTCGGCCAGCTCAACCTGGTCTAGGGCTCGCACTGCTCGATCCCAGGCATCGCGACGTCCAAGGCCCTTCAGCCAGCCCACATACGCGACGTACTGGCGGACGGTGAGGGGCGGGAGCGGAGCAATCGTCTGGGGCATCCACGAGACTTTCGTTCGAAACTCCTTGGTGAAGCCGCTTAGCTGGCCGTATTTGACCGACCCCGTCCGCGGCGTGAGCACCGACGCGGCGAGTTTCAGCAAGGTAGTCTTGCCCGCTCCGTTCGGGCCCAGCAGGATCGTCAGCCCGTCGGGCAGTTCGTAGCTGAGGTCCCGAATGAGAGGCGGATTGCGGCGGGAGTATCCGTAGGTGCAGTCCGTGAGCTGAAGAGTCATGTGCTTTTCCTCGAACGGTAGATAAGGCAAAGAAGTCCTACGCCGAAAACGGCTCCGCTGGCGAGTGCGGCCACGGGATTACCCAGGGGTTCTGCGATGACGGTCCAAAAGTACGGATCGTTTGGCCTCCGGAAGCCGGCGAGGGCTACCGCAGCGATCCAGCCCAACGGAACCATGCTGGCGGATGGCCCGATCCAGGTCCGGGCGCTCAGCATCAGGCCGACCAGGAACGCAGTGTCGCGCCCCATTTCCATCGCCAGTTTCGAACCCAGCATGAGGCCGATCCCGAGGCCGATGATGCACACAACCGCCACAACGAATGCGACCAGCAGGCAGTCAAAGAGTCGCACCGGCCTAATGCCCGACACCTCCGCATTCTCGAGACGAGAGTCGAGGCACAATCCGACGGTCGTCGTAGCAACGATGGGCACGAACTCGACAAGGCGAGTAGGCGCGCCGGACGTCAGGGTCAATGAAGGCAATATCGCGGACGTGTCGTGCAGCGCCAAGGCCAACAAAGTCAGGCATGCCAAGCCGGCAGGGAGCCCAGAGTGGCCGAGCCTCGCCCTGAACCACCACGTCATGAAGGACTCCCCGGCTGGTCGCACGCGACGACGAGGCTGCGCCGATACCACTGCGCCTGCCGTTGCTCGGGCTGGGACAGCACGGCGGCCACTCGCCGGTGGAGACGATTCCGCTGTGCCTCATCGAAGAACGGGTCCTCCTTGAACCCGGACTCGACCTCGCCAACCTGGTGGGCTTTGGTGGCTGCCCAGAGCAGGACCGTTCGAGCCAGTTCGGGCTCCGGATCGTGGCACGGGAATCGCACCGCGGCTCGAATGATCAGCGTTGCAAGCCGTCCCGCCGACGCGCCGCGGCTCAGGTCGACGTACCACGTCTGTGACGTCGAAGCGCGAGGGGAGCGACCATCGGGGAGCGAGTCGGTGACGAGGGACGGTGACTCTGTGACGCCGGCCGACTGCAGTCGGGTCAGGGAGGTTGTCACCTGAGTTGCTATCGAAGGCAGCATCGACTCAGAGATATCCGGAACACAAACCTCTGGATCGTGCCCAACGCACGTCATGGGCACCTCAGCCCGAGCCATCGGCGCGGAAGCGCCCCAGTCCCTGGCGAGCTGAAACCCAGCCCCGCTACAGGAAGCGAACACCAAGATCGCGAGGACTGCCGAGCCCAGCTTCCCGATCGACCTGTGCAAGGCGACGCCGTACAGAAGCAGGGCGACGGCGAGGCCGCAGGTAGGCAGCACGTCGGCGAGGATGGCGATGGCGGAGGCCCTCTCGCCGAACTCGATCGGCTCGAAAGTGCCCAGAATGTGTCGCCACCAGAACGGCTCGACCGTCCACGACATCGCAACTGCGAGCCACGCTCCAGCGGCGACAACCGGAGCCGCCACGATTCGCTTCACCCGACAGCCGACGATGAACCCGATGACCGAGTGCGCGACGCACAGAAGCATGCCCATCAAGAGCGGCGGCAGGCTCTGGAGCGTGGGCATGGAGCGTTCTTGGGCAAAGCCCAGGACGACGGGCAAGAGCAAGAGGGACCAGGCCACGCCTACCGCCGGCCACAACACCTGGGCTGCGATCCGATACTGCGAACGTGCCGGGGCCAACTGCCATATCTCGGCCTCCCGCAGTCGGCCGCTCTCCCAGGCGCCAAGGGCAATGGCCGTGGCATAGGCAAACGGGTACATGACCTCGAGCGACGTCGCCACGACAGAGGGTGGGTAGCCGAGCGAAAATTGGCGTAGGCCTAAGGATGTGGTGTGGAAGAAGTAGAACAGCGCCACGCCTACGGCCAGAGGGGCAAACCGCAGTGCGCTGGTAAAGCGCAGAAGAGTTCGAAGGTTCACGTGAGTCCTAGGTCGAACGGGTGGCGGACGTGGTCCGCCACCCGCATGGACGCGTTTCTGGCGTCAGTCAGCCGAAGTGGTGTCTTGATACACGTAGTCCACGAACAGCAGGCAGCACGAGCCCCCTTGGGCAACCTTGGTCGCCTCAAAATAGTAGTTGCCTGACGGGAGCGAGGTCCACTCCCCATTGCTCCAGTAGTTTGAACCGTTGAAGCAGTTGGTAAATGTCTTGGTGTCGTAATGCGCGTCCGGGAGCCCTGAAATGTCCCGATTCAGCTGGATGTTCACACTGTCGGTCGTGCCATACTGGGCGAAACAACCCTTGAACTGAACTTGCGAGTAAGCGCTGTCCGCCCACCGCCGGGACTGATCTCCGTCGGTCCACGACGAGATGTAACTGGACCAGTTCGCCAGCGCCGCAGTCGCGGACAGCCCCACAGTGGCGACAACGCCTGCGCCCACAATGCCTACCCTCGTTGAAAAGTGCACGAATCCTCCCGTTCGTTAGCACAAGTCGAAACTCGACTCATTTCACTGTCCGCTGTGGACAGTTCGTGGGAGTCTGCCATTGGGCCAAACGAATCGCTCGACCAGGGTGGGTTGAAAGAGCAACAGGCCGCCTGAACGCGCGGCCTGGCCCACGGAACCCCTACTCGGCCGCCGCCGGGGCCAGCGCGCGGTCGAGCGCGGCGGAGACGTGCAGCGTCGTGCACGGGAAGAGCGGGAGTTCTGAGTCGGCCTGCTTGACCAACAGCTCGAGCTCGGTGCAGCCGAGGATGATGCCCTGCGCGCCGGCGTCCCAGAGCTCGTCGACCAGACCCACGACGGTACGACGCGAGCCGTCGAGCACGTGCCCGTGAACCAGCTCGTCGTAGATGATCCGGTTGATCGTCGGGTGGTGCTCCTCGGCGGGCACGATGACCTCGATGCCGTGCTCCGCGAACCGGTCGGCGAAGACGTTGTGCTCCATCGCGAACGACGTGCCGAGCAGCGCGACCTTCGATAGCCCTCGTGCCTGGATGGCCGACACGAGTACGTCGCCCAGGTGCAGCAGCGGGATGTCGACGGCCGCCTGGACCTGGTCGGCGACCTTGTGGAAAGTCGTCGTACACAACATCAGGAAGTCGGCGCCGGCGGCCTGGACGCCGCGGGCGGCGGTCGCGAGGATCTCGCCGACCTCGTCCCAGCGTTCCTGTTCCTGCAGCTCGGTGATCTCGGCGAACTCGACCGAGCTCAGCACCGTGCGCGCCGAATGCAGCCCGCCGAGCCGCTCCTCTACGCCGACGTTGAGCAGCTGGTAGTAGACAGCACTGCTCTCCCAGCTCATGCCGCCGACAAGTCCGATGATGTCCACGGACACGATCCTGCCTTGCCGACGCCCTCACCGCCACCACAGGACACGCCCTGGACGCCCGGGTGGCAGGTCGCCATCGTTTTGGGCAGACTGTGACACTGTCCACAGCCCCCGCGACGGAGGTCACACCCAATGGCGCCGATGCGTCTCGGCTGTCTGTTTGCCATCTTGGGCGGGGGGTGCTGGCTGTTTTTCGGGGTGCTCGCGCACTCGTCCGGCGACAGCTCCCGGGGCATCGTCTTCTACGTCGGGGCGGCCCTGCTGACCCTGGCCGCCTTCGGCTTCGCCATCGCAGCGGTACGCCGCTCGCCCCTCTGGCTGCGCGTGATCGTGGGCGGCGCAGCGCCGGTCTTCGGCTGGATGGTGCTGCTGACCCTCTACGAGCCAGCCGACGGCGCGGGCTTCACCAAGGCCACCGTCGACGGGGCCGTGGGTGCGCTGGCGGTGCTCGTCGGGATCTTCCGCTGGGGGGCCGGCCGGGCGGACACCCGGCATCGCGGCTCGCACGCCCGCTAGTCGGTCATCTCCGGATGACCGCCGACGTGCGCGACCTCACGTTGGTGAAGTAAGCCTTGCCTAACTAAACTCCGCGGGTGCTCACGTCCGCTCCCGCTCGACCGGCCCCCGCCCTGGTCGCCCGCCTCGCGTCGTACGACGACCGCCCGGCGCTGGTCTGCGGCGACCGGACGGTCGACTATGCGGAGCTCGCGGACCGGGTCGATGCGTTCGCGGACCGCCTCGGCACCACCCGCCGGCTGGTACTCGTCGAGGGCGCCAACACCGTCGACGCCGTCGTCGCCTACCTGGGCGCGCTGGCCGCCGGCAGCCCGGTGCTGCTCTCGGGTGACGCGGCCGTCGACAACCTCGCCCTGGCCTACCGCCCCGACGTGGTCGTCACCGCCGAGGAGGGCGTCACCGAGGTGCGCGCCGGGTCCGCACACGACCTGCACCCCGATCTCGCGCTGCTGCTGTCGACGTCCGGGTCGACCGGCTCGCCGAAGCTGGTCCGGCTCTCGCACGCCAACCTCGACGCCAACGCCGCCGCCATCGCGGGCTACCTCGGCCTGGGCGCCGGTGCCGGCGAGCGGCACCTTGCCGCGACCACGCTGCCGATGCACTACTGCTACGGCCTCTCGGTGCTCAACAGCCATCTGTACGCCGGCGCCGCCGTACTCCTCACCGAACGATCGGTGGTCGAGCCGGCGTTCTGGGAGGAGTTCCGGGCACACCGGGCGACGTCGTTCGCGGGCGTGCCGTACACGTTCGAGCTGCTCGACCGGACCGGCTTCGCCGACCTCGAACTCCCGCACCTGCGCCAGGTCACCCAGGCCGGCGGCCGGCTGGCGCCGGACGACGTACGCCGGTATGCCGAGCTCGGTCGACTCCGGGGCTTCGACTTCGTGGTGATGTACGGCCAGACCGAGGCGACCGCACGGATGGCCTACCTGCCTCCCGAGCTGGCGGCCGAGTCACCCGGGGCGATCGGCGTACCCATCCCGGGCGGCTCGTTCACCCTCGAGCCCCTGCCCGAGCGGCCCCTGGACGGCGGACCCCTCGACGTCGGCGAGCTCGTGTACGACGGTCCCAACGTGATGCTCGGGTACGCCGAGGCGCCCGCCGAGCTGGCCCTCGGCCGGACCGTCACCTCGCTCAGGACCGGCGACGTGGCCCGGCTCCGACCGGACGGGCTCTACGAGATCGTCGGCCGGCGCAGCCGGGTGGCCAAGGTCTACGGGCTGCGGCTCGACCTCGACCACCTCGAGCAGGTGCTGGCGGCCGCGGGCGTGGTCGTAGCCGCGGCCGACGGGGGCGACCGGCTGGTGCTGGGTGTCTGCTCCGGGGCGCGGCCGGTGCCGATCGCCGGCGTACTCGAGCTGGTGCGGACGTCATCCGGGCTGCCCCCGGCGGGCGTGGTCGTCGTACCCCTGGCGGAGCTGCCGCGGCTGCCCAGCGGCAAGACCGACTACCGCGCGCTGACCGAGCTGGCCGCGCAGCGAGAGGCGGCCGCGCCGCCGGCCGACTCCGACTCCGGTGCCGACCTCGACCTCGAACGCCGCCTCGCCACGCTGTACGCCGGCCTCCTCGGCCGCCCCGCCGGCCCCGACGACTCCTTCGTCGGTCTCGGCGGCGACTCGCTGTCGTACGTCGAGGTCTCGCTGCGGCTCGAACGGCTGCTCGGCCATCTGCCGGCCGACTGGCATACCCGGCCGATCTCCGCACTGGCGGACGCCGGGGCGACCGACCGGCCGGCCCGCCGCGGCGTCGCGCTCGAGACCAACCTGCTGCTCCGAGCCGTCGCGATCGTCAGCATCGTCGCCACCCACGCCAACCTGGTCACGCTGCTCGGCGGCGCGCACGTGCTGATCGCGCTGGTCGGTTTCAACTTCGCGAGGTTCCAGGTGACCGGGGCGCCGCGGGCCGAGCGGACCCGGTCGATCGTGCGGGCCGCGGCCCGGATCGCCGTACCCTCCGCGGTCGTCATCGCCATCGTCTCCTTGTGGACGCCCGGGCTGGGCTGGCCGCAGATCCTGCTGGTCAACGGGCTCAAGCACACCTGGTGGGTGGAGCCGGCGTGGCACTACTGGTTCATCGAGGCGAGCGTGCACACGCTGCTGCTGCTCGCCTGCTTCCTCGCGATCCCGGCCGTCGACCGGGCGGAGCGGCGGTGGCCGTTCGGGCTGCCGTTCGCGCTGGCGCTGGTCGGGCTGCTGACCCGCTACGAGATCGTCGCGTTGCGCGGCGGCGACGACATGCATCGAGCGCACGTCGTCTTCTGGCTGTTCGCGATCGGCTGGGCGACGGCCCGGGCGCGCACGCGGCGGCACCGGCTGCTGCTCTCGGCGCTGGCCGTCGCGTCGGTGCCGGGCTTCTTCGGCGAACCCTGGCGCGAGGTGTACGTCGTCCTCGGGCTGCTGCTGCTCATCTGGGTGCCCCAGGTGCGGGTGCCCGCGCGGGTGGCCGGCCTGGCGTCGGTGCTGGCCGGTGCGTCGCTGTGGATCTACCTGGTGCACTGGGAGGTCTACCCGTGGCTGGAGAACCGGGTCCCGGTCCTGGCCACGCTGTCGGCGCTCGCGGCCGGCGTACTGGTGCAGCGGGTGGTGGGGCGGCGAAGTTTCCCCGGATATCCGGGGAAACTGTCGCTTGTCAGGCGTTGCAACCCCTGACAACCGTCAGCACTCCCTGACCAGCCACCCTCACCAACGCCCACCACGAGCCCTCCGGGAATGAACCGCCCTCCCGCGCGGGTTGTGCTCCCGGAGGACTCCGTACGACGAAAGGCGAGCCGTGGCGCGCGTGGCGATGATCAGCCTGCACACGTCCCCGTTGGACCAGCCCGGGACGGGCGACGCAGGTGGCATGAACGTCTACGTGATCGAACTCGCCAAACGGTTGGCCTGGCGTGGTGTCGACGTCGACATCTTCACCCGGGCCACCTCGTCCGCGCTGCCGCCGGTGGTCGAGGCCGGCGAACGGGTGCTGGTGCGCAACATCCACGCCGGCCCGTTCGAGGGGCTGACCAAGGACCAGCTTCCGGGCCAGCTCTGCACGTTCGCCCGCGAGGTGCTGCGCACCGAGGCGGGCCACCCGGTCGGCCACTACGACGCCGTGCACTCCCACTACTGGCTGTCCGGCCAGGTCGGCGCGCTGGCCCGCGATCGCTGGGGTGTGCCGCTGGTGCACTCGATGCACACCATGGCCAAGGTCAAGAACCTCGCGCTCGCCGACGGCGACACCCCCGAGCCGCTGGCCCGCGTCATCGGCGAGGAGCAGGTGGTCGACGCCGCCGACATGCTGATCGCCAACACCGACCTCGAGGCCAGGCAGCTGATCGAGCTCTACGACGCGGATCCCGGCCGCGTCGAGGTGGTGCATCCGGGGGTCGACCTGTCCGTCTTCGCGCCTCGTTCGCGTACGACGGCGCGGGCCCGGCTCGGGCTCGCCAAGGACGCCCACGTACTGGTCTTCGCCGGCCGGATCCAGCCGCTCAAGGCTCCCGACGTGCTGCTCCGTGCGGTGGCGGTGCTGCTCCGTGAGTCGCCGGAGCTGCGGTCGCGGGTCGTCGTACCCATCGTGGGCGGGCCGTCCGGCTCCGGGCTCGAACACCCCGAGTCGCTGGCTCAGCTCTCCAACGAGCTCGGCCTCGACGACGTCGTACGCTTCGTCCCGCCGGTGCCCCAGCGCGAGCTGGGCGACTGGTGCGCGGCGGCGACGCTGGTCGCCGTACCGTCCTACAACGAGTCGTTCGGCCTCGTCGCCGCCGAGGCCCAGGCCACCGGTACGCCGGTCGTCGCCGCGGCCGTGGGCGGCCTGACCACCGTGGTCCGCGACGGGTTCAGCGGGCTGCTCGTCGACGGCCACGGCGAGCGCGAGTGGGCCGCCGCCATCCGCAAGGTCATCTCCGACCCGGCCCTGCACACGCGCCTTTCGGCCGGCGCGCTCGAGCAGTCCCGGCTCTTCGCGTGGGAACACACCGCCGACCAGACCGTCGAGGTCTATCGTCAGGCGGCGATGTCGATACGCAAGGAGCTGGTGGGATGACCACCCGATTCGAATGCTCACTCCGTTCCGCCTCGAACAGGGACGCCGGATGAGTGCTGCCGCCGAGACCGTTCGCGGGTGGCTGGCCGACAGCGAGATCGAGCACGACGAGATAGCCGAGGGCGTCTTCACGCTCAGCCTGCCCGGCGAGAAGAAGCTGCAGACGCCGTGCCGGCTCGACGTCGGCCCGCACGCGCTCGGCGTACACGCGTTCGTCTGCCGCAATCCCGACGAGAACCACGCCACCGTCTACCGCTGGCTGCTCGAGCGCAACCTCAAGCTGTACGCCGTCGCGTTCGCCGTCGACCGCCTCGGCGACATCTACCTCGACGCTCGGCTGCCGCTCTGCTCGGTCACACCCGACGAGCTCGACCGGCTGCTCGGCTCGGTGCTGGCGTACGCCGACGAGTCGTTCAACACCCTCCTCGAGCTCGGCTTCGCCACCTCGATCCGCAAGGAGTGGGAGTGGCGCAGGGAGCGCGGTGAGTCGACCGCCAACCTGGAGGCGTTCCGGGGCTGGCTGGAGTCAGACACGGCGCCGTCGGATATGTAGCTGCCGTCACTGGGCTGGGAGTCAGGACGGGTCGGTCACTTGTGGTCATCCCCCGACCAGCTTCCGCGGATGACCACTAGCCATGACT
>DASXRJ010000342.1:0-3239 GCA_036506675.1 Nocardioides sp. | reverse complement strand
GCGGGATCTTCGGGCGTCCTCCCTCCTTCCTCAGCTGGGCTCGACGTTCCTCACGTTGCCGTCCACCGTCACGCGCATCCCGGTGATGGGAGACGCTGAGGTCGTCGATCTCTTCAATTTTGGGGCATCTCGATCCCGGTTCCTCCCTCCGGCGGCCGCAGCATGACGATCTCCGTCCGAGAGTCCGGGATGCCGATGACAGGGTCCAGGAACTCGCCCTCCACGAACGTGCGGCCCTCGACCTCGAGACCCAACCCGACGAAGAACGCCGTCACCGAGTCGAGGTCGTCGACAGTGATCGCTACATGGTCGAAAACCCTGATGTGCGACACAGCTGCCAACCTCCAACGCTGGTCTGGTGGTCTTGCTACCGGGACGATGCCGCGCAGCATTCTCGACATGCCCACAGCCGCACACCGGACGCACAGGCGGGCGCAATGACGCACCGGGACGGTACCCGGCGCAATCAAGACGCGACGAGGATCGTCATCGTCTCGGGGAGAACCGTGTCGAACCTCATCGCTTCGACCAGCTCGTCCGACGGGTTCTCCAGCGCACCGAAGAGAACGTCGAGATCCGCGATGTCCATGACCAATCCGACCTTCGTCCGGTCCTGAGGGTTCACGAACGTCCGGATGTTGCTCGCGCCCAACGAGGGCATGAGCTCGTCACGCTTCGGCGATGAGAGCCAGTGGTCGGTGTCGGTGACATCGTGGGTCACGATGATCGTGGGCATAACTCCTCCTTGCGTGGTGGGTTCGAAGCGACATGCAGCCTGAGCAAGGCGTGGTGCTACCTCATCGTCTCGCCGCCGGGTGTCGCCCGCCACCGCCCGGGGTGACCAGGGACCGTGACGTGACATGACTACGAGGTCGCAAGGGCTCATCACTCAGCCCCTCACTATCCGGGCCGGAGTGACGCTGCATTCTGGGCGATATGACGCGGTCTGCGTGGCGGTACGAGAACCACCCGCGACGGGCGCCCGGTGCGGCCGCGATGGCGCCGTCAACGGGGTGCCGGCCGCCGAGCGGGTGCAGGTCGCGGCCGGGACCGGCGTACCGACGAGCGGGTTGGTGCTCGGCCGCGCGAGCCGGCAGTGGACTCGGTCGCAGGTATGCGTACCGGACGACAGGCAGTTCGGACGACACGCGGCGGAAGCCGCGGTGATCTGCGGGCGAGTCGCGCGAACTGCGTGTCCTTACGCACGGATGCCGCCTCAGCCGGCCGCGGTGCCGTCGACGTGGCCATCCGCCGCACGGAGCAACGGCGTGCGCTTCTGTGGACGGAGTGACGCCCCTCTTCACGGGAGTCGACCGTCGCTGCATCGTCGGGTGTGGACACGCCCGCACGCGAACGGGAGCCGATACAGCCATCGTTAGTAGCGTCCCGGATGGATCGACCAACGGGTCAACCGGCGACGACCGCGAGATCCCCGGGGTGGGCGGGCTCGAGGTCGATCGGCTCGCCGTCCACCCAGACACCCCGGACGTCGTTGCAGGTGCCGAGGGCGAAGACCCGGGCCAGCGCGTCATCGGGGTCGGCCGCGTGGGCGAGGCCGGCCGCCAGCGGGTCGCCGTCCCTGGGACAGATCCACTGCGCGTCGAAGCGCTTGCCGACCGTGAAGTCGCCGACCTCGGCCGCCAGCCCGAGGGCCGAGGCCCCCGCGGTCGTGGCCAGGTGCAGCAGGTGGGTGGCGGTCAGGGGGTAGCCCTCCGAGCCGAGCAGCCGCTGGGCGAAGTAGGCCTGGATTCCCTCCTTGAGCAGGGAGAACCCGTTGCCGGCGCCGACGTCCGAGCCGAGGGCGACCCGGACGCCGTGGGCGAGGTGCCGGGCCAGCGGGAACAGCCCGCTGCCGAGTCCGGCGTTGCTGGTGGGGCAGTGCGCGATGTGCGCGTCGCGGGCCGCGAGGACGGCGAGCTCCGCGTCGGTCGGGTGCACGTTGTGGGCGAGCACGCTCGGGTGTGCGAGCAGCCCGTGCCGGTCGTAGGCGTCGACGTAGGAGCCGCCGCAGAGCTGCGCGACCGTCTCGATCTCGTTGAGGTTCTCGTTGACGTGCGTGGTGAACATTGCACCGGGCACGTCGGCGAGCACCGAGGCGCACGAGGCGAGCAGGTCGTCGGTACAGGAGAGCGCGAAGCGCGGGATCACGGCGTAGCGGTTGCGGCCGGTGTCGTGCCAGCGCTGCGCGAGCGCGAGAGCGTCGTCGTACGCCGCCTCGGGGCTGGTCAGCAGGTCCGGGCGAAGCAGCCGGTCGCTCACCACCAGGCCGCTGGTGACCCGCAGCCCCACGCGCGCGGCTTCTGCGAACAGGGTGTCCACCGCGGGGGCGAAGTGGGCCCCGAAGACCAGGGCGCTCGTGGTGCCGGCCGAGGCGAGGCCGCGCACGAAGTCGGCGGCGACGCCGGCGGCGTACGACGGGTCCGCCATCCTGGCCTCCTCCGGCAGGGCGCACCGGTCCAGCCACTCCAGCAGCGGCCGGCCCAGCCCGCCGATGATCCGTACCTGGGGGAAGTGCACGTGGGTGTCGACGAACCCGGGCAGCACCACGCCGTCGCCGAGGTCGACGACCGGCTCGTCGGCGTGGCGGCGCCGGAGCTCGGCGTACGGACCGCGGGCGGTGATCACGCCGTCCTCGACGAGGAGGGCCGCGTCGGTCTCGGCGCGCAGCACCCCGCCGGCGAAGGGGTCCTCGGGCGTGTCCACGAAGGTGCCCCGGAAGAGCGTCATGCGGTCACCTCGGGTCGGGTGGCCGGGGCGGCGGTGCGCTCCGCGGCGAAGATCTGGAGCAGCCAGGCAGCGACGCTGACCGCGATGGTCGCCGGCTCCTTGCCGGGCAGGTCCGGCAGGCCGATCGGGGTGGTGATCCGGCCGATCACCTCGGGGGAGTGCCCCTCCGTTGCGAGCTTGCGCCGGAAGCGCGACCACTTCGCCCGCGAGCCGATCAGCCCGATCGTGGCCAGCTGTTGGTTGCGCAGCGCCGCGTCGCACAGGGCGGCGTCCTCGGCGTGGTCGTGCGTCATCACCAGCACGTGCGTGCCCGGCGGCAGCTCGCCGACGACGAGCTCGGGCAGCACGGGCACGTGGTGGACGTGTACGCCGGCGACCGCGTCGTCCAGGACGCCGAGCCGGTCCGGTCCGAGCTGGTCGGTCCGCGAGTCGACGAGGTGCAGCTCGAGGTCGTGCCGAGCAAGGATCCGCGCCAGCTCGAGCCCGACGTGGCCCATCCCGAAGATCGCCAC
>DASXRJ010000341.1:0-7365 GCA_036506675.1 Nocardioides sp. | reverse complement strand
ACGACGTCGTACCTCGAGACCGCTCGCGCGGCCGCGACCGGCGACGCCGACCACCTGAGCGGCGTCGACGACCTCGTCTCGCAGGCCGGCGACGACACCGACGTGCTGGCCGGCGTGGTGTTCGCCGACGACTTCGCGTGTACGACGCTCGCGATGTCGCAGGCCAGCGACGAGGACCAACAGGTGGCCCAGGACCTCCTCGAGGACGCCGGCAAGCTCAACCCTCTCCACGGCCTGCTGGTGGCCGCGCTCCCCGACCGCCGGCTGCGGGTGGTGATGGGCTTCGAGAACGGCGACCAGGCCGCCACCAACGCCGACACCCGGGCCAGGCTCGCGGTCGGCGAGGCCCCGGGCAAGGGTGACTTCGCCGACCTCTTCTCGCTGAGTGGGGCGCGGTCCGACGGCCACGACGTCGTACTCGACCTGCGGGCGCTGCCCGGCCAGTACGCCCTCTCCGCCCTCACCTCCGGCCCGGTCCTCCTCGAAACCTGCTGACTGCTTCCCCCTCCACGTCCCTCGCCCGCCCGCCGAAGCGGCGACTTTGGCCCGCCGAGGCGGCGACTTTGGCCCGCCGAAGCGGCAAGTTTGGCCCTGGCCAGGATCATTCTCGCCACCTCGCGGGGCCGTTCTCGCCACCTCGCGGGGCCGTTCTCGCCACCTCGCGGGGCCAAACTCGCCACCTTGCGGAGGGAGGGGTTAGCGGAAGGAACGCAGGCGGAGGCTGTTGCTGACCACGAAGATCGAGGACAGGGCCATCGCGCCACCGGCGAGCATCGGGTTGAGCAGGCCGGCTGCGGCGAGCGGGAGGCCGGCGATGTTGTAGGCGAAGGCCCAGAACAGGTTGCCCTTGATCACCGCGAGGGTACGACGGCTGAGCCGGATCGCGTCGCCCGCGACCCGGAGATCGCCGCGCACGAGGGTCAGGTCGCTGGCCTCGATGGCGGCGTCGGTGCCGGTACCCATGGCCAGTCCCAGGTCGGCCTGGGCGAGCGCGGCGGCGTCGTTCACGCCGTCGCCGACCATCGCCACGACCTTGCCCTCGGACTGCAGCCGCTTGACCACGTCGACCTTCTCGGCCGGCAGCACGTGGGCGATCACCTCGGTGATCCCGACCGCGGCCGCGACCGACTCGGCAGCGGTCTGGTTGTCGCCGGTCAGCAGGATCGGGGTCAGCCCGAGCTCGCGCAGCTCCTCGATCGCCTGCCGCGAGGTCGGCTTGGGGGCGTCGCCGACGATGAAGAGCCCGCGCGCCTTCCAGTCCCAGCCGACGGCCACCGCGGTGTGCCCATCGGCCTCCGCGCGCTCGAACCTCGCCTTCAGCTCCGGCGTCATCGCCTGTGCCCACTGCTCCAGGAACTGCGGCCGCCCCACGAGTACGGCGTGTCCCTCGATGATGCCCTGCACCCCGAGCCCCGGCGTGTTGATGAACCGCCGGACCTCCGGCAGCTCGAAGCCCGCCCGGGCACCGTCCGCGACCGCCTTCGCGATCGGGTGCTCCGAGAGCGCCTCCAGGGCGCCACCGAGCCGGAGCACCTCGTCGCCGCCGACCACCTCGAGCAGGCTCATCCTCCCGGTGGTGACCGTCCCGGTCTTGTCGAGTACGACGGTGTCGACCCGCCGCGTCGACTCGAGAACCTCCGGCCCCTTGATCAGGATGCCGAGCTGCGCGCCGCGCCCCGTGCCGACCAGCAGCGCGGTCGGCGTGGCCAGCCCAAGCGCACACGGGCAGGCGATGACCAGCACCGACACCGCCGCGGTGAACGCGGCCGTCGTCCCGGCGCCCCCACCGAGCCAGAAGCCCAGCGTGGCGATCGCCAGACCGATGACGATCGGCACGAACACCCCGGAGATCCGGTCGGCGAGCCGCTGCACCGGGGCCTTGCCGTTCTGGGCCTCCTCGACCAGCCGGGCCATCTGAGCGAGCTGCGTGTCGCTGCCGACTCGCTCGGCTCTGACGATCAGCCGGCCGCCCACGTTGATGGTCGCGCCGGTCACGAAGTCGCCCGGGCCGACGTCGACCGGCACCGGCTCGCCGGTGAGCAGCGAGGCGTCCACCGACGACGTACCGGACTCGACCACGCCGTCGGTCGCGACCTTCTCCCCGGGCCGTACGACGAACCGGTCGCCCACGTTGAGCCGCTCGACCGGGCGGGTGAACTCGACGCCCCACTCCAGCACGGTGACGTCCTTGGCGCCCAGCTCGAGCAGCGCGGTCAGCGCGGCGCCGGCCTGGCGCTTGGCCCGCTGCTCGAACCACCGCCCGGCCAGCAGGAACGTCGTCACGCCCGAGGCGGCCTCGAGGTAGATGTTGCCGGTGCCGGCCATCCGCCGGATCGTGAACTCGAAGGGGTGCGTCATCCCCGGCGTACCGGCGCTGCCCCAGAAGAGCGCATAGACCGACCACGAGAACGCCGCCAGCACGCCCACGGACACCAGCGTGTCCATCGTGGTGGTGGCGTGCCGGGCGTTGACGAAAGCGGCCCGGTGGAACGGCCAGGCGCCCCACACGGCCACCGGCGCCGCCAGCGCCAGCGAGGCCCACTGCCAGTTGGTGAACTGCCAGGCCGGGACCATCGCCATCGCGATCACCGGGATGGTCAACGCCGCCGACACCAGGAGCCGCTGCAGGAGCGGGTCCATCCCGGTCTCGGCAGGCGCCGGGCCGGCGGCCCGCGGCAGGCTGGCGCCGTACCCGGCGGCCTCGACGGTGCGCAGCAGGTCGTCGGTGCTCACCGTCGCCGGGTAGCTGACCTTGGCCTTCTCGGTGGCGTAGTTGACGCTCGCCGAGACGCCGTCCAGCTTGTTGAGCTTGCGCTCGATCCGGTTGGCGCAGGACACGCAGGTCATGCCCGTGATCGACAGCTCGACGTCGGCCAGCCGGTCGTCGGCCGGCCGGTCGTCGATCATCAGGTCGTGGGCACCGGCGCCCTCCGGCCCGGTCTCGTCGTGGCTCGTCGGCTCGGCCGTCGCGTCCGGATTCAGCTCACGCTTCATGGTTGTTCGACCCTCACGGTGAACTGGGCGGTGTGCACGCGCCCACCATGGCGGAAGTCGAGGAAGAAGCGGTAGGCGCCGGCGTCCGAAACTTCGACATGGAAGGCAATTTCTGGTCCGGCGGGCCCGTCCTCGGGGTGTACGTGCAAGTAGGACAGGTCGTCCGCCTTGATCGCGACCAGGTGGCCGTAGGCGCCGAGGTAGGGCTGGAGGTCCGAGACCGGCTTGCCGTTGCGGCTGACCCGCAGCGTCAGGGTGGTCGCCTCGCCTGCGGCCGGGTTGCCGGTGAGGCGGACGACGTACCCGTCCGTGCGGTCGACCAGCGAGTCACCGCCGAGGGAGGCCGGACGGTACTTGCCGGGCACCTGCAGGTCGGTCCCGAGCACGAGCGCGTCGGCACCGGTCGGCTGGAAGTCGGCGTACACGCGCCAGATGCCGGGCTCGAGGTCGACCCGGACGGCCCAGGCGCCGGTCTTGGCGTCCAGGACCGGGTGCACGTGCTGGAAGCCGGTCAGGTCGCGCCGTACGACGATCAGGTGCAGCTTCTTCTCGTGCACGGTGTCGTACGCCGTCACCGGCTTGCCGTTCGGGCCGATGATCGAGAAACCGAGCCTGCGCCCGGAGCCCGCCGCGCGGCTGAAGCCCTGGAGCCGCAGCGTGTAGCCGTCCTGGGTGGCGCTCAGCCCGCCGGGTTCCTCGGCCACGTCCATGTCCATGCCGGGCATGTCGCCGGCGCCGTCGGTCTCGCCGCCGGCGGGCGAGGCGTCCGAGCCGTCGTCAGGGCCGGCGTCATCGTCCATGGCGTCGTCGTGGGCGGCGCTCATCTCGTGGTTGTCGGTGGGTCGGTCGAAGGGGCCGGCGACCCTGCCGACGGCGTACCCGCCGAACAGGAGTACGGCGAGGGCCACCGCGAAGGCGACCATCCTCAGCGAGTTCTTCATGACAGCGCGTAACCCGCCTCGGCCACAGCGGCGGCCATGGCCGTCGGATCGATCGGGTCGTCGCTGGTGACGGTGACCTGGCCGGTCTCGAGTACGACGTCGACGTTCTCGACGCCCGCGATCTCGCCGACCTCCTCCTTGACCGAGGCGACGCAGTGCCCACAGGTCATTCCGGTCACGGTCCAGGTGCTGACTTCACTCATGACTGTCTCCCTCGCTCTAGGACCGCACCAGGCGGGCGATCGCGTCGACTGCTTCCTTGACCTTCTCGTCCGCTTCGTGGTCGCCCTGCCGGGCGGCGTCGACCACGCAGTGGCTCATGTGCTCTTCGAGGAGCCCGAGGCTCACGGCCTGCAGCGCCTTCGTCACCGCGGAAACCTGGGTGAGGATGTCTATGCAGTACTTTTCTTCCTCAACCATCCGCTGCAGGCCGCGGACCTGTCCCTCGACCCGGCGCAGCCGCTTGACGTAGTCGTCCTTGCGCTGGATGTAGCCGTGGTGGTGCTCGATCTCACTCATGACGCATACGATACCCCCCTAGGGTATTTACGCAAGAGGGTGGACGCGAGAATTTGCCCGATTTCGACGGGCGCGCGGTCAGTCGTCGGAACTCAGTCCGGGGAGGACGTCGTACTCGAGGGGTCGCTCGGCTCGGAGCGGCTGGGTACGACGCCGAGGATGCGGTCGATGTCGGCCTGGCTCAGCGGTCCGTCGGACTCGCTGGCGGCGATGATCAGGTTGGTCGTGAGCTCGACCTCGCTGAGGAGCTCCTTGTCTTCAAGGGAGATGTCGAACTGGTCGTGCACGACGTACCTCCCCTTCAAGCTCGGACACGTGAACATGGATCCGGTCACCAGACTGCCCGGTTTGAGCGCGGTTAGACATGGCGAAGATGCACTAGTCAACGCCGAAGCCGCAAGAGGCCCCGTCCCCTACGGGGGCGGAGCCTCTCGCTAACGTCCAGGACAGGTGCGTCCTGCAGGACGAATCAGACCGGACGAACGTTCTCCGCCTGCGGGCCCTTCGGACCCTGCGTGACGTCGAACTCGACCTTCTGGTTCTCCTCCAGGGACTTGTACCCCTGGGTCTGGATCGCCGAGTAGTGCACGAAGACGTCGTCGCCGCCGTCCTCCTGCGCGATGAAGCCGAAACCCTTCTCGGCGTTGAACCACTTCACGGTGCCCTGAGCCATTGCTCGTTACTCCTTAGTCGGGGCGAGAGGCCGTCACTTCAACGGCCCCGCATCAGATGCGGTGACACGTCGCTCCGACTTGCGTGACTTGCAGACACACGAAGAAGAAACGCCGTTGGATCACAAACTCCGCGGGCGTCTACCTGCTGGAACTTGCACCTGTTGCAGACACGACATTACCAACAACCAGCCGGATCGAAAGGTTCCTGGGCATCCGGATGCTTCGAGAGTCGTGAACTCTTCTCGACATGCATGTAACCGGGGCGTCACATCAGGGTCGGTTCGAGAGCAGTTCGCGGACCCTCGGGACCACCCGTTCGCCGTACAGCTGGATGGACTTCTGGCGCTGACCGTGGGGCAACGCGCCGACGGCGTACTTGAGCTGGAAGCGTGAGAGACCCAGGGTCCGCACCGCCCAGGCGACCTTCTGGGCGACCGTCTCCGGGGAGCCGACGAACAGGGCGCCGGTCGGCCCGGCGGCGGCTTCGAAGGCCTCGCGCGTGTAGGGGGCCCAGCCGCGCTCGCGGCCGATCTTGGTGAACTGCTCCGCCTGGTGCGGGTAGATCTCGGCCCGCGCCTGCTCGTCGGTCTCCGCGATGTGGCCGGGGCTGTGCATGGCGATCGGGAGCTCGGGCCTGTCCAGCTCGTGGAGCGCCCGTCGGTAGAGGTCGGCCAGCGGCACGAACTGCTCGGGCGAGCCGCCGATCACGGCCAGCACCAAGGGCAGCGAGTACGACGCCGCGCGGACCACCGACTTCGGGGTACCCCCGACTCCGACCCAGGCCGGCAGCCCGTTGGCCGTCGTGGGGAACGCGCGCGCCCCCTCCAGCGGTGGCCGGGTGTCGCCGCTCCAGGTCACCGGCTGCTCCTTGAGGAGCTCGGCGAAGAGGTCGAGCTTCTCCGCGAAGAGCTGCTCGTAGTCGTCGAGCGAGTAGCCGAACAGCGGGAACGACTCGGTGAACGACCCGCGCCCCAGCGTCACCTCGGCCCGCCCGTTCGACAGCGCATCGAGGGTCGCGAACCGCTCGTAGACCCGGACCGGGTCGTCGGAGCTGAGCACGGTCACGCCGGTCCCGAGCCGGATCCGCTCGGTCTGCCCCGCGATCGCCGCGAGTACGACGTCGGGCGAGCTCACCGCGAAGTCGGGCCGGTGATGCTCGCCGATCCCGAAGTAGTCCACCCCCACCTCCTCGGCCAGCACCGCCTCGGCCACCACCTGCCGGATCGCCTCCGGGTGCCCGATCTGCCGACCGTCCTCGCCCCGCTCGAGGTCGCCGAACGTGTCCAGCCCGAACGTCGGCCGCGCCGTCGTACCCAGCCTCTCGAAGTCCATCTCGCTCCTTTGTCTAGTTGCGATTTCAACTAGATGCGGGTGGGTGCTATTCCTCTCGCCCTCGATGATGGAGTACGCCGTCGCGCGGGCGTGCCTCCTTATCCTCGGCCGTCGCGCAGCTGGCCATGGGATCAGGAGACACGCCCCGGCCCTGGCCCCGTAGACTGCGC
Organism: Nocardioides sp.; assembly: GCA_036506675.1. Lineage (GTDB taxonomy): Bacteria > Actinomycetota > Actinomycetes > Propionibacteriales > Nocardioidaceae > Nocardioides. The sequence continues at coordinate 735 of DASXRJ010000341.1, read as the reverse complement.
CGGTGGCCGGTCACGACTCGACCCGGCCACGGGCCCCTAGCTCAATTGGCAGAGCTCCGGACTTTTAATCCGTTGGTTGTGGGTTCGAGTCCCACGGGGCCTACTCGCTGAGCGCCAAGAAGCCGGGTCGCGTTACCCAGCGCTTGACCCAGGCAACGCGTGCCGCACCGAGTGCCGCTGACTCCCTGCTCCGGCTTAGGTGACGGTGGCTCATGTCCGGTGCCCGGCGCCGGCGTTCCTCCACTGTCGGGCCGACGGTCGGGCGTCCAGCGCTCCGGTCCGCCGCATCCACGAGTACGCCGTCGCACTGTGACGCCGCTCTTCGCAAGTGCTCCGATGCGCCTGCGATGGCCCGCGCCGGGCCCGATGGCGTCGATTCACGGCTCGTCACCTGCACGATTCGCTGCAGTTCGCCGAGCTGTCGGCCGCTCCCAGGCGGGGAACGCAGCCGGTGGATCGCGAACTGCAGCGAATCGTGTCGTGGAGCTCGCCGTCTTCCTCGGCCAGACGCGGCGGCCAGGACGCGGCGGCCAGGACGCGGCGGTCAGAACGCGGCGGCCAGGACGCGCTCCCGACATTGGTGGATCTCGAGCCGCTCCCATGCCGGACTCCCGCCAACGTCGGAGACTGGCCACGTCCTAGAGTTGGGCAGGTGGTGACCTGCGACTTCTGCGGACGTACGGCGGACGACGGCGCGGCCGTGCTCTCCTGGACCACGGCCGTCGAGAACGGCCG
>DASXRJ010000340.1:0-5042 GCA_036506675.1 Nocardioides sp. | reverse complement strand
TCGCTCACCTCATATTGCCGGACGGACGCCTTGCCACTTCAGATGTCTCGGGCGGCGAGGTGAAGCGACGATTCGTCAGGAGAGATGCGCGCTGTGAGCGCGTGTCCTGCGATGGTCCTCGACGAGGGCGACCGGGTGCGCCGAGTCCTCCCACAATCGTGCGTTTCAGCAGGACGATAATTGTCGATGTCCGCCCGACAATTGTGTGATCGATCGACATCGGGCCCCGTGCGCGCAACCTGGGGTTTACCTGAGCGACATCCACTGTTACTCTGAGTGCAGAGAAGGCCGTTCGAGGTCCCCAGGGCATGGCGGAACGGTGAGCGGGCGTTGCGTCCAGAACTCGCGCGCAACCTGGCGGAACCTGGTCGTCCTGTCCGTGAGGACAGAGAATCGGGGTGGGCCGGGTGGTGGCATATCAACCGGACGCAACCGGGTTGGTCGTCGGCGCTGGCGCGCCTGAGAGCGTCCAGCCCCTGACCGGGACACAGGCAGCGCTCGTCGCACCCATGGTGCCGGGGCGTTGCGCTCACCTCGTGAGCCGGTCGCGGACGAGAGCCCTTCGCACCGAGGCCGCCCAGCGGCTGCTCGACGTCGTCCTGGGGAGCGCCGCGCTGGCCGTGCTCGCGCTGCCCATGGCCATCGTCGCGCTCATGGTCAGGATCACATCCCCGGGCCCGGTGGTCTTCGCGCAGACCCGCGTGGGTCACCACGGCCGCCCGTTCCGGTGCCTCAAGTTCCGGACGATGCGCGTCGGTGCCGACACCGAGTTGTCCGTGCTGTTCGAGAACGACAGCCGCGCCCGGGCCGCCTTCGCGGCCGACTTCAAGCTGAGCGACGATCCCCGCGTGACGCGGGTCGGTCGGTTGCTGCGGCGCACGAGCCTGGACGAGTTGCCCCAGCTCGTCAACGTCGTGCGCGGGGACATGAGCCTCGTCGGGCCCCGGCCGGTCGTGCCCGAGGAGCTCTGGCGCTACGGGGATCGGGGTCAGGTCGTCCTCCAGGTACGCCCCGGGATGACCGGTCCCTGGCAGGTGAGCGATCGCACGAGCATCTCGTACCCCGAGCGGATCCGCCTCGACGTCGACTACGCGCTCCACCGCTCCGCGTCAGGCGATCTGCGGATCCTCGGCCACACCGTCCGCTACCTCCTGAAGGGTCAGCCGGGTGCTGTCTGAGTCCGACGACGACGACGCCGAGGGGGTGGAGTCGCTCCAGCCTCCCGCCGGGGACGGCCATCCGAGGAGCACCGACAGCGCGACCCGGGAGCACACCCGCGACGACCATCCGGAGGTGCACGGTCCCCACGGCAACGGCACGCGGGCGAACGGCACGCAGCCGGGCGACCCGGAGGTGACCGACCTGCTCGGGGTCCTTCGTCGGCGCCGCTGGTGGATAGCCGCCGTCCTGGCCGTGGCCGCGCTCGTCGGCTACGGCATCGGCTTGCTGTCAGCGGTCGAGAAGCGGGCCGAGACGAGGCTGCTGCTCGTGGACACCTCCGAGGAGAGCGTCGAGTCACCGGCGTCCGGGCCGCTGCCGCTCGACGAGCGCCAGAGCGCCGTCGTCTCGCGCGCCGAGTCGCAGCGGACCCGGGCGGAGGTGACCAGGGCGCTCGCGCTCGAGCCCGGCGACATCAAGAGCATCTCCGCCAGTGCGGCGGTGGGCCAGAGCTTCGTCACCATCACGGTGACCACCGACGACGGGGTCGATGCCGCCGCCGTCACCGACCGGGTCGCCACATCGGTGGTCGAGCAGCAGCGCGACGCGGTGCGCGAGCGTCTCGAGGCCCTTGCGGACGAGCTGCGACAGGCCGCAACCGGCACCAACGACGAGATCGCCGCCGTCGACGCCCAGTTGGCGCCGCTGTCGCGGGAGATCGCCACGCTGCAGGTCCAGGTCGACCGCAGCACCGGCACGACCGCCGGCGTCGACCCCCTGGTCGAACTCGCACTCAAGAACGACCAGGCCACCGGGCTGCGCAGCACCCGCGCCGCCTTGGTGACCACCCAGTCGGACTACGAGCGTCGGGCCAGGGACGCCGACGTGGCGGCCGCTGTCAGCTCCGGGGGCGTGCAGGTGTACGAGACGGCCGGGACGGTGCACACGACCCGGGCGGTCCCGCCGGTGCAGCTGGGAGTGCTGCTGGCCTCCATCGCCCTCATCGTCATGGTCGGCGCCGCGTACTTCACCGCGTACCGCGCCGACGTGGCGCCGATGACCGCGGCGCCGGTCGTCGAGCCCGGACGGAACGGCCGTGCCGCCGCTCCCCGGGAGGCACGGCAGGACGATGACCGGCGGGCGGACGACGGTGATGCCGCCGGCCGCGCCGAGCGGACCTGACGAGCATGACGGGAGCCGGACGGTGACGGGCGGGACCGCGGGGGTGACCTCGCTCGACACCGTCGTGCCGACGCGGCCGGAGCAGGTGCTCCAGATGTGCACCCGCTACAGGCGCGGCGGCTCCGAGCAGCGGGTGCGGGACGTGTACCAGGCCTTCTCCGATTCGGACCACACGGTCGTGATCGGACGGGACTCCGATCCCGTGCTGCTGCGCCGGCACCTCCCTGTCGTGGAGATCATCGTCGAGCCGAGCCTGTGTCGCGAGCCCAACCCGGTGCAGGACGCCCGCGCCGTCGCGCGGGTGCGCCGCCTGATGAGGGAACGCGACTTCGACGTGGCCATCACCCACCAGTCCAAGGCCGGCGTCATCGGGAGGATCTCCGCGCACATGGCCCACGGGCCCCCGGTCGTGCACTCGCTCTCCATGGCCAGCTTCGGACCCGGCTACGGGCCGATGGCGAACCACGTCTACCGCCCTGTCGAGAGGTTCCTCAGCCGGTGGACCGATGCCTACGCCGTCGTCGGGCATGACCTGGCCGATCGCTTCGCCAGGATCGGCGTCGAGAGCGCCAAGCTCAACGTGATCCACTCGGGTGCCCGGCTGCCCAGCAACGCCGAGTTCGGCGCGGCAGCTCAGGCACGGATGGCCGCCGCCTACGGACTGCCCACCGACCGGCCCTGGGTCCTGTACCTCGGTGCCCTCGACAACCGCAAGAACGTGATGAGCCTGCCGATCCTGCACCAACAGGTCCTCATGATGGTGCCGCCGCCGGCGCCGTTCCTGGTGGTGGCCGGGGAGGGCCCCCGGCGCGACGACCTCGTGGCGCTGCTGGACCGCATGGGCCTGTCCGGTGATGCCCGCGTGCTCGGCTACGTCGCCGAGCCCGACGACCTGTTGGTCGCCTCCGACGTGCTGGTGCTGCTCAGCCGGGCCGAGGGGCTCCCCCAGGCGCTGCTCCAGGCGACCGCCGTGGGGACCGCGTTCGTCTGCTGCGAGGTGGACGGCGTCGATGAGTTGCTCGACCTCGGCGCGGCCGGGAGCGTGGTGGAGCAAGGAGACGTCGTCGGCGCCGCTCGGGCGGTCGCCCGCCGGATCAACGCGGCCGCGCTCGAGCCCGCGCCGCACCCGTGCCCCACGACGGAACTGCGTTCCTGGCAGGGCAGCGAGGTGGGCTGGGACTACACGACGCTGGTCTCGTCCGTGCTCGCCCGCCGGTCCGCGACACCATGACCGCTGCAGTGGGCGCCCGTACCGGCACGCGGCCTGCCGCGCTGGTCCGGGCCCCGTGGTCCGTCCCCGCGTTGGCCGCCGCCCTCTTCGCCACGGGGTTCGGCCAGCCGCGCACCGGCGGGTTCACGATCGCCGACATTCTCATCATCGCCTTCGTGGTGCTCGCGGGCCTGGAGATGGTCGCGCGTCGCGAGAGGCCGCGGCCGATCGTCGTCGCCGTGCTCCTCCCGATCCTGCTGGTGCTCGGCGGCGGCCTGATCGGCGCGCTGGACGTGGGGCTCGCCGACTGGGTCGTCTACGACCTGATCCGCGACCTCGGTGCCGCGGTGGCCCTGCTGGCCGTGCTGCAGGTCTTCGAGGGCGCCCCGGTGGCCTGGTTCCGGATCCCGGCACGGGCCCTCGTCGCGATCGTGGTGATCGTCGCGATCCACCTCGTCTTCCTGAACGAGGCGCTGTTGCGGGCCAAGGCCACCTTCCCCAACCCGAACGTGGCCGGCCACTTCATGGCCACGTGCTTCATGGCGCTCCTGGTGCTGCCCGTCTCGCGTCGATCCCGGATCGTGGGGCTCGTCGCCGCCGGTGCCGGGTTGGTCGCCACCGGGTCCTTCGGCGCGATGCTCCAGCTGACCGTCGGCCTGGGCATCGTGGCCTACAGCGCGCTCGGGCGGGCCCGCCCGGCGACCCGCCAGCTGTTCGTTCTCTCCTTCATCGCCGTGATCGGGCTCCTGGGCCTGGCTCTCATGTCGGGCGAGCGGTTCCTCCCGGAGCGCGGGGACGCCACCGGCTACAACGCGGATCACCTGGAACGCAGCTCCACCGGGCGCTTCGAGCTTTGGCACGCCGCGATCGATCAGATCGCCGACACACCCTGGGGCATCGGGCCCGGGAGCTCCCGCAACCTCCAGGTGCTCCGCGGTGGCGCCGACACGACCGAGACCCACAACGAGCCCCTGGCATTCATGTCCGAGCGAGGTGCACTCGGGCTGCTGGGGCTGGTGGGGCTGTGGGTGACCCTGTGGCGATTCGGCGTGCCGCACGGGGTCGGGCGGGCGATGATCGTCAGCCTGGTCGTCGCGTCGCTCTTCCGGGAGACGTCCCACTACCGTCACCTGTGGATCCTCCTGGCGCTGGTCCTGACGTACGAACGGGCGCTGGCGACGGCGCGCGCGACGCGCAACCACGCGGTCGCGCCATGACCCGCCGTGCGACCCGCACCCAGATCGCGGCTCGCGGGTTCGCATGGACCAGCCTCGGGTACGGCGTCCAGGCCGGGAGCCAGCTGCTGCTCCTGGTGGTCCTGGCCCGTGAGCTGAGCCCGGCGGACTTCGGTGTGGTCCAGGCCGCGCTGGTCGTCATCGGGCTCGGGCGGTTGCTCACCGAGTCGATCGTCGGACCCGCGTTGGTCCAGAGACCGACGATCTCCGATCGTCTCGTGCGGACCGGTGGGACGATCGCCATCGCCTGCGGGCTG
>DASXRJ010000339.1:0-1925 GCA_036506675.1 Nocardioides sp. | reverse complement strand
GGACCGCCTCCTGGCGGGCGCGCGCGGCCCGCTCGGCGCGGCGTTCGGACCAGGCGGCGACGTCGGCGTCGACGTCGCGCATCGCGGTGATCACCGGCGGCCCGCCCTCGAGCTGCATCCGGGCCCGCCTGATCCGTTCGTTGAACGTCTCGAGCTCGCGGCGTACCTCTTGCTCGGTCGCCAGCTTGTCGAGTACGCCGTCGAGCTCGGCGTCGTCCTTGCGCAGCTGGAGGGCCGGCGGGAGTACGGCGATCTTCTCGCGCTCGATCAGCTTCTTGAGCCACCAGTCGGGATCGTGATGCTCGCCGAGCCCCTCGATCGGCTTGCCCATGCCGGGCAGGTCGTCGAACTCGCCGCGCTTGATGGCCTGTTCGACCTCCAGGTCGACCCACTTGGCCTGCTCGCGGATCCGGGCCGACGCGGCCGCGCGGCTGGCGCCGTCGTCGACGAGATGGTGTCGACGCTCGCCACTGTCGGTGGGCTCGGGGCGGTTGGTCTCCGACATCGTGATCACCTCGCACCCCAGGTTACGGGTCTCGGATCTCAGACTGTCCGACGGCGTCGCGCGTTGACCGCGACCCCCGTTGTGGGTGGACTGGGTCGGTGAGCTTCGAGGAGATGTGGCGCGCACTGGCGCCGGTGGGCAGGTCGGCGACGAGTGGCGGCTACTTCCGGCAGCCGTTCACCTCGGCCGAACGCGAGTGCGTCGACTGGTTCGCCGCGGAGGCCGCCGCCCGGGGGCTCACACTCGAGTACGACGGCTTCGGCAACGCCGTCGCGTGGTGGGACGCCTCGGGGGCGAGCGGCCCGGCGGTGCTGACCGGCTCGCACCTCGACTCGGTGCTCGACGGCGGCGCGTACGACGGTCCGCTGGGCGTGGTGTCGTCGTTCGCGGCGGTCGACCTGCTCCGGGAGCGCGGCTTCGTGCCCGGTCGGCGGATCGGGATCGGGGCGTTCGTGGAGGAGGAGGGGTCGCGGTTCGGGCTGGCCTGCCTGGGTTCGCGGCTGGCCGTCGGGGCTGTGGGTGTCGCCGACGCGGAGGCGCTGACCGACCGCGACGGCGTACGACTGGGGGACGCGTGGGCGTCCGCGGGCCTGGACCCGACGGCCGGGTCGAAGCTGCTGGCCGACGTGGGCTGCTTCGTTGAGCTGCACGTGGAGCAGGGCCGCGACCTGGTCGACCGCGACGCGGCGGTGGGGGTGGCGAGCGAGATCTGGCCGCACGGGCGGTACCGCTTCGACTTCGCGGGCGAGGCGAACCATGCCGGTACGACGCGGATGGAGGACCGCCGCGACCCGATGCTGACCTACGCGATGACCGCGCTCGCGGCCAACAAGCAGGCGCGGCTGGCCGGACAGCGGGCGACCTTCGGGCGGATCGCGGTCGAGCCGAACGGCACCAACGCCGTGCCCTCCCACGTCACCGCCTGGCTCGACGCGCGCTGCTCGACCGACGACGGGCTGGCCGCCCTGGTCGAGGAGATCTCGCGGCAGGGCATCGCGCGGGCGGAGCGGGACGGTACGACGCTCGCGGTCACCGCCGAGTCGGTGTCGAAGTCGGTGGCCTTCTCGTCGTCCCTGGCCGCGACGATCGCCGACCCGCACGGCTGGCCGGTGATCCCGACCCAGGCCGGCCACGACGCGGGCATCCTGTCGGAGGCCGGCATCCCGACCGCGATGCTCTTCGTGCGCAACCCGACGGGGGTGTCCCACTCGCCGGCGGAGTTCGCACCCATGGCCGACTGCCTGGCCGGCGTCGACGCCCTGGCCGACACCCTCGAACGGCTCGCGTCGTGACGTCATACCTGCTGGAGCGGGCGCTACTGCCTCACGGCGTGGCCGACGACGTGCTGGTCAGGGTGGTGGATGGGCGGTTTGCTGAGGTGTCGGTTTCCCCGGATATCCGGGGAAACTTGCGGTTGTCA
>DASXRJ010000338.1:0-2580 GCA_036506675.1 Nocardioides sp. | reverse complement strand
GATGCACGACCTCACCGCGCAGCAGGAACAGCAGCAGCAGGAGAGCCAGTGCTGAGCCGGATCGCCGAGTCGATGTTCTGGATCGGCCGGTACGTCGAGCGTGCCGAGGACACCGCGCGGATCCTCGACGTACAGACCCAGCTGATGCTCGAGGACCCCGGCGTCGACGAGTCCGCGACCTGCCGCACCCTGCTCTCGATCATGGGCGTGACCGCCCCGCCCGGGGAGGTCACGCGTGCGACGATGCTCGACCTGCTCGCCTACGACCGCGACTCCCCCGCCTCCATCGCCGCGACCCTCGCCGCCGCCCGGGAAAGCGCCCGGCGGGCCCGCGAGACGCTGTCCGAACCGCTGTGGGAGGCGATGAACACCACGTGGCGGGCCATCCCCTCGGGGAGCTTCGCGATGCTGCGACCGCCGCGGGTCTTCGGCTGGGTGCGCGACCGGGCGGCGCTGGTGAACGGCACCGCCGACGCGACGATGACCCGCGACGAGGGCTGGCAGTTCCTGGTGCTCGGGCGCAGCATCGAGCGGGCCGACATGACGGCGCGGCTGCTGGCCACCGCCACGCTCGCGGCCGGCACCGCGCCCGCGTGGACGACGACGCTGCGCGCGTGCGGCGCCTACGAGGCGTTCCTGAGGGCCTACAACGGGCTCGAGACCGAGCGGGAGGCGGCGGAGTTCCTGCTGCTCGACCGGCTGTTCCCGCGGTCGGTGGTCTACTCGCTGAGCCGGGCCGAGCTGTGCCTCGACAACCTCGAGTCCGCGGGCCCACGCGCCGGCTTCCAGGACGACGCGCAGCGGCTGCTCGGCCGGACCCGGGCGGACCTGGAGTACCGCGCCCTCGGCGACATCGTGGCCAACCTGCCGGCCGAGATGGAGCGGCTGCAGCGCACCTGCGCCGACGCCACCGAGGCGGTCACCCGGCGCTACTTCGCGGGGTCGGAGGCCACCGAGTGGCAGGGTGGGCGGGTGTGAGCATGCAGCTACGGATCTTGCACACCACCGGCTATGAGTACGACGGTCGCGTGGTCGCGTCGTACAACGAGGCGCGGTTGACGCCACTCACGTCGCCGGACCAGATCGTCGTACACAGCCGGCTGGACGTGAGCCCGACGCCGTGGGCCTACACCTACCGCGACTACTTCGGCACCCAGGTGACCGCCTTCGAGGTGCTCGACCCGCACACCTCGCTGACCGTGACCTCGGTCGCGACCGTGCACACCAACCGGGCGCCCGCCCGGCCGCCGACGCTGGACTGGGCCGCGCTGGCGGAGCCCGTGGTGGCCGAGACGCACACGGAGTATCTCGCCGTGCCCGCGCTCGTCCGCCCGACCGACGACCTGGCCGAGCGGGTCGCGAAGCTCGGTGCCGCCTCGTCCCGGCCGGCCGACGCTGCCGCCGCGGTCTGCGCCCTGGTGTACGACGAGGTGGAGTACCGCACCGGCTCGACCGACGTACAGAGCCGGGCCGCCGACGCGTGGGTCCAGCGGGCCGGGGTCTGCCAGGACATCGCGCACCTGGTCATCGGGTCGCTGCGCTCCCTGGGCATCCCGGCTCGCTACGTCTCGGGCTACCTGCACCCGAGCGTCGACCCGGTCGTCGGGGAGACCGTCGAGGGCGAGTCGCACGCGTGGGTGGAGTGGTGGGACGACGGCTGGTGCGGCTTCGACCCGACCAACGACCAGCCGATCGGCGACCGGCACGTCGTGACGGCGACGGGCCGCGACTACGGCGACGTGCGGCCGCTGTCGGGCATCTTCAGCGGTGCGGTCACGTCGTCGATGTTCGTCAACGTCGCGGTGACCCGGCTGGCCTGACTCGGCTGGCGTAACTCGCGGTCGGGTCGGTGCGGCGGCGTACGACGTGATCGGCGGTACCCTTGACGACGCGGATGAGCTGGCCGGGCGGCCGCGGCGTACACCTTCGGGTGGGCGTCGAGGAAGGTCCGGGCTCCGCAGGGCGAGGTGGTGGGCAACACCCACCCGGGGCAACCCGCGGGACAGTGCCACAGAGAACAGACCGCCGCTGCTCCGGCAGCGGTAAGGGTGAAACGGTGGTGTAAGAGACCACCAGCGCGGCGGGTGACCGTCGCGGCTCGGTAAACCCCACCTGGAGCAAGATCAAGAAGCCGTCCTCCTCGGAGGGCGGTGCGCACATGTCTGAGGGCGGCCCGCCCGAGTGTGCGGGTAGATCGCACGAGGCGGCCGGCAACGGTCGTCCCAGATGGATGGTCGCCAACCGCGTGGTCGTGAGGCCGCGCGGCGAACAGAACCCGGCCTATGAGCCAGCTCATCCGCGCATGTCAGCCAGCGAAATGAACAGACCGAGTCCGAAGTTGCACCAAGCGCCTCCGAAGAGTCGCGGACCTGCGATGCCTCCAGGCCCAGTGGAGGGCACCAATTGGATGGTGGCTCGGCCAGCGTTCGTCGCGCATCAGCCTGGCGAACAGTTCGATCTCCGCTTCGCCGAAGGGCAGGCAGTGGCTCCTCGTCAGGTCCCGGAAGCGGGTCTTGATCTCGCCGTGATCGAGTGCGGGGGCACCTGAGCGCAGAGTTGCCAATTCTCTGTTGAAGTTGG
>DASXRJ010000337.1:0-30233 GCA_036506675.1 Nocardioides sp. | reverse complement strand
GCGAGTTGCGGAACCGCCCGGGCTCTGCGTACTCGTGGCCCTCCATCAGCGCAGCATGCGCAGCCAAGAGGGTGTCCTCGCTCAGGTCGTCCGCCATCTCGATCGCGCGTTGCATCGCAGCGACATTCGCGGCCACCATCTGGGCGTTCTGCCCTGCCTTCTCGTGAATCGTTGCCATTGCTAGCGCCTTGGCTCCCGCCGTCACGTTCTCGATCTGAGATGACGACGCGGACTCGGTGCGGAGCAGGATCGCCGCGAGGGGTGCGAACTCGCCGTCGTGACCAAGGCCGGATGCCGATAGCTCAGCATCGAACCGGGTGATCTCCATCAGGGCATCTGCGGCCTCCGCCTCGACATCAGGCGGCAGGGAGAAGCTGCGCTCAGCGATCTTGGGCAGCACCGCAGCTTGGTAGGGACCGCGAGCCTCGAGGCGGGCCCGCCGCGACATGGCGAACATGTCCTGAGCGTCCGCTGGGTTCCAAGGCCGCGACTCGTAGGTGACAGCAAGTCCGTTGTCGTGCACCGTCCGCTCCTGGTGGCGTCGTAGGTCTGATTGGCGGTCGTGCGCTCGACAGGCTCCGAGGACGAACGGCCCATCATGCGGGGGTGGTGCCTTCACAAGGGTTGGAAAGGCTTACCCCTTATCCAAGGATAGACGCATAACCTTAGATAAGAAGCAGCCCTCCGCAATGAAGACCGAGAACCGCGCCGAGCCACTTTGTGTCCACAGGGCCTCGAAACCGATCGAATATCCACAGGCCGGTGGTGCGGGGTGTCGGCTGTCGGCGGCGGCGGGGAGTCTCGACGGCATGACCGTTCCACTGATCATCACCAGCGACCAGACCCTGCTCGACGAGCTGCTGCGGCTCGCGGCGGCGGCGGGCGTCGTACCCGATGTGGCGCCGGATGTACGCGCGGGCCTGCGCGCCTGGGCGGCCGCGCCCGTGGTCCTGTTGGGCGCCGACCTGGCCGAGGAGCTGGCCGGGATCGGCCCGCCGCGGCGAGGGGCGGTGCATATCGTCACGCTGAGCGGGGTGCCCGACGAGATGTTCCGGACGGCCGTGATGGTCGGGGCCCAGAACGTCGCCGAGCTGCCGCGCTCCGCCTCGTGGGTGATCGAGCTGCTGTCGGACATCGACGAGTCGAGCCGGGCGCTGACGGTGGGAGTGATCGGCGGGAGCGGGGGAGCGGGCGCCACCACCTTCGCGTGCGCGCTCGGGCAGGTCGCCGCGCGCGACGGGCTCGCGGTGGTGATCGACACCGATCCGCTCGGCCCGGGGCTCGATCGGGTGCTGGGCATGGACCGGGTCGAGGGCGTGCGCTGGGATGCCCTTCAACAGACCACGGGGCGGCTCAGCGCCCGGTCGTTGCGAGACGCGCTGCCGAGGCGTAAGAGCCTCGGCGCGCTGACCTGGCCACCGGGGCCGCAGGGCACGCTGCAGGCCTTCGCGGTGCGCGAGGCGATGTCGGCTGCGCAGCGCGGGCACACGGTGGTCGCGGTGGATCTGAGCCGGCGCGTCGACCCGGTGATCGAGGAGGTGGCGTCGAGATGCGACCACGTGTTCGTCGTCGTACAGCCGACGGTTGCCGGGGTCGCCTCGACGGCCCGGATCTGCGCCCGGCTGGGCCGGGACCGACCGATGTCGTTGGTCGTACGGCGGCCCGGCATCGAGGCCCGCGAGGTGGCCGAGGTGGTCGGCGTACCGGTGACGGTGGAGATGGCCGACCAGCGGGGACTGACCGAGTCGATCGACCTCGGCGCCGGTCCGGTGCGCAGCATCCGCGGCCCGCTGGGCCGGGCCGCGGCGCGGGCGTTGACCGTGGCCGCCGGGGACGACGAGATGCGGATCTCGGCGTGACCGCGGGTCTGGCCCCCGAGCTGGTGGCCGCCGCCCGGGAGCGCCTGGCCCGGGAGGCGGGACCGCTGACTCCGCAACGGGTGGCGGCGGCGCTGCGCGAGGAGGGCCGGCCGGTCGGCGACTCGACGGTGCTGGCGGTCTATGAGGCACTCAGCCGCGACGTGCTGGGTGCCGGGCCGCTCGAGCACCTCCTGCGGCTGCCGGGGGTGACCGACGTACTCGTCAACGGGCCGGACCAGGTGGTCATCGACCGTGGCTCGGGTCTCGAACCGACCGAGGTGACCTTCCCGGACGACGACGCCGTACGCCGGCTCGCGCAGCGGCTCGCGGCGAAGGGCGGTCGCCGTCTGGACGACGCGGCGCCGTACGTCGACCTTCGGCTGGCGGACGGCACCCGGTTCCACGCCGTCCTCGCACCCCTGGCCCGCCCGGGTACGACGCTGTCGCTGCGGGTGCCGCGCACCCGGGTCTTCACGCTCGACGAGCTGGTCGACGCGGAGACCATCTCGGCCGAGGGTGGCCGGCTGCTGGCGCGCGTCGTACGGCGACGGCTGGCGTTCCTGGTCAGCGGTGGCACCGGGTCGGGCAAGACGACGCTGCTCTCGAGCCTGCTCAGCCTGGTCGACCCGGCGCACCGGCTGGTGCTGGTCGAGGACGCCAGCGAGCTGAGGCCCGAGCATCCGCACGTCGTAGGCCTGGAGGCGCGCCCGCCCAACATCGAGGGACACGGGCAGGTGACGGTCCGCGACCTCGTCCGGCAGGCGCTGCGGATGCGACCCGACCGGCTGGCCGTCGGGGAGGTGCGAGGCGGCGAAGTGGTCGACCTGCTGGCGGCGCTCAACACCGGGCACGAGGGCGGCTGCGGCACGATCCACGCCAACTCCGCGGCCGACGTGCCGGCGCGGGTGGAGGGGTTGGCGCTCGCGGCCGGGCTGGGGAGGGAGGCGGCGCACAGTCAGTTCGCCTCCGCGATCGACCTGGTCATCCATCTGACTCGGGGCGACGGTGGCCGACGTCGGGTCGCCGAGGTCGCCGTACCCGTACGTGAGTTGGGTGGGCTGGTGTCGATGCAGACGGCGGTGCGGTTCGCCCCCGACGGCGCCCTGCGCACCGAGGCCGGTTCGCATCGGCTGCTCCGACTGTTGGAAGACGGCTCGCCGTGACCCAGGTGCCGCAGTCGACCTGGCTCGTGGTCGCCCTGGCTTCGACGGTGCTGGCGGTCTGGCTGGCGGTCGCACCTCCGCGTCGGGTCGCCTCGTCCGCGCGTGGTCGTGGGCTCGGAGTCCTCGTCGTTCTGGGGGTCGCGGCCGGCCCACTTCTGGTGGCGGGAGTGGGGCTGGCGCTTGCCGTGATCGTGGCGGCGGCCGCCCTCGGTGCCCGGGCCCTGTGGCGCGGGAGGCAGCGCCGGCGGGCGGTCGACCGCGGACAGGTCCGGGTGCTCGGCTTCTGCCAGCTCCTCACCGGAGAGCTGGCCGCCGGCCAGCCGCCGGGACAGGCTCTCGAACGCGCGGCCGTGGACTGGCCAGAGCTCGCGCCGGTGGCCGCCGCGCTGCGGCTCGGCGGCGACGTACCGGCAGCGCTGCGGGTCGCGGCCAGCGATCCCGGCCATGGCGACCTGATGCTGGCCGCCGCGGCCTGGCAGGTCGCTCACCATGCGGGCGCGGGACTTGCCCACGCCCTGGCGCGGGTCACCGACGGGCTGCGCGCGACGCAACGGTCCCGGCGGCTCGTGGCGGGTGAGCTGGCGAGCGCCCGCGCGACCGCCCGGTTGATGGCCGGCCTGCCGGTCCTGGTGCTCGCGATGGGCAGCGGCATCGGCGGCGATCCGGTCTCGTTCCTGCTCGGGACACCGGCCGGACTGGCCTGCCTGGGCGGCGGCCTCGCCTTCGGCCTCACCGGGTTGTGGTGGATCGAGCGCATCGCCGACGGGGTCGCGGCCGGGGCGACATGACGCTCCTGGTGGCCTGCCTGACGGCCGTCGCGGCCGCCCTGATGTTCCCTGCCAAGCTGCGGGTCGCGTCCACCCCCGTGGCCCCGGCTCCCCGCGCCGGCGACGACCCTGGCCTCCTGCATCGCTGGCGGATGCTGTGGGCGCTGCTGGCGTTCGCCGGCGGCGCGGCGTTCGTCCCGGGACCACTTGCGCTGCCCGCTGGACTCGCGGTCGGAACCGGCGTGTGGCTGTTGGCCACCCGGGCCGAACCGCCCGCTCGCCGTCGCCGGTCCGAAGAGGCGAGACGCCAGCTGCCGCACCTGGTCGAGCTGTACGCCGCCGCGCTGGCCGCAGGTGCCTCGACCGGCCCGGCGCTGGGACAGGTCCGGGCCGCCCTGCCCGGCGCGGCGGCCGACGAGCTGGCCGGCGTACAGGCGGGACTCGATCTCGGCCGGCCACCCCACGAGGTGTGGAGCGAGCTGGCCGACCACCCCGCACTCGGACCACTCGGCCGGGCGATGGCCCGCGCCCAGGTGTCGGGAGCGCCCGTGGTCGAGGCGGTCCGGCTGCTGGCCGACGAGCTGGCCGAGCGAGCTCGGGCCGAGGTCGAGGACCGCGCCCGCACCGTCGGCGTGAAGGCGGCCGTGCCCCTGGGCCTGTGCCTGCTGCCCGCGTTCCTGCTGCTCGGCATCGTCCCCCTGGTGGCCGGAGCGGTCACCGCCATCGACTGGTGAGGCGGTCGCGCGGCCCGGGCGCGGGCCAGGAACTGTCCACAGGGCCCCTCGCCGGGCGGGTTCTCCACAGGTGTCACGGAGGCGGTGGTTGCGACCGGCGGACCGGCGGAGAGTCGTCACGAGTCGCGAACCGCGCGGCAGAAGAGGAGGCAACAGATGAAGGTTTCGTCCGTACCGATCCGTGAACAGCGCGGCATCACCACCGCCGAGTACGCCGTGGGCACAGCCGCCGGGGCCGGCCTCGCCGGGCTGCTCTACACCCTGCTCACCGGCGAGCTGGGCCAGCGCCTGCTGACCCTGCTCTTCAACCACGTGCTCCGCCTGCTGGGGATCGGCTGATGTGGCCGCGGGTCCGGGTGGCTGTCCCCTCCCGAGCGTCCGCCCGGACCCGCCGGTCCGAACGAGGCGCCGTCACGGCGGAGACGGCGATGGTGCTGCCGCTGCTCGTGGCCCTCACGATCGGGCTGACCTGGCTGGTCACGCTGGCGGTCATGCAGGTCCGCGCGGTCGACGCGGCGCGTGAGACCGCGCGCTCGCTGGCCCGCGACGATCCTGAGGCGGTGGCCGTCGGCCTGGGCCGGCAGGCCGCCCCGGAGGGTGCGACCTTCGACATCCGGGACGACGGGGACCGAGTCGTCGTGGTGGTGACGAGCACGATCCACGGGCCTGGTGGGCTCTTCCGGCAGCTGCCCGGCGCGACGGTCCGTGCCGAGGCGGTCGCGGCCGTGGAGGACCGGCCGTGAACGACGAGCGGGGCGCGGCCACCGTGCTGGCGATGGCCCTGGCCACGGTGTTGCTGCTGGTGGGGCTCGGCTGCACCTGGACGGGCGCGGTGGTGGCGGCTCATCGCCGAGCCCAGTCGGCGGCCGACCTGGCGGCGTTGGCGGGAGCCCAGGCCCTGCAGGCCGGGGAGGACCCGTGTGCCACCGCGAGCCGGGTCGCGGAGGCCAACCGGGCGCAGACCGTGACCTGCGCCGTGGCCGGCGAGGTCGTCACCGTGACGGTGCGCGTGTCCGCGCCTGCCCTGGCGGGCCGGACGCCGACGGTCGTCGCCGAAGCGCGGGCGGGCCCGGGTCCGGTTCAGGCGGCGGCGGTCACTCCGGTTCGTCCGTCTCCTGCGCGCGCTGGGCCTCGACCTGGTCCAGCTTCTCGGAGCGGCGGCTCAGCTCCTTGCGCTCCTTGCGATGACGGATCTCGCGCTTGGTCCCGTACTTGAGGATCGTGAAGCCCCACAGGATGCAGGCACCGGCGATCACGCCGGCCAGGAAGATCGTTCGCGAACTGAGGGTCAGACCAAGCATCTCGGCGGTCCCGCTGCTGACGAACAGCGCGGAGAGCACCGCCAGGGCACCCAGGCCGATGAGGAGAAGTCCGAGAACCACCATGAGCAAATGCTACTCACGACGAGCCCAGAAGGACGTCGAGCAGCGCCACCGCCCCGGACTTGTCGAGGGGGTTGTTCTGGTTGCCGCACTTGGGCGACTGGATGCACGACGGACAGCCCTCGGTGCACCGGCAGGCGGAGATCGCCTCCCGGGTCGCCGTGAGCCAGTCACGTGCGGCGGCGTACCCACGCTCGGCGAAGCCGGCTCCGCCGGGGTGGCCGTCGTACACGAAGACGGTCAGCTGACCGGTGTCGGGATGCAGTGCGGTGGAGACGCCGCCGATGTCCCAGCGGTCGCAGGTGGCGAAGAGGGGCAGGAGCCCGATCGAGCAGTGTTCGGCCGCGTGCGCGGAGCCGGGAAGGTCGGCGGCGTCCAGGCCCGCCTTCTCGAGTGCGTGCCCGGGCACCGTCCACCACACCGCGGCGGTCCGGAGGCTGCGTTCGGGGAGGTGCAGCGGCTCCTCGGCGATCACCTCGCCGCCCGGCACCCGGCGCTTGAGGAAGGACACGACCTGGTGGGTCACGTCGACATCGCCGAACGAGAGCCGGCAGTCGCCCCAGGGCCGGTGGGCGCGCTCGGCCACCACCCCGATCTCGGTCACCTCGCGGGCCGAGGTCGAGTAGTCGGGCTCGGCTCGCGACATCACGGCGACGTGTTCGTCGAGGTCGAGAGACTCGACCAGCCAGGTCTCACCCATGTGCAGGTAGACCGCGCCCGGGTGGGCGGTGCCGTGGGCCGAGGAGGCGTCGACGGTGCCGACCACCCGGCCGGTGGCCCCGTCGACCAGCTGCACCGGCGCGCCACCGCTCGACCGGATGTCGGTCAGGTCCGACGGCCGTCGGCGGTCGGTCCAGAACCAGCCGCTCGACCGCCGCCGGAGCAGCCCGGCCCGGGTGAGTGCCTCCACGCCCTCGGCCGCGGTCGGCCCGAACAGCTCGAGGTCGGTCTCGGTAAGGGGCGACTCGGCCGCGGCCGCGCACAGGTGCGGGTCGAGCACGTGGCGGTTGGTCGGGTCGAAGACGGTCGCCTCGACCGGCGCTCCGAGGAGCGCCTCGGGGTGCGTGACGAGGTAGGTGTCCAGCGGGTCGTCACGGGCCACCAGGATTCCGAGCGAGTCGTCCTGGGAGCGTCCGGCCCGGCCGAGCTGCTGCCACATCGCGGCCCGGGTGCCGGGGAACCCCGCCAGGAGTACGGCGTCGAGCCCGGAGATGTCGATGCCGAGCTCCAGCGCGTTGGTGGCCGCCAGGCCGGTGAGCCGGCCGGAGCGGAGCGAGTCCTCGAGGGCCCGGCGTTCCTCGGGCAGGTAGCCGCCGCGGTACGCCGCCACCCGGCTCGCCAGCTCCGGCGACACCTCGGCGAGCAGACCGGCGGCGGTGACGGCGACGGACTCCGCACCGCGACGGGAGCGCACGAACGCCAGCGTCCGCACCCCCGCGACGACCAGGTCGGTCAGCAGGTCGGCCACCTCGGAGGACGCGGCTCGGCGTACGGGAGCGCCGTGCTCGCCGGCATACGACGTGAACGGCGGCTCCCACAGGGCCAGCGCGAGCCGGCCCCTGGGCGAGGCGTCCTCGGTGACCGCGGTGATTCCGAGCCCGGTCAGCCGGTGGGCGGCCTGCTCGGGCTCGGCGACGGTGGCCGAGGCGAGCACGAAGGTCGGCGAGGCGCCGTACAGGGCGCAGACCCGCCGCAGCCGGCGTACGACGGCCGCGACGTGCGCACCGAACACGCCGCGGTAGTGGTGACACTCGTCGATCACGACGTAGCGCAGGCTGCCGAAGAACTTCGCCCACCGGGCGTGCCCGGGCAGCAGCGAGCGGTGCAGCATGTCGGGGTTGGTGAGGAGGTACTCGCCGTGGTCGCGGGCCCACTCCCGCTGCTCGCGAGAGGAGTCGCCGTCGTGAGTGGTCGCCCGTACGTCGAGGCCGAGCGCGAGCAGGTTGGTGAGCTGGTCCTGGGCGAGCGCCTTGGTGGGGGCGACGTACAGGACCGCGCCGCCGCGCTGGCCGCGTTCGCCGCGGCCCGACCTGATCGCGGTGAGCCCCGGCAGCAGGAACGCCAGCGACTTCCCGGACGCCGTGCCGGTCGAGATCACGACGTGCCGACCGGAGTGGGCCAGGTCGGCGGCAGCCGCCTGATGCGCCCACGGCGACACGACACCGCGAGCGGAGAACGCTGTGCGGATCTCGGCCGTGACCCACCCCGGCCACGGCGCGAAGACCGCCTCGCGCGCGGGTCGGATCTCCAAGTGGGTGAGTCGCTCGCGACGCGAGGGTGCGGCGACCAGCCGGTCGATCACCTCGTGCACGGACGGCGCTCCCGGAGCCCGTTTGTCGTCCACCCCGGAAGTCTTGCAAACGGTCCCGACAACCCCTCTGCCCGGAGCAATCGATGCGTTGTGTGAAGTCGCGTGGTTTGATACTGCTTGCAGGGTTGGGCGCCAGGTGGTGTCCGACCAACCAAATTCGGGGAGTGTTCGGTGGACTTGACTCTTGCGACCCGCGAGGTCGGGGACGCGACGGTGGTTGCGGTCGGGGGCGAGATCGACGTCTACACGGCCCCGCGCCTCCGCGACAAGATCACCGAACTGGTCGGCGACGGCGTCTACCACCTGATCATCGACATGGAGGGCGTCGAGTTCCTCGACTCGACCGGACTCGGCGTACTCGTGGGCGGCCTGAAGAAGGTCCGCGCCCACGACGGCTCCCTGCAGCTGATCTGCACCCAGGAGCGGCTGCTCAAGATCTTCCGGATCACCGGCCTGGCCAAGGTCTTCACCATCCACGCGTCGACCGAGGCCGCCACCGGCTGACCCGCCGCCCCGCTCACCACTACCCCGGTTCCTCCCAGGAACCGGGTTTCTTGCTTTTAGCGACCTCTATCTGTGTTCCCTGTCACATCCACCTCTCGCGCCCCTGCTCGGGGTGCGTAGACTCCGGCCCGATCGTGTTATTTGCATCACAGACACTTGGAGGAAACGCATGGGGCTCACCCCCGATGTCGTTGACCTCGCTGGCAGCAACCTCGTCCTGGTCATCGTCGTCGCACTGATCGCGCTTGGCGCGCTCGGCATGGCGATGATGTTCCGCGGACAGGTGCTGGCTGCCGGCGAGGGCACCGACAACATGAAGCGCATCGCGCAGGCGGTCCAGGAAGGCGCCAACGCCTATCTGACCCGGCAGTTCCGAACGCTCGCGGTCTTCGCTGCGATCGCGTTCTTCCTGCTGATGGCCCTGCCCGCCGACGACATGAACGTGCGCATCGGAAGGTCGGTCTTCTTCCTCCTGGGCGCTGGCTTCTCGGCCACCGTCGGCTACCTGGGCATGTCGCTCGCGGTCCGCGCGAACCTGCGTGTCGCGGCAGCTGCCAACGAGACCGGTCGCGACCCGGCCATGAGGGTCGGCTTCCGCACCGGCGCGATGGTCGGCATGCTGACGGTCGGTCTGGGCCTGCTCGGCGCGAGCATCGTCGTACTCGTGTTCAAGGACGAGGCGCCGCACGTGCTCGAGGGCTTCGGCTTCGGCGCCGCGCTGCTGGCGATGTTCATGCGTGTCGGCGGCGGCATCTTCACCAAGGCCGCCGACGTCGGCGCCGACCTGGTCGGCAAGGTCGAGCAGAACATCCCCGAGGACGACCCTCGCAACGCGGCCACCATCGCGGACAACGTGGGCGACAACGTCGGCGACTGCGCCGGCATGGCCGCCGACCTCTTCGAGTCGTACGCCGTCACCCTGGTCGCCGCGCTGATCCTCGGCTCGCAGGCGTTCGGCGACAAGGGCCTGGTCTTCCCGCTGATGATCCCCGCGATCGGCGCGCTCACGGCCCTGCTGGGTGTCTACCTCTGCAAGCCGCGCACCGGCGAGAACGGCCTGAAGACCATCAACCGGGCCTTCTACATCTCTGCTGCCGTGGGTGCCGTCGGATCCGTGGTCGCTGCCTTCATCTACCTGCCCGGCACGTTCGGTGGCTTCGTCAACAAGACCGGTCTCGACATGGCCGGGGCCGAGGGTGACCCGCGGCTGATCGCCTCGGCCGCCGTGGTCATCGGCATCGTGATGGCCGCCGGGATCTTGGCCCTGACCGGCTACTACACCGGCACCGAGCACCGTCCGGTCAAGGATGTCGGCAAGACCTCACTCACCGGCGCGGCCACGGTCATCCTGTCCGGTCTCTCGGTCGGCTTCGAGTCGGCGGTCTACACGACGCTGGTCATCGGCGCCGCCGTGTTCGGGGCCTTCCTCCTCGGTGGCGCGACCGTCACGGTCTCGCTGTTCGCCGTCGCGCTGGCCGGTTGTGGTCTGCTGACCACCGTCGGCGTGATCGTGGCCATGGACACCTTCGGTCCGGTCTCCGACAACGCCCAGGGCATCGCCGAGATGTCGGGCGACGTCAGCGAGGAGGGGGCGCAGATCCTCACCGAGCTCGACGCGGTCGGCAACACCACCAAGGCGATCACCAAGGGCATCGCGATCGCGACCGCCGTACTCGCTGCGACCGCGCTGTTCGGCTCCTACTCCACCTCGGTCGCCGAGGCGGTGCTCGACGCGGGCAAGCTCAGCGCGGACGACGAGACGGCGCTGAACTTCCTGGTCTACAACCCGGGCGTTCTGGTGGGTGTGCTGCTCGGCGCGGCGGTCGTGTTCCTGTTCTCCGGCCTGGCGATCAACGCGGTCGGCCGCGCTGCCGGCGCCGTGGTCTACGAGGTACGGCGGCAGTTCCGCGACATCCCCGGGATCATGGAGGGCACCGGCCGTCCTGAGTACGGCAAGGTCGTCGACATCGTCACCAAGGACTCGCTGCGCGAGCTGGTCACGCCGGGTCTGCTGGCCGTGCTGGCGCCGATCGCGGTCGGCTTCGGCCTCGGCGTCGCGTCGCTGGCCGGCTTCCTGGCCGGCGCGATCGGCACCGGCACCCTGATGGCCGTCTTCTTGGCCAACTCGGGTGGCGCCTGGGACAACGCCAAGAAGCTCGTCGAGGACGGCAACCACGGTGGCAAGGGCTCCGAGGCCCACGCCGCGACCGTGATCGGCGACACCGTCGGCGACCCGTTCAAGGACACCGCCGGCCCGGCGATCAACCCGTTGATCAAGGTGATGAACCTGGTCTCGCTGCTGATCGCCAGCGCCGTCGTGTCGATGAGCGTCGGCGACGACCAGAACGACGCCCTCCGGATCGGGATCGCGCTCGTCGCGGTCGCGATCATCGCCGTGGCGGTCTACATCGCCAAGCGCCGGCCGATCGCCATCGGCGACCAGCAGCCGGCCGAGGCGGCCAACGTCTGACCTGCTCGAAAGCACCAGTCACCGCCCCGTCGCCCGCCTGGGTGACGGGGCGGTGTCGCGTCCGGGGTCGCTTCCGCCCGAGTCGAGGGCTGCGGCTACGCCGGCGGCTCGTGGCTGACCAACCCGACCAGGTTGCCGTCGGGGTCTCGGACGAAGCCCATCCACTCGTCGGTGCCGGCCGGCCCGAGGGAGTCGTCCTCGTGGCTGAAGATGACGTGCGGCTCGCTTTCAACCGGTACGCCGGCCGCGCGGAGCTGCTCGATCCGCTCGCGCACGGACTCGACCTGGAAGTAGAGCGTCGCGCTCGGGGCGCCGGCCTCGAGCAGGAGCCGGGTGCCATCGAGGTCGAAGAAGAGCAGGCCGGGCGGGTCGAACCGGCCGGTCGGCGTACTCCCGAGAAGATCGCTGTAGAACGCCGCCGCCCGGTCGAGGTCGGTGGCCCGCTGCGCAACTTGCGTGAGCCGCATGGTGCCGTCCCTTCGTCACGTCTCGATAAAGGGTACGCATGACGTCCCGCGGGCGGAGCCATCTACGGCTCCCTCCGCATGACGTCCCGCGGGACTGCTCAGCGTCGGTAACTGCATGTACGACTCCACCGCCCTCTACGTCATCCTCGAGGGGTGCGCTCGAGGAGTTCCGCGCCGGCTACTACCACCACCCGCAAGGCCTAGCCAGACCCCGGAAACCCACGCCATAGGCTGACCACGTGACCGACCTCGACTTCACCGGGCCGCTGCGCGACGCCCTGCTCAGCGCCGACTACACGTACGACGGCGTGGCCGGCGTACTCGGCCCGGTCGCGCACCAGGCGCTGTCGCGCAACGAGACCACGCCCGGACTGCGCCGGACGAGGGGCGGCAGCCCGCTGGAGACGCTGACCCGGCTCTTCCTGCTCCAGGCTCCGGTGCCGACCGAGCGGGCCGAGGCCGCCCTCCCGGGCCTGGTCGACCGGCTGTGCAACGCGGGGCTGCTCGAGCAGAGCGTGAGCGAGGTGGCCGCGCGGCTCGACGTCCGTCCGTACGCCGACGAGACCCGCGACCTCTGGGTGGTCAGTGACCTCACGCCCGGGCTGGACGGCTCCCCCAACCGGGTCGACGCCGACCACGTGCTCGGCATCAGCAGCGCCTCCACGTCCCTGGCCCAGCTGACCCTCCGGGCCCCCGTCGGGCGGGCGCTCGACCTGGGTACGGGCGGCGGCGTACAGGCCCTGCACCTGGCCGAGCACGCCGACCACATCGTCGCCACCGACGTCAACAAGCGGGCGCTGTGGATGGCGCGGCTCAACGCCGAGCTCAACCAGGTCGCGGACCGGATCGACGTACGCGAGGGGTCGTTCTTCGAGCCGGTGCGCGACGAGACCTTCGACCTGATCGTCACCAACCCGCCGTTCGTGATCTCGCCGGCGACCGGCGAACGGCTGGTCTACCGCGATTCCGGGCTGCCCGGCGACCGGGTCGTCGAGGACCTCGTCCGCCAGGCCCCGGACCGGCTCGCCCCCGGCGGCTGGTGCCAGCTACTGGCCAACTGGGCGATCGAGCGCGGCACCCCCTGGGACGAGCGCCTCGGCTCCTGGCTCGACGGCTCCTGCGACGCCTTCACGGTGCAGCGCGAGGTGCTCGACCCGGCGGCGTACGTCGAGCTCTGGCTCAAGGACGCCGGCCTCGAGGGGTCCGAGGGCTACGTCCGCCGCTATGACACCTGGCTGTCGTGGTTCGACGAGCAGGGCGTCGAGGGCATCGGCTTCGGCTGGATCAACCTGCGCCGGCGTGACACCGCGTCCGGGGGCGCCAATGCCCCGGTCACCGAGTTCCTCGAGTGGCCGTACGACGTGGAGCAGCCGATCGCTCCCGCTATCGCCCAGTGGGGCGAGTCGGCCCTCGCGCTGGCCGCACTCACCGACGACACGGCCGTGCTCGACGCCCGGCTGGTGACCCGTCCGGACGTCCAGCAGGAGACCGTCGGCGTACCGGGCCTGGCCGACCCCGAGGCCGTCGTACTCCGGCAGCAGGACGGCCTGCGCCGGGCCCGCAAGGTCGACACCGTCGAGGCCGCTCTGGTCGGTGCCTGCGACGGCGAGCTGACCACCGGGCAGCTCCTCGACGCCATCGCGCAGCTCCTGGAGGTCGACCCGGTCGAGACCCGCAAGGCCTACCTGCCGGTGGTTCGCGAGCTAGTCGCCGAAGGCTTCCTGGTCACCCCGTCCTGAGTCACCCTCCCGGCTCACCCCCTCGGGTACGCCGGCGTCACGTCGGTGTGCGCGAACTCCGCGCCCGTGAAGAGCAACGGCTCGCCGGTCACCCTCGCCAGCGCATACGCGAAGCAGTCCCCGACGGTCAGCCGAGCCTTGGAGCCGGACCCCCTGCCGTACTCGCGATAGGCCCGGCGAGCCACCGCCGACTGGGCCTCGTCGAACGGCACGACGAGGCAGCCGGTGTTCGAGATCCAGCCGTCCAGGAACCGCTGGCCGACCGACCCGAGCATCACCGATGCCTCCACCAGGGTGGCCGCGGACATCTGCACCCACGGCGTGACCTCGAGCAGCTCCACGATCGCCCCTGCCTCGGCCCCGTCGACGGCGATCGCCACGACGGCCGACGAGTCGACGATCACCTCGGCAGCCCGCGCTCGTCGTACAGGTCGTCGTCGGTGAGCGCGGTGCCACCCCTGGCCCGGAACTCCGCGGCGAGCGCCAGCATCGCCTGGGCCATCCCCGCCCGGTTGCCCGGGTCGCGCTCGAAGGCCTCCCGCAGCGCCTCGAGTACGGCGCGGGTCGGCGTCGTGTTGCGCCGGGCCGCGAGCAGGACCGCGAGGCGACGCGCCTCGGGGTCCCGGATGTACATCGCCGCCACCCTCATGAACCTACCTCCGACGGGACGGCGCCGGCGTCGGCCGACGCGGCGGCGGTCGACGCCGCGTGGTGATCGCGAGCCGCGACGGCGCGGTCCCGCCAGCCCAGCAGCGTCCGCCGGGTGGCCGCTGTGACCAGGTCGGCGTGGCCGAGTGCGACCAGGTCGGGACACTGCGACGGCCGCCCCGGCGACCGGGCCGACAGCCCGCGCAGCGCGTGCCGGACCGGCCCGCCGACGCTGGAGAGGTTCGAGCGGAGCCAGAGCTCGCGCTGGACGTCCTTCTGGCTGACCCGCCCGAACAGCCCGTTGGCCCGCCCGACCGCCCAGCACAGCCCACCCGCCGCGTGCGCCGCCGACTTCGGATGGAGTACGGCGCGTGGGTCGGCCGCCCACCAGATCGCCAGCGCCCGGTGCAGCGCCGCCCGCACCTCCTCATCGAAGAGCGTCTCCGCCACTCGGTCGAGCAGCGCGACCACCTCGTCGTATGCCGCCGCCTCGTCCGGCTCCAGGCCGGCCGGCGACGGGGGCATCGTCAGCGGCTCGGTCGTCAGCCCGTCGAGCGCGGGCCGGCCGCCCACCAGGTCGTCGAGCCAGTCGAGGACCTCCTCGAACGGCTCCCGGACCGGCGGCGGCGGGGGCACGTGCACGCACTTCTTCTCGTTGTCGAAGCGCCGCGCCACCGACTCCCACTGGCTGCCGGCGGCCGGCTCGGTCCAGGTTGCGATGAGGCGCCCGTCGACGAGCACGAGATGGCGCACCCGGTCGTCGTAGGGGTCCGGCCAGGCCGGGCGGTACATGCTGTCGTAGCGGTCGTCGTACACGGGTAGCTCCTTCGGTTGTCGAGTGCCGACAACCCTGGCTTCGCGCTCCGACAACCCGAGATGGTTATCCACAGGCCCCCGGCCGGCCGCGTGAAACGGCCGGCAGAGGTGGGTCAGGAGACGCGAGCCGCCAGCATCGCCGCGAGCCCGTCGGTGGCCTGGTAGCCCGTGGGCACGCCCCCGACCAGGGCCGCGATCGACTGGGTGTTGTTGGTGCGCAGCGGCAGGATCTCCTGGTACGCCGGGGCGGCGTACCACTCCTGCGCGGCCTCGACCGAGGGGAACTCGATGATCACGATCGAGCCGTCCCACTCGCCCTCCTTGCCGTGCACCTCGCCGCCGTGGACGATGAACCGGCCGCCGTACGGCGCGAGCGTCGCGTCGATCTTCTGCAGGTACTCGATGATGTCGTCGCCGAACTGGATCTCCCGCAGGTAGGCGATGGCGTACGCCGGAGCGTTGCTCATGTGGTCCTCCTCGTGTCGCTGGACTGTGTCGTTGGACTGGGTCGCTGGATGGTGTCGCTGGATGGGCGACACCAACCCTGCGACCCGGCACGTCGTGCTGGCGATTACCTCCGAGGTCATGGGAGCGCCCACCACGGGAGCGCTACGGTCGCGGTCATGACCAGTCCCGACGCCGGCACCCTGCTGCGCGAGTGGCGGCAGCGCCGGCACGTCTCGCAGCTCGACCTGGCCTCCGGGGCGGGCGTCTCCACGCGTCACGTCAGCTTCGTGGAGACCGGTCGCGCTCGGCCGACCAGCCAGATGATCCTGCGGCTGTGCGACCACCTCGGCGTACCCCTGCGGGAGCAGAACCGGGTGCTGCTCGCCGGCGGCTACGCGCCCGCGCACCCGGAGCACGCGCTCGCGGACCCGCCGATGGCCGAGGTGAGCGCGGCGATCGAGGCGATCCTGACCGCCCACCTGCCGTTCCCGGCCCTCGTCGTGGACGTCGGCTGGGACCTGGTCTCCGCCAACGACGCCGTCTACGCCATGCTCGACGGCGTCGCCCCGCGGCTGCTCGAACCGCCGGTCAACGTGATCCGGCTGACCCTCGACCCCGAAGGTATGGCGCCCCGGATCCTCAACCTCGACGAGTGGCGCGACCACCTGCTCCGCCGCCTCCGTCGCGAGTACGACGCCAGCGCCGACCCGCGTCTCGCCGACCTGCTGGCCGAGCTCGACGGGTCACCGGACGGGCCACCGGACCGGTCTGGTCCAACGTCCGCCCCGAACGGGCCGAATTCGGACATTCCCGGGCTCGTCGTACCCTTGCGACTGAGGGCGGGTGGTGAGACCGGGGGGCCGACTCTTTCCTTCCTCTCCACGACAACGGTCTTCGGTACGCCGCGCGAGGTGACGTTGTCGGAGCTGGCGATCGAGGCGTTCTACCCGGCCGACCAGCAGACCCGCGACCTGATCGTCCGCTGACAATCGGGAATCAGACCGATGCGGCACGCGCTACCGTATCGGCGCACCACCCACGCAGCTCCAGGAGAAAGCACGCCAGTGGCACATAAGCTTGTCATCGTCGAGTCCCCGGCGAAGGCCCGCACGATCGGCGGGTACCTCGGCAACGGGTACGTCGTCGAGTCCTCGATCGGCCACATCCGCGACCTCCCGAACAACGCAGCGGACACCCCGGCCAAGATCAAGGACAAGCCGTGGGGCCGCCTCGCGGTCGACGTGGACAACGAGTTCACGCCGTACTACGTCGTCCCGCGCGACAAGAAGAGCCACATCACCAAGCTCAAGGGCCTGCTCAAGGACGCCGACGAGCTCTACCTCGCCACCGATGAGGACCGCGAGGGCGAGGCCATCGCCTGGCACCTCCTCGACGAGCTGAAGCCCAAGGTGCCGGTGCACCGGATGGTCTTCCACGAGATCACCAAGCCGGCGATCGCGGCCGCGGTCGAGAACCCGCGCGACATCGACATGGACCTCGTCGAGGCCCAGGAGGCGCGCCGGATCCTCGACCGCCTCTACGGCTACGAGGTCAGCCCGGTGCTGTGGCGCAAGGTCATGAGCGGGCTCTCCGCCGGTCGCGTGCAGTCGGTCGCGACCCGGCTTGTGGTCGACCGGGAGCGGGAGCGGATGGCGTTCCGGTCCGCGTCGTACTGGGATCTCGAGGGCACCTTCGACGCCGGCCAGAAGCACGAGCAGCGGATGTTCAAGGCGACGCTGCACTCGGTCGACGGCTCGCGGGTCGCCCGCGGCGCCGACTTCGGTCCCGACGGCCAGCTCAAGAACGCCAGCGTGACGCACCTGGACCAAGCCCGCGCCGAGGCGCTCGCGGAGGCGCTGCGCGACACGGCGTACGAGGTGCGCTCGGTCGAGTCGAAGCCCTACCGCCGGTCGCCGTACGCCCCCTTCCGCACCACCACGCTGCAGCAGGAGGCGAGCCGCAAGCTCGGCTTCAGCGCGAGCTCGACGATGTCGGTGGCACAGCGGCTGTACGAAAACGGTTTCATCACCTACATGCGCACCGACTCCACGACCCTGTCGAGCGCCGCCGTCGGTGCCGCGCGCGACCAGGTCCGCGAGCTGTACGGCGCCGAGTACGTCCCCGACGCCCCGCGCGTCTACGCCTCCAAGGTCA
This sequence comes from Nocardioides sp., assembly GCA_036506675.1. Lineage (GTDB taxonomy): Bacteria > Actinomycetota > Actinomycetes > Propionibacteriales > Nocardioidaceae > Nocardioides. The sequence goes on along the minus strand of DASXRJ010000337.1, from coordinate 12,772 downwards.
AGAACGCCCAGGAGGCGCACGAGGCGATCCGGCCCGCCGGCGACACCTTCCGCACCCCCGCGCAGACCGGCCTGACCGGCGACCAGTTCCGGCTCTACGAGCTGATCTGGATGCGCACCGTCGCCTCGCAGATGAAGGACGCGACCGGCAACACCGTCTCGGTCCGGCTCGGCGGCCCGGCGGCCACCGGCGAGGACGTCGTCTTCTCCGCGTCCGGCCGCACGATCACCTTCCACGGCTTCCTCAAGGCGTACGTCGAGGGCACCGACTCCGACGCCGCCACCAAGGACGACGCCGAGTCGCGTCTCCCGGCCCTGGCCGAGGGCGACGGGCTGACCGCCGCGTCGGTGAGCGCCAACGGCCACGACACCAAGCCGCCGGCGCGGTTCACCGAGGCCACGCTCGTCAAGGAGCTCGAAGAGCGGGAGATCGGCCGCCCGTCGACGTACGCCTCGATCATCGGCACCATCCTCAACCGCGGCTACGTCTACAAGAAGGGCACCGCGCTGGTGCCGGCCTGGATCGCCTTCTCGGTGATCCGACTGCTGGAGGAGCACTTCCCGCGGCAAGTGTCCTACGAGTTCACCGCCGGCATGGAGGACGTCCTCGACGACATCGCGGGCGGCCGCCGCGACCGCAACACCGAGCTGGGCGAGTTCTACTTCGGCTCCGGTCGCGTCATCGGCCTCAAGACCCTGGTCAACGAGCTCGGCGAGATCGACGCCAAGGAGCTGGCGACCTTCCCGATCGGCGGTCCCGACACCGGGATCGTGCTCCGCGTCGGCAAGTACGGCCCCTACCTCGAGGGTCCCGGCAACGGCGAGCCTGCCGATGACAACGGCGAGGACGGTACGTCGGTCGGCACCCGCGCCAACGTGCCCGACGACCTGCCGCCCGACGAGCTCACCCTGGAGAAGGCCCGCGAGCTGCTGGCCAACCCGGCCGGCGAGGAGCGCGAGCTCGGCGTACACCCGGACACGGGGCTGACGATCGTGGCCAAGAACGGCCGGTTCGGTCCCTACGTCACCGAGGTGCTGCCCGAGGACGCGCCACGGAGTTCGAAGAAGGGGGCGCGCAGGCCGCGCACCGGCTCGCTCTTCAAGTCGATGTCGCTCGACACCGTCACGGTGGACGACGCGGTCAAGCTGCTCTCGCTGCCGCGCGTGGTCGGCTCCGACGCCGAGGGGGTGGAGATCACCGCCCAGAACGGTCGCTACGGCCCCTATCTCAAGAAGGGCACCGACTCCCGCTCGCTCGAGACCGAGGACCAGCTCTTCTCGATCAGCCTCGACCAGGCGCTGGCGATCTACGCCCAGCCGAAGACCCGCGGCCGGGCCGCGGCCGCCGCCCCGCTCAAGGAGCTCGGCCCGGACCCGGTCTCCGGTGCGCCGGTCGTCGTGAAGGCCGGCCGGTTCGGTGAGTACGTCACCGACGGCGAGTACAACGCCACCCTCCGCAAGGACGACTCGGTCGAGTCGATCACCATCGAACGCGCCGCCGAGCTGCTCGCCGAGCGCCGCGCCAAGGGCCCCGCCAAGAAGACCACGAAGCGGGCCACCAAGACGCCGGCGAAGAAGTCCGCGGCCAAGAAGACGACGGCCAAGAAGACGACGACCAAGAAGACCGCCGCGAAGAAGTCGACCGCGAAGAAGACGACCGCCAAGAAGTCCTGACCGGGGTCGTCAGGTGAGCCTCGAGGACCCGCTGGCCGGCGCCCTTGTAACGCGCTGTTATCCCGCCCACCGCGCCGTCGCAGCGGGTGGTTAGGCGGGATAACAGCGCGTTACATGAACCGCGGCCGCAACCTCAGCGGGTGGTGAGGAACTCGCGGACCCGGGCGAGCATGAGGGCGCCGTACGCCGCATTGGCGTGGTGGGGGTCGAGCCGGCCGTCGGAGTCGGGACCGGCGCCGTACGCCGCGTCGAGGAAGCCGTCGGGAGTCACCGTCGACGGCGGGGGCTCGACGAGGCCGATGCCGCGTTCGCCGAGCCACGAGCGCCACAGCGACCGCGAGAGGGCGTCGAGGTAGGCGATCACCGGGCGGGGTACGCCGTTGCGGACCGCGGTGCCGTCCTGGCGCGGGTGGGGAGCCGAGACCGCGAAGAAGTCGACGCCGGCCTCCTGGAGCTGCGCGAAGAGCCCGCGTACGCCGGCGTGGTCGCGCGCCACGATCGTGGCCAGCAGGTCGTCGGTCACCGGGGTGCCGGGCAGGTCGAGCGCGGAGGGCACGTAGGTCTTCCACATCGGGTCGCGGTAGATCCGCACGTTGTGGTTGATCGTCAGGAAGCCCCAGGTGTCGCCCGGCGCGATGGCGGTGCGGCCGGCGTACCGCTGCAGGTTGGCGGCGTACTGGCGCGGCTCGAAGACCACGCCCTCGGGCGTGAGCCGGCTGAACGCCGTCGGCTCGTGCTTGCCGTTGCCGAGCGGGAAGATGGTCAGCTCGCCGTCGACAACGGCTCCACCGGCCGGCCCGGCGGCCGGGTCGCGGCCCTCCGCCACCCCCTCGGCGAGCGCGGCGAGCTGGGAGTTGCCGCAGAGGAAGACCGTCATGAGCCGAACGTCTCCAGGATCGCCTCGTCGCACACCGCGTCGTCCTCGGCGGAGGCCGAGGCCGCGGCCGGCGCGGCGGCCGCCGGTCCGGGCGAGGGGTGCGCGGCGAAGAACGTGTCCATCACGTGCGCGACGCCGCGCGGGGCGACCGTGCGCAGGTTGGGGTCGAAGAACATCGCGCGCATCGGGTGGGCCGCGACCAGCTCGTACGACGGGAAGTAGTCGACGTAGTCGTAGCGGTTGTAGAGCTCGGCGCAGACCGCCCGCAGGATCGACTTGGAGGCCATCGTCGCGCTCAGCACGTGCCGGCCGGACGCGGTCGCGGTGAGCGGCACCGGCGAGACCGTGACCAGGAACCTCATCGCCGGGTTGACCGCCCGCGCCCGCGCGAGGAACGCCTCGAAGTCGGCCAGCACCTCGGGGTAGGAGAAGTTGACGAACTCGTGCGCGGCGGCGTCGTACTCGCCGTGGATAGTGCCGGGACAGGTCGGGTAGACGGCGCCGTCGGCGGTGTTGCGCCAGGCCTCGGTCAGCCCGAAGGTGAACACGAAGACGTCGGTCGACGGCAGGATCCGGGCGACCGCGTCGAGGTGTGCGGCCCGGCTGCGTTCGAGCTCCTCGAGGGAGCCGAAGCCGCGTGGTTCGACGATCGGCCGGTAGGGGTCGTACCACCGCTCGCCGTCGGGAGTCGACTCGCTCCAGGCGCCGTCGAGCGGCGTGAACTCGCCCGCTGCCCGCTCGAACAGCTGCACCAGTTGCCGGGCGCTGTAGAGGTTGCCGTAGCGCGCCGAGAAGAGGTCGAAGGAGTACGCCGGGTAGTCGGCCGGGTCGAGCAGCGGCGGGGGCGGCTCGAAGTCCATGAACCGGAAGCCGCGAAGCTTGAACTGCCGGCCGATGTGCTGCGCGAAGCACGACCCGGCCGCCGAGATGCGCGTGTCGCCGTCGATCGTGAACCGCGGCTCGTAGAGGCCGTCGAGGTGCAGCGGGCTGACCTCGGAGACCGCCTGCTTCCAGTACGCCGACCGCGGCAGGCCGACGTACGGGTGGTTACCGCGCACAGACTCACCCATGACTCAGCCCCACCAGAACGACGTCGCGATGACGCCGTACAACGCGATCAGGGAGGCGCCCTCGAGCCACGTCGACTCCCCGTCGAAGGCGATCAGCGCGGCCAGGATCACCGCCAGGAACAGCACCAGCACCAGCATCGGGCTGAACACCAACGTCAGTCCGCCGAAGCCGAAGAGCACCGACACCAGCACCAGCACCGGCGCCAGCACGAGCGCGATCTGCAGCGGCGAGTTGAGTACGACGCTGAACGCGTACTCCGACTGCCCCTTGGCGGCCAGCTGGACGCCGACGACGTTCTCGATCGCGTTGCCGGCGATCGCCACGATCACCAGACCGGCGAACGCCTGGGAGATGTTGAGCGAGTCCATGGCCGGCTCGAGCGCGACCACGAACCAGTCCGAGACGAACGCCGCCAGCACGCCCGCCGCCGCCAGCAGCCCGACCGCCAGCGCGAGCGGCCAGCGCGGCTCCTCGTGATGGCCGGCCTCGGCCGACCCGCCCTCCTCCTTGCGCAGCGAGAAAGGCAGCGACAGCGCGAAGAGCACCAGCAGGATCACCGACACGATCACCGAGAACGCCTTCTCGTGGTCGCCCGCCGGGGTGTGCACCCAGTGCGCCAGCGACGGGATCGCCATCGCGGTGACGGACAGCAGCATCAGCGTGAGGATCGTGCGGGCCCGCTCCGAGCCGAGCGGCTGGGGGCCGTGCCGCAGCCCGCCGACCAGGAACGCCAGCCCCAGCACCAGCAGCAGGTTGGCCAGGATCGAGCCGACCAGCGCGGCCCGGACCACCCCGTCGAGGCCCGCGCGCAGCGAGAAGATGCAGATGAAGAGCTCCGGGAGGTTGCCCAGCGCCGACTGGAGTACGCCGGTCGCACCCGGCCCGAAGCGGTCGCCGAGCTGTTCGACGGAGCGGCCGACCAGCGAGGCCAGCATGCACACCGCCGCTGCGCTGACCACGAAGGCGACCACCGAGTTCCAGGACAGGTAGTGGGCCAGACCGGCCACCACGATGAGGAGGGCGCCACCGCCCAGGATCACCTGGTCGGAGCGGATCAGCATGGGGGACGCCGAGCCCTGGGGGGTCGTCTTGGTCGCTGTCGACATGGCAGAACCGTACCGGCTGACGGGGACGTCGAACCGTTCACCTCCGCGCCACCTACGGCCCCTAGCGTGCCCAGCGTGACCGTGCGTACGACGGGTGAGGCACCCGCTCTCACCCACGCGCCGCCGGACTCCATCTCGGCCGTGCTCCGGATCCGTGACTACCGCCGACTCTGGATGGGTCTCGGCCTGGCCGCGCTCGGGGAGTGGGTCGGGCTGCTGGCCATCACCGCGATGGCCAACAAGAGCGCCCACCAGCTCGGCGCCGTACTCGGGCAGGGGGTGTCGGAGTACAAGCTGGCCAACTTCGCGATCGCCGCCGTGCTCTTCCTGAGAGTGGTGCCCGCGCTCTTCCTCGGGCCGATCGCCGGCTGGATCGCCGACCGGGTCGACCGCAAGCTGATCCTGATCACCGGCGACCTGGCCCGGGCCGCGCTGTTCGCGAGCATGCCGATCGTCGACAACCTGTGGTGGATCCTGGTCGCGACGCTGCTGATCGAGTGCTGCAGCGTCGTCTGGGGGCCGGCGAAGGACGCCACCATCCCGCAGCTCGTCCCGCCCAACCGGCTGCAGGCCGCCAACCAGGTGAGCCTCGCCACCCAGTACGGCTCCGCGCTCCCCGGCGCCCTCGTCTTCACCGGCCTGCAGTACCTCGGCACCGCCGGCAACGCCGTCTTCCCCGGCCAGCCCATCAACGCGTTGTACGTCGCCTTGGTGCTCAACGCGCTCGGCTACCTCGTCTCCGCCGGGTTCGTCGGCACCCTGACCACGATCCCGCGCGGCCGGCAGTCCGACCCGCGGGTCGGGATGCGCGAGACGATCGTGGAGGGCTGGCGCTACATCGCGGTCACCCCGCTGGTGCGCGGGCTGGTGCTCGGCATCCTCGGCGCGTTCGCGGCCGGCGGCGTGGTGATCGGGCTGGCCCGGGTCTTCGTGAGCGACCTCGGCGGCGGCGACACGGCGTACGGACTGCTCTTCCTCAGCGTCACCCTCGGCCTCGGCAGCGGCATGTGGGGAGGGCCTCGGCTGCTGCGCGGGCTGTCGCGACGGCGGCTGTTCGGGCTCGCCCTGATCGCCAACGGCGTGCTGATGCTGCCGATCGCGGTCAGCCAGGGGATCGGGATGGTGAGCCTCTTCGCGGCCGCGCTCGGCTTCTTCGCCGGCGTCTGCTGGATCACCGGCAACACCATCTTGGGCCTCGAGGTGCCGGAGCAGTGGCGGGCCCGGACGCTGGCGTTCGTGGGCTCGATGATCCGGCTGGTGCTGTCGAGCGTGCTCGCGGTGGCGCCGCTGGTGGCCGGACTGGTCGGGCGTCATACGTTCCGGGTGGGGGACGAGCTGCTGACGTACGGCGGCGCCGCCGTAACCTTCCTGATCGCGGGTGTCGTGATGACGGTTGTCGGTGTGACCTCGTACCGTCACATGGATGACCGGAAGGGGATTCCGCTGAGGCAGGATCTGCGCAACGTGTTCAAGGGCGGCGGCGTCTACTCCGCCACCGGTGTCTTCGTCTGCCTGGAGGGCGGCGAGGGGGCCGGCAAGTCGACCCAGTCGGGGTTGCTGGCCGAGTGGCTGCGCGCGGAGGGATACGACGTCGTACTCACCTTCGAGCCTGGGGATACGCCGGTCGGTAGAAGGGTTCGTGAGATCGTGCTGAGCCCGGAGACCGGCGTACTCGCGGACCGCACCGAGGCGCTGCTCTACGCCGCCGACAAGGCCGAGCACGTCGAGACCGTCGTGGTGCCGGCGCTGCGCCGCGGCGACGTGGTGATCACCGACCGGTACGTCGACTCCGCGCTGGCCTACCAGGGCGCCGGCCGGGGGATCGACTCCGAGCTCGAGCGGGTCAACCGCTGGGCGACCGGCGACCTGCGGCCGCACCTGACCGTCGTACTCGACCTGGAGCCGGAGCACGGCCTCGGCCGCTTCGAGGAGCGCGACCGGATCGAGGGGGAGTCGGCGGAGTTCCACGAGCGGGTGCGTGCGGCGTTCCTGCGGATGGCGTCGGCCTCGCCGGAGCACTACCTGGTCGTCGACGCCCGGCTGCCGCGTGAGGAGATCGCCGCGCAGATCCGCAAGCGGGTCGAGCCGCTGCTGGACCAGGCGGTCCGGTCATGAACGCCCTCGCCGTCGGTGGCGGGGTCTGGGACCGGCTGGTCGGTCAGCGACCCGTCGTCGCGGCCCTGAGCGCCGCGGCCCACGGCCACGGCATGACCCACGCCTGGCTGTTCACCGGCCCGCCCGGCTCGGGGCGGTCCAACGCGGCGGTGGCCTTCGCGGCCGCGCTGCAGTGCCCCGACGCCGGCTGCGGCGAGTGCCACGCGTGTACGACGGTGCTGGGCGGCTCGCATGCCGACGTCACCGTGGTCCGCACCCAGAAGCTCTCGATCGGCGTCGACGAGGTCCGCGAGCTGGTTCGGCGGGCGGCGCTGGCCCCGGTCGGGCGGCGCTGGCAGGTGATGATCGTCGAGGACGCCGACCGGCTCACCGACCAGGCCTTCAACGCCCTGCTCAAGTCAATCGAGGAACCCACCGAGCGCACCGTCTGGCTGCTCTGCGCGCCGACCACCGAAGACGTGCTGCAGACCATCCGGTCGCGGTGCCGGCTCGTCACGCTCTCGACGCCATCGACCCGCGAGGTGGCCGACTTCCTGGTCCGGACCGCCGGGGTGACGCCGTCGCTCGCGGCGTACGCCGCCCGCGCCAGCCAGGGCCACATCGGCCGGGCCCGAGCGCTGGCGCTCGACGAGGCGACCCGCAACCGGCGGCGGTCGGTGGTGGCGATCCCGTCGCGGCTGACGTCGCTCGCCTCGTGCATGGCCGAGGCGGCCAACCTGGCCGACGTGGCGAAGGAGGAGGCGGCGGCGATCACGGGCGAGCTCGACGTACGCGAGAAGGCCGACCTCGACGCGTCGTACGGCGTGGTCGAGCGGGGGCGCCGGCCGCGGGAGTACGCGCCGGCGCTCGCCGCCCTCGACAAGGGCCAGAAGACGCGCGCCAAGCGGTACGTCCTCGACGTCGTCGACCGCGGGCTGATGGACCTCGTGTCGGTCTACCGGGACGCGATCGCGCTCGCCACGGGCGCCGCCGGCGACCTGGTCAACGAGGAGCTGCGCGGCGAGGTGACCGAGCTGGCCCGGATCTCGACCCCCGAAGAGCACCTGCGCCGGATCTCCCGGATCTTCGAGGCGCGCGAGCAGATGCTGGAGTTCAACGTGCCGGTCGCCTTGGCGCTGGAGTCCATGATGGTGGGACTTCGCCTGGAGAGGAGCGGTCGGTGAGACGTGGGTGGGTGGCCGTGGTCGCGGTCCTGGTGGTGCTGGGTCTGGTGGTGGCGCTCGGACTCGCCGCCCTGGTGGCGCTGCGGAACGACGACGACCAGACGGCCTCGCCGCCCTCGCCCGCACCGGTCACCTCCGCGTCCTCCGACGATCGCGCGATGCCGGAGACCGACCCCGCGCTGGCGGCGTACTACGACCAGACGCTCACCTGGACGCCGTGCGACGACGGCAACGACTGCGCTCAGATGTTGGTGCCGCTCGACTACCAGAAGCCCGGCGGCAGGTCGATCGAGCTCTCGCTGTTGCGGGTGTCCGCGGCCGACCCGGGTGCGCGGATCGGCTCGCTGGTGGTCAACCCGGGCGGACCGGGCGCCTCCGGCAAGCAGTACGCCGCCGCGGCCACCACCGTCTTCCGCGACGCGCTGACCGACCACTACGACATCGTCGGCTTCGACCCGCGCGGAGTGGGTGACAGCGCCGCGATCGACTGCCTGACCGACGACCAGCTCGACGCCTATCTGGCCGCCGACCCCGACCCGGACACCCCGGCGGAGATCGCGGAGGTGGAGCGGCAGGCGACTGAGTTCGGCACTGGCTGTGTCCGGAGGTCCGGCGCGCTCGCCGGTCACGTCAGCACTGTGGAGTCGGCGCGCGACATGGACGTGCTCCGCGGCGTACTCCAGGAGCCGGCGCTCGACTACTTCGGCGCGTCGTACGGCACCGAGCTGGGCGCGACCTACGCCCAGCTGTTCCCGGCCAACGTCGGCCGGTTCGTGCTCGACGGCGCCGTCGACCTGGGCCTCGACACCCGCGAGGCCGACCTGCAGCAGGCCGCCGGTTTCGAGACCGCGCTGCGTTCGTACGTCGCCAACTGCGTCGACAGCGGCGACTGCTTCCTCGGCGACACCGTGGACGAGGGCATCAAGACGATCCAGGACCTGCTCGCCGACATCGACGCGGACCCGCTGCCCGCGGGCGACCGTGAGCTGACCGTCGGCAACGCCTTCTACGGGCTGATCACGCCGCTCTACAGCCGTGACTACTGGATCCTGCTGAGCGGCGCGCTCAAGTCGGCGCAGGCCGGCGACGGGACGGCCCTGATGACGCTGGCCGACGCCTACGCCTCGCGCGGGCCGGGCGGCTACACCGACAACAGCATCGAGGCCAACCTCGACATCAACTGCCTCGACGACCCGCTCTCGGTACCGGTCGCCCGGATCCCGCGGGAGTTCCCGGCGTTCGAGAAGGCGTCCCCGACCTTCGGCCGCGCGTTCGCCTACTCGCTGGTGAGCTGCCACGGCTTCACGCCCCGGGCCGGCGAACCCGCCCCCCACACCCACGCCGACGGCGCCGCGCCGATCCTGGTCATCGGTACGACGCGCGACCCGGCCACCCCGCTCAAGTGGGCCCAGGCCATGGCCCGCCAGCTCTCCTCGGCGATCCTGGTCACCCGCGACGGCGACGGCCACACCGGCTACAACTCCGACAACGACTGCGTCGACACCACCGTCGAGGACTACCTGGTCTCCGGCACCGTCCCCACCGCCGACGTCGACTGCCCCGCCGAGTAGCCCCCCGCTGCCTGCCGCCGCCGACCCGTCGCCGTGGCCAGCCGGCCCGCCCGGGGCGGCCGGGGCGGTCGGGCGGCCGGGGCGGTCGGGCGCTGGCGGGGACGTCATGCGCCGCGAGCCGTAGATGGCTCCGCCCGGATGACGTCCCGCGACGTCAGCGTCGGGCCGGCCCGGGACGTCATGCGCCGCGAGCCGTAGATGGCTCCGCCCGTATGACGTCCCGCAACGTCGGCGTCCCGCGACCAGGCGCGACCAAGGCGGAGGGGCCACGCGACCGTTTTCGTGGCCACGCCGTCCTGGCCCTATACTCTCCGCTCGTGTCCACCACACGTGGGCACGTGCCGCCTTAGCTCAGTCGGTAGAGCGAATCACTCGTAATGATTAGGTCGTCAGTTCGATTCTGACAGGCGGCTCAGCCAACGCCCCCGGGTCTCCCCGGGGGCGTTTCTGCTGGTCAGAGCGACTTTCGCGTGCCTTCGCGTGGCCGGGCGCATGCTGCTACCCGCCGTCACGCTGCGGTGCTGGCGCGGGGGTGTCCCCACAACTGTCCCCATCCGTGTCCGAGCTTGGGCCGAAGATCTCGTCCATGACCGACGCTCCCGTCTCAACCACTGGGCGAATCTGATGGCGGTAGACCAACTCAGTCACGGCCAGCTGAGGCATCGGTCGCGACGGCGCTCGAGACCGGCGGGGCCCAGTCGAGGCCGGGTTTGTGCGGTTGATCGGATCAACCCACCTGAACCGATCTACCGCATAACCGAGGCCGCCGTACACCGAGGCCGCCGTACGCCGCGGATCCGTACGCCGCGGAGCCGTACACCGAGGTCCGGGTCAGCGTTCGACGACGATCGCGGTGGCCAGGAACTGCGGGGTGCTGATCCAGCGTCCGGTGAGTGTCTCCAGCGGCGAGCCGGCGGCGGAAGCCTTCAGGAGCCGCACCTCGAAGGTGCCGTCGGGGCGGAACCGCACCGACGCCTCCTGGAAGTCCAGCCACTCCCTCCTCACCGGGTACCACGCCTTGAAGACCGACTCCTTGGCGCTGAACAACAGCCGCTCCCAGCTGATCCCCCAGCCGGCCGGCAGCTCGGGGAGGCCGGTCAGGTCCTCCGGCCGCGCGACCAGGTCGATGACGTCGGGGGGCAGTGCGGCGTTGGGTTCGGCGTCGATGCCGAGGGTGAGTACGACGTCCGCGCGCGCCACCGCCGCGGCTCGATAGCCCTGGCAGTGCGTCATCGCACCGACCACCCCGGCGGGCCACCGGGGCGCGCGGTTCTCGTCGGGCAGCACCGGGGCCGGCTCGACACCCAGCTCGGCCAGCGCCTCACGCGCACAGGCCCGCACGGTCGCGAACTCGGCCCGCCGCTCCGGCACCGCCCCCGCCACCGCGGCCAACTCCTCCGGAAAGGGGACCGCGTCGACCCGGTCCGCGAACGAGTGTGACCAGCACACCGACGTCGGCAGGATCTCGCCGATCATGGCCGAGCACCCGCTACGGAGAGTCGGTGTAGGGCCCGGACTCGCGCTCGAGGTCCTGGTGCGCCATCCGCACGCCGCTGGAGGTTGGCGTGGGGCGAGTGGGTTCGGCCATGCAGGCAGCCTAGAGTGAGCGACGGCGTACGTCGTACCCCTCCAGAGGCTTCCCCTCCACAGGTGCCGCGTCCCCGTGACAGGGTGACCGCGTGGACATCGAGGAGCTCTCGGCAGCGGTGGAAGACGTCTCGCACTCGTACGCCGAGCGGTTCGGGATCACCCGGGACTCCGCCTGGCACCTGCTCAAGCTCCACGAGGAGATCGGCGAGCTCACCCAGGCCCACCTCATGCGCGAAGGCCAGGCGCGCGCCAAGGGACTGGCCCCGGACCAGCTGGACGCGAAGTTCCGCGCCGAGCTCGCCGCCGTCTTCGCGCACGTCCTCCTGCTTGCCCGGCATCACGGTGCCGACCCGGGGAAGGAGGTCGAGCGGAAGTGGCTGGTCTGGCGCGAGTCTGCCGACGCGGTGGCCGCAGCGCCGGAGGTGGTTGCGAAAGGGCCCTGACCGGGGCGCTGCGGCGGAGGGCGGTCTGCCTTTGGTGGTACAGCCGGGTCCGCAAGCCCGTTGCTGGTCGACCCACCCCAGGGAGCCGGGCGGCCGGACTACCCGAAGAGGCGGTGGGCACGCGGGAGCAGCGGGCCCTAGGCTGCGAACGAGACCCCAACAGACAACCGCTCGGGAGGCTCCGATGCAGCGACGCGGCAGTTCGGTGAAAAGGGCGTTGGAGCAGAGTGACGCGCCGTGGTCGCAGTACCCCCTGCTCGCCCGCTGGTCGGCCGGCGGGCTGTTGCTGTGGGACCTCGTCGTACTCGTGGTGCTGGTCGTGCTGCTGCTGGGCCGGCTGTACGACTGGTTCCGGCTGGGCAGCCTGCCCGACCCGGTCGGCGGGATGATGCCGCTGGTGGTGCCGTGGGCGGGGGCGCTGGGCGGGCTGGGCATCAGCTTCGTCGGGCTGGTGCGGCACGTCGGCGACTGGGGGCCGCGGATCGAGAAGGACAAGCGCGCGGCCGACCATCCCGGGTTCGCGCAACGGATGGACTGGAACGCCTGGCACCTCACCCGGCCCTTCGTGGGTGCGATCTTCGGCTCGGTGGCGGCGCTGGCGGTCGTCTTCATCTTCGGCTCGGTCGGGGCGACGGCGGGCGGCGACCTGGACCTTTCGCCGCTGGGCCGGGCGACGCTGTTCGTGGTGGCGTTCGTCGTGGGCTACCGCGACCGGACCTTCCGCGAACTGGCCGAACGGGTGATCGACACCGTCTTCGGACCGGGTACGCCGGACGACCGGACCGCGTCGTACGACCTGAGCCCGGCGACCGTCGACTTCGGCGACGTACCGGTGAACCAGAGCAAGGACGCGACCGTCACCATCACCAACACCGGCGCGCAGCTGCTCAGGCTGGGTACGCCGACGGTGACCGGGGCGGGCTTCAAGCGAGTCGGGACCAACGCCAACCTGGGCGCCGAACAGTCCGGCGCGATCAAGCTCAGGTTCGAGCCCGCTGAGGCAGGGCCGGTCGAGGGTTCGCTGCTGGTCAAGGCGGGCGGCGTCGAGAAGACCGTGAAGCTCACCGGCAACGCCGTCTGAGCAGCCCGTCTGGGCGCCACCTGGTCAGGGAGTCCTGACGGTTGTCAGGGGTTGCAACGCCTGACAACCGTCAGTTTCCCCG
>DASXRJ010000336.1:0-2498 GCA_036506675.1 Nocardioides sp. | reverse complement strand
GCCGTGGACGACGCTGCGGGCGACCCAGTTCCACGACCTGACCCTGGCCACGGTGAAGGCGATGGCGAAGCTGCCCGTCGTACCCGTACCGGCCGGCTTCCGGGTGCAGACCGTCGACACCGGCGAGGTGGCGGCCCGGCGCGTCGAGCTCGCGCTGGGTGAGCCGGCCGAGCTGGTGCCCGACCTCGGCGGCCCGCGCGTCTACGGCATGGACGAGCTGGTCCGCAGCTACCTCGCCGCCGCCGGCAGGCACCGGCTGCTGATGCCGCTGCGGCTGCCGGGCAAGGCCGCCCGGGCCTACCGTGACGGCGCCAACCTGACCCCCGACCGCGCCCTCGGCCGGCGTACCTGGGAGGAGTTCCTCGCCGCCGAGCTGGCGCCCACCCTCACCCCCTCGGTCGGCTGAGGTTCTCCCGGACGTCATGCGGGCGGAGCCATCTACGGCTCGGAGTGGATGACGTCCTGCAGGCTGCCGTCGAGATTCCGATGGTCGGCCCCGGTTCGAGCCTCAACGTGGCGGGCTGTCTCGCGCTCTACCGGCTGGCCGGGCTGATGTGAGCGTCCGAAAAACGCTGTCGGCTGGTACGCCGCGGCTGCGAAGGTGGGCCGGTGAGAGACATCGTCGTACGCCCTCTGGGGACCGACTACGCCGCGCTCGCCGCCTGGATCGGCGAGGATCCCGAGGAGCTCCGACGGGCCATCGAGGACCGCCACGAGGCACCGCGCGACCACTGGGTGGCGTGGGCCGGCGACTCCGTCGTGGGCGCGCTGCACCCCTGGCGCGGGCCGGACGGGCGGCTCCGGCTGTTCTTCGATCGCTGCCGGGCCGACGCCTACGCGCCGCTGGTCGCGCAGGTCGAGGGGCCGTGCCTGGCGACGGTCGCTGGCGACGATGCCGAGGCGGGTACGGCGCTGACCGGGCTCGGCTTCGTGGCCGGTCGGGTCGAGCTCGACTATGACCTGCCGGTGGCCGCCCACGACGTCGCGGTGCCTGCCGGCTATTCGCTGGTCAGCGCGGCCGACGTGCCGATCGAGGACGTGATGGCGCTCGACTGTCGGCTGCGCGACGACGTACCGGGGACGGACGGGTGGGCCGCCGACCTGCAGTGGTTCGTCGAGGAGAACCACGGCTCGTCGTACTTCGACCCGGACACCTACCTCATCGCCCGCTCCGGTGGCGCCGAGGTGGGCCTGGTGCGGGTGTGGAACGGCCCCCGACCACTGCCCCGGCTGGGACTCGTCGGCGTACTCCCCGAGCACCGCGGCCGCGGCCTCGCCACCGCGATGCTGGCCCGGGTCCTCTCCGTCTGGGCGGCCCGCGGCGGCACCGTCGTGACCGCCGAGGTCGACCAGGACAACGCGCCGTCCCGGGCGCTGATGAAGCGGTACGGCGGCCGCGTGACCGGCTCGTCGATCGAGTACGTGCGCCTCGCCTGACGATCGGCCCTCGACGGTGGCGCATCCCCGGCGCCTGACGCCTGAGACCAACCATCGTCGGGCGCCATGATCCGTCGAGTTCTGATGCTGGCCGACGAACACTGCAGGAAGCGCCCCGGCGCCGTAGCCCCGTCTCGGGCGTCGAGTGCCGAGTGACCGAGTGGGCCCCCGGCGTCCGCCCTCCCGAGTACGACGACCGCCAGCAGCTAGCGTGAACCGGAAACGTCGCGAGGGCAGGAGCGGACGGATGCGGAACGCACTGAAGTGGCTGGCGGCCTTGACCGGGCTCGTCTGCATCGTGATCGGGCTGGTGCACGTGGTGGCGGGGGTCGGCGCCGCGCCGGGCGCCGGCGACGTCAGCGCGACCGTCCAGAGCGAGGACCACTTCTTCGGCGCCATCTTCGCGGGCTACGGACTGGCCTGGCTGTGGGGTTCCCAGCAGGACCGGCTGCCGGTGATGCTGTTCCGCTTCCTCGCCGCCCTGATGGCGCTCGGCGGGCTCGGTCGGGTGATCGCGATGTCGACCGAGGGGCGGCCACATGCGTTGTTCGTCGGGCTCACCGTCGTGGAGTTCGTGCTGCCCGCCGTCGTCTTCTGGCTGGCGACCAGGACCGAACGCTCCTGACTCATTCGCCGTCCACGTCGACGCCGGACATCGCCTCGACCAGGTAGACCTGTTCGCCGGCCAGCGGGTCGCGCGCGTGGAGGGTGTGGAACGCCGGCGAAAAGAGCCCGCCGAGGTCGACGACGGTCGCGCCCGCGCCGGTGGTGGCCCGCTCGAGGTGCGGTGGCGTGGTCAGGTCGATCCGGGTCGCCACGGCGGGCCCGACCCACACCGGCACCCCCGCGAGGAGGCCGGTGAGCTGCAGGTGGAAGTGCCCGCAGAGTACGGCGCGGACGTCGCCGTCGGTCAGCACCTCGGCCAGCGCGTCGGCGTTACGCAACCCGACGGTCGGCTGCAGCTCGGAGGACTCGAGATGGCCCGACCCGAGCAAGGCGCAAAGTCCGGTTCGCTTGTCGTGGTTGCCCGTGCCGTAGATGTGCGGGATGCCGCGCTCGCC
>DASXRJ010000335.1:0-4808 GCA_036506675.1 Nocardioides sp. | reverse complement strand
CTGTGCGCGTCCACGTGCAGCCCGGAGCCCGGGTGCAGCATGTTGCCGACGAGGAGCCCGATGGCGAGCGCCGCTGTCGACATGACCAGGAAGTAGCCGAGCGCGAGCCCGCCGACCTTGCCGACCTTGGCCGCGCTGCGGATCGACCCGACGCCGAGCACGATGGTGCAGAAGATGACCGGCTGGATCATCATCTTGATCAGGCCGACGAAGGCGGTGCCGAGCGGCTTGAGCTCGACCGCGAAGGACGGGGCGGCGAGCCCCACGACGATGCCGGCCGCGACGGCGATGACCACGGCGACGTACAAGTAGTGGATCCGGCTGCCGGGCGCGCGGCGCCCGGTCGGCGGCGTTGTGGTGACGCTCATGGGGTTCCTCCAAACTTGGTCCGGGCGATGCGCCCGAGGGGTTCTGCCCAGCGTCGAGGCTGATGTGACCCACGTCACCGTTGTGTTCACTGAGTTCACGGAACGCCGCAACAAGGCCCGCGACTCGGGCGTGGCCGGACGGGGCGGCCCCGGATGGAGGACAATGCGCTGCATGCGCGGGCGCGGCAACAGACGGGAACCGTCGGTCGCCCACCAGATCCTCGTGCTCCAGGTGCTGGTGGTGCTGGCCCTGGTCTTGGCCTCGCTCGCGTTCGCGGCGTACGACGCCCGCCGCGACGCGCGGGCCACTGCGACAGAGCGCGCGGTCGTGGTGGCGGAGGCAGTGGCCGACTCCCCCACCGTGCTCCAGGCGCTCGCCGAGCCGGACCCGTCCGCGGCGCTGCAGCCGTACTGCGAGGACGTCCGCCACGACACGCAGGTCGACTTCGTGGTCGTGATGGGCCTCGACCGGACGCGCTACTGCCACCCCGACCCCGTCAACATCGGCAAGCGGTTCATCGGAGACCTGGGCGACGCTCCCGAGGGCGGTGTGTTCACCCAGCAGTACACCGGGACGTTGGGCCCGTCGAAGCGCGCCGTCGTACCGGTGAAGGACGGCGACTCCGTGGTGGCGCTGGTCTCGGTCGGCATCACGGTCAAGAAGATCGACCAGCAGCTCCTCCAGGATCTGGCGCTGATCGGGCTCGCGGCGCTCGCCGTACTCGCGTTCGGGCTCGCCGGAGCCTGGCTGGTCAGCCGCCGTCTGCGCCGCAAGACGCACGGGATGGGCGAGGCCGAGATCACCCGGATGTACGAGTACTACAGCGCCGTACTCCATGCCGTCCGCGAGGGGCTGCTGCTGCTCGACCACCAGGGTCGCGTCCAGCTGGTCAACGACGAGGCGCGCCGGCTCCTCGACCTGCCCGCCGACGTGGTAGGCCGGTCGGTGCACGACCTCGGCCTGCCTCCCGGGCTGGCGACCGCCGCCCTCTCCAGGACCGCGGAGTCGGACGACCTCTACGCCGCCGGTGAGCACCTGCTCGTCGTGAGCTCGGCGCCCGCGACCTGGCAGGGCAAGGACGTCGGCGCCGTGGTGACGCTGCGCGACCACACCGAGCTGCGTGCGGTCACCGGCGAGCTCGACGTGGTCCGCGGGCTGACCGAGTCGCTGCGCTCGCAGAACCACGAGGCGGCCAACCGGCTGCACACCGTCGTGTCCCTGATCGAGCTGGGCCGGCCCGAGGACGCCGCCGCCTTCGCCACCGAGGAGCTGGAGCTGGCGCAGGCGCTGACCGACCGGGTGCTCGGCGCGGCTGGGGACCCCGTGGTCGCGGCGCTGCTGCTCGGCAAGTCCGCCGAGGCCGCCGAGCGCGGCATCGAGCTGTCGGTCGAGGGCGACCTCGCGGCCGAGACCGGCGTACCGGCGCGGGACCTGGTCACAGTGCTCGGCAACCTGGTCGACAACGCGTTCGACGCCGTCGCCGGCCGGCCCGAGCGCCGCGTCGAGGTGAACCTGGAGACGCGCGGCGACCGGCTCCGCGTGGTCGTCGGCGACAGTGGTCCGGGGCTCTCCGACACCGACGCGGAGCACGTCCTCGAGCGCGGCTGGACCACCAAGGCGTCGGCCTCCGACTCCGGCGGCCGCGGCATCGGCCTGGCCCTGGTCGGACAGGTCGCCCGCAGCTACGACGGCCGGGTCACGGTCGGCTCGTCCGCCCTGGGTGGCGCGCAGTTCGTGGTCGAGCTGGTCACCGGTCCCGACGGCGAGGCGGCTCGATGAGCGTCCGGGTGCTGATCGTCGAGGACGAGGCGCTGGCCGCCGAGGCGCACGCGTCGTACGTCGGTCGCGTGGACGGCTTCGAGGTGGCCGGCGTCGCGCGGTCCGCGGGCGAGGCGGCCCGGTTCCTGGGCGCCGACCGGCACGTCGACCTGGTGCTGCTCGACATGCACCTCCCCGACGGCCACGGCCTCGGCCTGCTGCAGAAGCTCCGCGCCACCGGCCACCTCTGCGACGTGATCGCGGTGACCTCGGCGCGCGACGCCGCCGTGGTTCGGCATGCCGTGGCCCAGGGCGTCGTCCTCTACCTGCTCAAGCCGTTCACCTTCGCGACCTTCCGCGCCAAGCTCGAGCAGTACGCCGCCTACCGCGCCGAGCTCGCCTCCGCGCCCACCGAGGTGGTGCAGGACGAGGTGGACCGGATGTTCGGCTCGCTGCACCCCTCTGCCGGCAGCGTCAGCCTCCCGAAGGGGATGAGCGCCGAGTCGCTCCGGCAGGTCACCGAGGCTCTCCGCCACTCCCCCAGCCCGCTCTCCGCGAGCGAGGTGGCCGAGGCCATCGGCTCGTCGCGCGTGACCGCCCGCCGTTACCTGGAGTACCTCACCGACACCGACCAGGTCGTCCGCCAGCCGCGGTACGGCGGCAGCGGCCGGCCCGAGGTCGAGTACCGCTGGCGCTGACCCAGCCGCTCAGCGGACGCCGGGCGTACACAGCTCCAACTCTGGCGTCACCGTGCTGGTCTCCCCCGGCCGCCGGGCCTCCATGACGACGATCGACCAGTCGAGCACCACGGAACCTGAGGCGTCGGCGTAGCCGCTCGCCTCAGCGGCGAGGGCGGCCTCGTAGCGGTCCAGCTCCGCATCCGTCAGCCCGGGGAGCCGGCCGAACGAGGCCCGGTAGCGCAGGTAGGCCGAGACCGACTGGTGCACGACGGGCAGCCGGTGCTCGGTGAGGCCGACATCGACCAGGCCGGCACGCTCGAGCCGACGGATGGTCGCCTGGAGGTCCCCAGGAGGGTAGGGCTCCAGGGCGGCGGCACGGCGGGCGCCGTCCAGCACGCGCCGCTCCGCGTACTCGACGCCCCACATCCCGACCACCAGCCGTCCGTCCGGACGGAGCAGCCGGAGCACCTCGGCGAGGCCGGCGTCGCTGTCCTGCACCGGCCCCAGGGAGCACACGACCAGGTCGGCCGACGCAGTTGGCAGCGGCAGCTCCCGGAGGTCCGCGACCAGCCGGTCGACGTTCGGGTCGATCGTCCTGGCCGCCACCTCGAGCATGGCCTCCGAGATGTCCGAGGCTACGTAGCTGGCGCAGGACAGGCGGGGCGCCAGCCGGCGGGTCAGGTTGCCGGTGCCGGCGCAGAGCTCGACGACCGAAGCCGGCGCTGGTCCGCGGAGAGCCTGACACACCACCAGGTCCGCGATCGGCGCATAACGTGGCACCACCTCTCGTTCGTACTGCTCCGCCGCCGCGTCGTACGGATTGATCGTCATATCCAAACCCCTCTGCAAGTCGTTTTCCGTAGCATGTGCAGGGGCTGTTGCAGCTTTGTTGCAGGCTGCTGGCACGGAGGGTGCGGGCGTGACGGAGGTGACGATCCTCGGCCCGGTTCACGCGGCGCACGACGGCCGGGCGATCCGGCTGGGCGGCGCGCGCGAGCGCGCAGTGCTCGCCGCCCTCGCCATCGCCGGTCCCGACGGTCTCTCGACGGAACGGCTCGTGGACCTGGTCTGGGGCGAGGCCCCGCCGCGTACGGCGGCACGGACGGTTCAGGCCTACCTGTCGCGTCTGCGAGCCGCCCTCGGCGCCGACGCGATCTGCACGGACGCGGGTCGTCACCGGCTCGACGGCGTCCAGGTGGACCTGTGGCGCTTCGAGGAGCTGCGCACGCGGGCGGCAGGGCGCCCCGCGGAGGCGGCCGAGGCCCTGACCGAGGCGATCTCGCTGTGGCGCGACCCGGTGCCCGCGCGCGAGGCCGCGCTCGACGGCGCGGCGCTCGAGCTCGCCGCCCTGGGCGCCGCCCGGCTGGAGGTCACCGAGGCAGCCCTCGCCCACGTGGGGGACGCCGAGTGCGTCGGCATCGCCGAGCGCCTGCTCGCCGAGGATCCGCACCGCGAGCACGCGTGGCTGCGGCTCGCGACGGCTCACTACAGGCTCGGACGGACGGCAGAGGCACTCGAGGCGCTGCGTCGCGCTCGCCACCTGCTCGTAGAGGAGCTCGGTCTCGATCCCTCCTCGGCGCTCGTCCAGCTGGAACACGACCTGCTCAACCGGGTGACGCTCGAGACCGGCGGGGTGCCCCCACCGGCCGCGCTCACCGGGCTCGTGGGGCGTGAGGACCTGGTCGAGGGCCTCGTGGACCGCCTCGGGTCCCACCGGCTGGTGACTCTGGTGGGCACGGGTGGCATCGGCAAGACCCGGCTCGCCGCCGCGGTGGCGGAAGCCGTCTCCCAGCGGTCGGGCGTCGCGGCGTACTTCGCCGCCCTGTCCGGAGCGGGCAGCACGGCGGCGGTGGAGAGCACGGTGCTGGCGGCCGTCGGCGCCGACCCGCACCGCGTCAACTCGGCTGCAGCCCTCGCGGACCGGTTCCTGCGGGGGCCCGGGCTCCTGGTGGCGGACAACTGCGAGCACGTCGTGCCCGTGGTCGCGAAGCTCCTGGGCGA
>DASXRJ010000334.1:0-10144 GCA_036506675.1 Nocardioides sp. | reverse complement strand
CGGCGTGGTTCGCATCAGCTCCAGCGACTGCCGGTGCTCGCGCGTTGGGAGCCGGCCGGACACGGCGATCGTCCACGGCAGCCCGTTGTCGACCCCGCGCTCGACGGTGAACCTGCCGCCCGCGAAGAACGCCAGATAGGTCGCCATCGGGTCGCGCGCGGTCCAGTGCCAGCTCGTCCAGCGCTTGCCGTAGACCGCCTTGACCAGCCGGCCGTTGGCGATCACCTTGTTGCCCGGCGGCACCTTGACGGTGATGTCGAAGCGCGCCTTGTCGCGCGGGTGGTCGTTCGCCGGGAACCACCATGGCGCGATGTGCGGCTCGTTGGTCGCCATCACCTCGTGGTCGTCGGCGAACAGGCCGTGCTTGCCCGGCCACACGGTCGCCGACGGGTCGCCGTGGTAGGCCACCCGCACCCGGAACACCGTCCCGGCGGGGATCGGCTCGGTCGGAGTCACGACCAGCTCGTGCCGCGTGGGCCTGGCGAACGCGGCTCGCGCCCCGTCGACCTTCACCGCGTCGACGGACAGCAGGAAGTCGAGGTGGAAGCTGCTGAGGTCCTTGGTGGCCCGCGCGGTCACCGTGGTCCAGCCGAACAGCCGATGGGCGTCGATCCGGTAGCTGTCGTGGATGTCGTAGTGGACGACGTCGTACCCGCCGTTGCCGTCGGTCGGGAAGTACGGGTCACCGATGCCCGCGCCGCCCGCGGTCGGCGTAGCGGCCTCGGCCGCCGGAACCCCCGCAACCAGCAGCGCCGAGGCCAGTGCGATCGCAAGCTTTCTCATGTCGCTCCCCCGCCTCAGCCCAGGCCGTTCTCGGTGGTCCGGGCCGGCTTGCCCGTGGTGAAGATCCAGTTGTGGAAGAACCCGTCGAGATCCTCGCCACTGATCCCTTCGGCCAGTGCCGTGAACTGTGCCGTGGTGGCGTTGCCCCGGTGATGCTGTCGGGCCCAGGTGCGCAGGAGCCGCCAGAAGTCCGCCTCGCCGATCCGGTGTCGCAGCGCCTGCAGGGCCCACGAGCCGCGGTCGTAGACCGCGTCGTCGAAGATGTGCCGAGCACCGGGCGCCGCGACAGGACGGCTCCACACGTCGTCACCGGCAGGGTGCGAGTTGTAGGCGGCGAGCAGCGCACGTTGCGCGTCGCGGCCGCCGTGGGTCTCCGCCCACCGCAGCTCCATGAAGGTCGCGAAGCCCTCATTGAGCCAGATGTCGCGCCAGCGCTTCAGCGCCACGTCGTCGCCGAACCACTGGTGCGCCTGCTCGTGCACCACGACGCTCACCCCCTCGGCGCCGCCCCAGAAGGGGTACGTCGGCCGGGTCTGGTTCTCCAGCGCGAAACCTGGGTCGAGTGATGTGCTCACCCCGCCCGTGGTCTCGAACGGGTAGGCGCCCACCTGGCTCGCCAGCCAGGAGACCACCTTCGGGGTGGTCCGCATCAGCTGCCACGACCGCTTCTCCTGCTGGTCGGGCAGCCGCTTGGAGACGGCGATGGTCCAGGGCAGGCCGTCGTGGACGCCCCGCTCGACCCGGAACCGGCCGCCCGCGAAGAACGCCAGATAGGTGGCCATCGGGTCGCGCGGACGCCAGTGGAAGGTGTTCTGGGTCCTGCCGAACGTCGCCTTCACCAGCCGGCCGTTGGCGATCACCTTGTTCCCGGCCGGCACCCTCACGGTGATGTCGAAGCGGGCCTTGTCCTGCGGGTGGTCATTGGCGGGGAACCACCAGGAGGCGATGTGCGGCTGGTTCATCGCCACCACCTCGTGGTCGTCGGCCGACCACGTCCGCTCGCCGCCCCAAGCGATGGTGGAGGGGTCACCGTGGTAGTCCACGCGCACCCAGAAGACCGACCCGGCCGCGATCGGCTCGGCCGGCGTGACGACCAGCTCGTGCCGGGTGGTCTTGGCGAACCGAGCGCGCACACCGTCGACGCTCACGGCGTCGACCGGCAGCAGCAGGTCGAGGTGGAAGCTGGAGAGATCCTGGGTCGCCCGCGCCGTGACGCGCGTCCAGCCGCGCAGCCGATGGCTGGCGATCGCGTAGGAGTCGTGGATGTCGTAGTGGCGCACGTCGTACCCACCGTTGCCGTCGGCCGGGAAGTAGCTGTCACCGCCAGTCCAGCTGCCCGCGGACGGCGTGTCACCCGCCGGTCCGGAAGCCGCGCCGGACGCCGCACCGAAAGCGGACGCCCCCTGCAAACCGGCCGCGAGCAGCGCCGTCGTCAGCGCGGTCGCAAGCTTCTTCATTTCGTTCCCCCGTTTACGTCTACTGTCTGGCCGTCGGCCAGCATGACAGGCCACTGGTTGGCCCACGCCGGCTCCAAGAGCGCCGCCAGCACTGTGACCGGCTCGCCGTCGGCGACGAACGCCACGGCGTCCGAGGGTACGGCGGCGCACGCAGCCGGGTCCTCCCGGCCGGCCCGCACCGCGAGCTCCCAGGCGATGTCCCTCGTGGGGTCCGTCGGCTCGAGGCCGCGCAGCACCCGGACCGCAGCCCCGGCGGAGACGTCGCGGGAGGCCAGGATCAGCTCCGGCTCCGGCAGGTCGGCCAGCGAGCCGTACACCGCGGCCAGCCGCGCGCACGCGAGCTGCGCCACCAACCCGTCCAGGGCGTCGTCGACCTCGATCGCCACCGGCCGGCCGGGCCCGACACCGAGGCCGCGCAGCGCACCGGCGAGCGCGGAGACCCGCTCCAGCAGGTGGGCGAAGTCGAGCGTCTCTGCCGCGGCGACCGCGGCCGGCGCCTCGGCCGAACCGGCGATGACGTGCCGGTCGAGGGCGTTGTAACAGAGGTTCAGCGTGCCGGGGCGCCCGTCGGCCGGCCGGCGGAACCAGGTGAGCTCCACGACGTACTCTTTAAATCGGTTGCCTCGCCGGGCCGCCGTCCACGACGATTGCGAGCGTATCGCCCACCCCGTTCGAGAGGAGCCGTGACATGTCCACGACTGTCCTGTCGGTCTGCCCTGCACACCGTCCAACTTCCTCGAACTGGAGCACCACCACCGATGTCTTCGGAACACACCGAGATCGATCCCGACTTCGTCTTTGACTTCCAGGCGTACGACGACCCCGACGACGCCTCCCAACGCTGGTCCACCTGGCTCTCCGTCGAGCCGCTCTGTCGTGGACCTGAGCCCCGCCCCGACTGGGTCGTGACCTCCCAAGGCGCGATCGACACCGACCTGGGCATCCTCAAGACGGGCAAGGAGGCCGACGTCTTCCTTCTGGAGCGCGCCGACCCCAACGACCCGTCGCAGTCCTGCGTGATGGCGGCCAAGCGCTACCGCGACCTCGACCACAGGTCGTTCCGGCGCAGCGCCACCTACACCGAGGGGTGGAGCACCCGCCGCTCGCGCGACGCCCGCGCGGTCAAGAACAAGTCCACCTTCGGCCGCGAGCTCGCGGCCGGCCACTGGGCGAACGCCGAGTGGCAGGCCCTGCAGCGGTTCTGGCTGGCCGGCGTACCGGTCCCCTACCCCGTGCAGATCGACGGCACCGAGATCCTGATGGAGTTCGTGTCGGTCGACGGGGAGGCGGCGCCCCGGCTGGCGCAGACCCGGCCGGATCGCGACCTGCTGGCGTCGTACTACGACCAGCTGCGGGACGCGATGGCGGTGCTGGCGCAGCACGGGATCGCGCACGGCGACCTCTCGCCGTACAACATCCTGGCCCAGGGCGAGCGGCTGGTGATCATCGACCTGCCCCAGGCGGTCGACATCGTCGGCAACCTGTCCGGCATGGACTTCCTGATGCGCGACTGCACGAACGTGTGCGTCTGGTTCCGGGCCAAGGGGCTCGAGGTCGACGAGCACGAGCTGTACGGCGAGCTGCTGGCCCAGGCGTTCTGAGTCGGCCGGATCCCGGCCGGGGCAGGGCCGGACCGCTGGGGCGGTCTGGTCCGGCCACGGCCGGCTGGGTTAGGTTGTCCCGCCGTGGACCTCTATGACGCCATCCGCCGCCGCCGTGACACCCGGGCCGAGTTCTCGGGCGAGCCGGTGGCCGCCGACGTGCTCGAACGCGTGCTGTCGGCCGCGCACAGCGCGCCAAGTGTCGGGATGTCGCAGCCGTGGGACTTCGTGCTCGTCCGCGACCCGCAGCTGCTGGAGACCTTCCGTGACCACGTGGCGACCGAGCGAGAGGTCTTCGCCGACTCATTGGAGGGCGAGCGGGCCGCGACGTTCTCCAAGATCAAGATCGAGGGCATCTGCGAGTCCGGGCTGGGCGTCGTGGTCGGCTACGACCCGTCGCGCGGCGGCTCCGCGGTGCTGGGCCGGCACGCGATCGCGGACGCCGGCCTCTACTCCGTCTGCCTGGCGATCCAGAACCTCTGGCTGGCCGCCACCGCCGAAGGACTCGGGGTCGGCTGGGTGAGCTTCTACCGCGAGGAGTTCCTGGCCTCGCTGGTCGGCCTGCCCGAAGGAGTCCGGCCGGTCGCCTGGCTCTGCGTCGGCCAGGTGAGCTCGCTGCCCGACGTACCGGATCTGGAGCGGTTCGGCTGGCGGCATCGCTCGCCGCTGGCCGACGTCGTACACGAGAACCGGTACGGCGTGTCCTAAGGTCGGCCCGTGCGGCACAGACGCGGGCAGAGCATCGAGGTCGAGAGCGTCGGCGAGCTGGACGCCAGGCTGGCAACCGGCGTACGCCGCCTCTCGGGGTGGCGGCTGGTCGGGCTCGACCTGACCGGCTTCGAGCAGAGACTGCGCGAGGTGCAGGTCGGGGGCGCGCTGTTCCGCGGCTGCCGGTTCCCCATCGGGCTCGCCGACGAGCTGCGGTCGCGCGGTGCGGTCGTCTCCCCCGGCGTCACCGAGGTGCCCGTCGACGCCGACCGCACGACGCTCTACACCGCGGCCGAGCTCTACGACACCCCCGAGTACGCCGCGTCCTTCGACGCCCGGGTCTACGCCTGGTCGACCCAGCCCTCCGACAGGGACGGCCGGATGGCGCGGGCGTTGCACGACAACGCGATCGACGAGGCGCTGACCGCCTGGACCGCGGGCCGGCACCTGGTCGGCGTGATGGGCGGGCACGCCCTGACCCGCGGTCAACCGACGTACGCCCAAGCGATCAGGCTCGGCCACCTGCTCGCGGCCGACCGCACCGTCGCCACGGGCGGCGGACCCGGCGCCATGGAGGCCGCCAACCTGGGCGCCTGGCTCGCCGACCCGGACACGATCGACGCCGCGCTCGACCTGCTGACCGCGGTGCCGGCGTACCGGCCGGACATCGGGGCCTGGGCGGCCGCCGGCCTCGAGGTACGCCGCCGCTGGCCCGAGGGGCGAGAGTCGCTCGGCATCCCCACCTGGCACTACGGCCACGAGCCGCCCAACGTGTTCGCGACCGCGGTGGCGAAGTACTTCCGCAACGCCACCCGCGAGGCCATCCTGCTTCAACTGTGCGACGCCGGGATCGTGTTCCTCGAAGGGGCCGGCGGGACGGTGCAGGAGATCTTCCAGGACGCCTGTGAGAACTACTACGCCGACGAGTCCTCGGTCGCTCCGATGGTGCTCGTGGGACGCCGCTACTGGACCCACGACGTACCCGCCTGGCCGCTGCTCGAGCGGCTGTCGCGGGGCCGGCCCATGGAGGGCCACGTGCACCTGGTCGAAACCGTCGAGGAGGCCGCGGAAAAGGTGTAGACACTGGACATATCTGGTTAAACCATGTTTAGCCTGCTGGCATGACCATCTCGGGAAATTTGGCCATGTTCTTCGGCCTGACCATGCTCGTGTCTCTCACGGCACCTCTCACCTCTTCGTCGGACCGGCCCGCGCCACCGCCGACTCCACCCCCCACGCCGAGCGGCGCGACGTACCGAAGCACGTACGACTACAAGTACGCCTCCGCCGCCACCCAGACCCTGAAGTACGCCGCCCGTGGCGCCAGCGCGACCTTCACCGTCCACCACCCCGGCCAGGTCCGGAGCGGCGACCACTCCTTGGTCGAACTCGCGGTCGCGGCATCGGGCATGCGCTTCACCTACATCGAGGCCGGCTGGGTCGTGGACCCGGGCGAGCCGACCCGCCTGTTCGTGTTCTGGTGGAGCAACGGCAAGGCCGCCTGCTACAACTTCGGCTGCGGCTTCGTCTCCCGAGGCCCCGGCATCCAGCCAGGCGCCCGCCTCGCGGTCGGCTCCACGATCCGGCTCACCTGGTCGCACGTACGCAACCGGTGGTGGCTGTTCGTCAACGGCCGTCGATCCGGCTACTACCCGGACAGGCTGTGGCACGGGGGGTTCACCCGCACCAAGTGGTTCCAGGTGTTCGGCGAGGTCGCCTACCGGACCGACCACCGGCTCTGCGAGGACATGGGTTCGGGCCGACGGCCCTCACTGCGGGGCGCGGCCCGGGTCAGCAAGGTGTCCTTCGTGGACGGACCCAACGTGCACCTGTCGAAGTACGTCGCCGACACCGCCGACCACTACGACCTCAGGCTGACGACACAGAACTCGTTCCGGTACGGCGGGCCGGGGCGCTGCTGACCAGCGCCGGCGCCTCCACGACCCGGCCGAGGGCTCGGAAGTCCCAGCCGGCGGCGAGCCACGGGGCCGGGTCGAGGGCGTTGCGGGCGTCGATGATGACGCTGCCGCGCGCGACCCGGCGTACCTCCGCGGGGTCGAGGTCGGCGAACTCCGCCCACTCCGTGAGGTGGAGTACGACGTCGGCCTTGCGCAGCGCGGCGTTGACGTTCGCGGCGTAGGTCAGCTCGGGAGCGACCGAGCGGGCCGACACGTTGGCCTGCGGGTCGTAGACGGTCACGTGCGCGCCCGCGTCGTGCAGGCGCCGCGCCACGTCGAGCGCCGGCGAGTCGCGGACGTCGTCCGACAGCGGCTTGAAGGCCGCCCCCAGCACCGCGACCCGGCCGTCGACGCGCGACCCGCTCCGGCGCAGCAGCGACAGCGTCTCGTCGACCACCCGGTCGCGCCGGCGCACGTTGACGGCGTCGACCCCGTGCAGGAACTCGACCGACCGGCCGGAGCCGAGCTCGTCGGCCCGGGCGATGAGCGCGCGGACGTCCTTGGGCAGGCAGCCGCCGCCGTAGCCGAGACCGGCACCCAGGAACTTGCGGCCGATCCGGTCGTCGTGGCCGAGCGCGTCGGCCAGCAGGGTGACGTCGCCGCCGGTCAGCTCGCAGAGCTCGGCCATCGCGTTGATGAAGGAGATCTTGGTGGCCAGGAAGGCGTTGGCGCTGACCTTGACCAGCTCCGCGGTGGGCAGGTTGGTCACCACGACCGGGCTGCCCTCGGCGATCGAGGCGGCGTACACCTCGCGGAGCGCCCACTCGGCGCCGGGGCTCGTCGTACCGAAGACGAGTCGGTTGGGGTGCAGCGTGTCGTGTACGCCGTGTCCCTCGCGCAGGAACTCCGGGTTCCAGGCCAGGTCGACCGTGATCCCGTCGGGGGTGAGGACGGCGATCCGCTCACGCAGCGCCTCGGCGGTGCCGACCGGGACCGTGGACTTGCCGACGATCAGGCAGTTGCGGGTCAGCGCCGGCACCAGGTCGTCGATCACGGCGTGCAGGTAGTCGAGGTTGGCC
This sequence comes from Nocardioides sp., assembly GCA_036506675.1. GTDB lineage: Bacteria > Actinomycetota > Actinomycetes > Propionibacteriales > Nocardioidaceae > Nocardioides. The sequence continues at coordinate 2,618 of DASXRJ010000334.1, read as the reverse complement.
GCCCCGTTGGCGCCCTGCGGCGTGCCGACGCAGACGAAGTGGATGTCGGCGAACGCCGCCGCCTCGGCGAGGTCGGTCGTGAACCGCAGCCGGCCGCTCTCGACGTGCGTGCGGAGCAGCTCGGGCAGGCCGGGCTCGAAGAACGGCACCTCGCCGCGGGCGAGCGAGCGGATCCTGGCGGCGTCGGTGTCGACGCCGACCACCTCGAAGCCGAGCTCGGCCATCCCGGCCGCGTGCGTCGCACCGAGGTAGCCGGTGCCGATGACAGAGATCTTCATGCGATCCTCCTGGAGCTCAGGCGGGCGCCGACGGCGTCCCGATAGTGGGAGAGCAGGGCGTCGTTGACCGCCTCCCAGGAGCGGCCCTCCACGCTGCGGCGCGCGGTCAGGGCCATCCGGTGCCGCAGCATCGGTTCGGTGCAGAGGCGCCGGACGTACGCCGCCAGCGCGGCGCCGTTGCCGGGCTCGTAAAGGAACCCGGCGTCGTCGTCGACCACGTCGATCGGACCGCCGGAGTTGGGCGCCACCACCGGTACGCCGGAGGCCAGCGCCTCCTGGGCGGCCTGGCAGTAGGTCTCGTGCCGGCCGGTGTGCACGAACACGTCGAGCGTCGCGTACGCCGCCCCCAGCTCGTCGCCGTGCAGCACACCGAGGAACGCCGCGCCGGGCAGCAGCCTGCGCAGCCGGCCCTCCTCGGGCCCGCCGCCGACGATGACCACCCGGACTCCGGGCAGTCGGTCGACGTGCGCGAGCAGCTCGAGCTCCTTCTCGGGCGCGAGCCGGCCGATGTAGCCCACCAGCAGCTCGCCGTTCGGCGCCAGCCGCCGGTGCAGCTCGTCGTCCCGCCGGCGCGGGTCGAACATCTCCAGGTCGACGCCCCGTGGCCAGCGGGCCAGGCCGGGGATCCGCATCTCCTCGAGCTGGCGCAGGCTGGCCGTGGACGGCGCCAGCGTGCGGTCGACGCGCACGTGGATCTTGCGGGTGAGTGAGGCCATCGCCTTGATCCCGAGCGGGATGTCGTAGCGCTCGGCGAAGCCCACCAGGTCGGTCTGGTAGATCGCCACGGTCGGGATGTCGAGCTCGCGCGCGGCGGCCGCGGCCTGGTAGCCCAGGGTCGCCGGCGACGCGATGTGTACGACGTCGGGCTGGAAGCGCAGCATCACCGAGCGCAGCCGGCGCCTGGTCTCCAGCCCGATCCGGAAGTCCTTGTAGAACGGCAGCCGGGCACCACGCGCGAGGGTCACGGGGAAGCCGGCGTACGACGCGGGGCCGGTCGGGGCGACCAGCTCGGCCTCGTGGCCGCCCGCGGCGAGGTGGTCCAGCACCCGCCGTACCGAGTTGGTGACGCCGTTGACCTGCGGGAGGAAGGACTCCGAGACGACCAGCACGCGGAGCTTGTCGGGGTCGGACCGCTGAATCCGGACCAGGTTGTCTCGCCTGTTGTCCCGCCTGCGGCGCTCGACTCGGAGCTTGGCACGCCTGAGGTTGCCCATGCTTCGCAAGGTAGGTAGCCCCGCGGAACGCCGTCGGTGGGCGACATGGACGCCACGTGAACCCGTCCCGAAGGGCCGGTCGACCCGTTCACCGACCGGTTACCGGCGAGTCATCGTGGGTCGGTTGCCTCGGCTCACGTGGAACGTCGGCGCCGCCGAGATGTCTTGGGCTCCGGCCCCGGACGACAGGCCAGCCCCTGGTAAGTCGCAACCCGTCGACCTCTAGACAGGTTCGGTGGAGGACGGTGTTGAAGTGGCGTACCGCCCACTGCAGCGAAAACGTTCTTCTGTTGCGTGTACGCCTCGAACCATCGGGTTCGTTGGGCGATCAGCTCCTCGTCACTCAACGCAGGGTCGTCGCATCGGCCACGCACAACACGAGACTCCTCAAGAGGCCGACGACCCTCGATGCCCCTACTCCGACGCAGCGAGCTGGCCGCAGGCGCCGTCGATCTCGCGGCCGCGGGTGTCGCGGACGGTCGTCGGGATGCCCTTGGCCTCGAGCCGGCGGACGAACTCGCGCTCGTCCTTGGGGTCGCTCGCGGTCCACTTCGAGCCCGGTGTGGGGTTGAGCGGGATCAGGTTGACGTGCACCCAGCCCCAGTCGCCGTAGGAGCTGAGTACGTCGGCCAGCAGGTTAGCCCGGTGCGCCTGGTCGTTGATGCCGCGCATCATGGCGTACTCGATCGAGACCCGGCGCTTGGTCGTCTTCGCGTAGTTCCAGGCCGCCTCGACGGTCTCGGCCACCGAGTAGCGGGTGTTGATCGGCACCAGCTCGTTGCGCAGCTCGTCGTCGGACGCGTGCAGCGAGAGCGCCAGCGTGACCGGGATGCCCTCGGCGGCGAGCTGGTTGATCCGCGGCACCAGGCCGACGGTCGAGACGGTGACGCCGCGGGCGCTCATGCCGAGGCCGGCGGGCGCCGGGTCGGTGAGACGGCGTACGGCGCCGATGACGGCCTTGTAGTTGGCCATCGGCTCGCCCATGCCCATGAACACGATGTTGCTGACCCGCCCCGGGCCGCCGGCGATCTCGCCGCGCGCCAGCGCCCGGGCGCCGTCGACGACCTGCTCGACGATCTCGGCGGTGCTCATGTTGCGGGTCAGGCCGCCCTGGCCGGTGGCGCAG
>DASXRJ010000333.1:0-7877 GCA_036506675.1 Nocardioides sp. | reverse complement strand
GAACCCGGACTCACGAAGCTTGCCGAGAACCACGCTTCCGTTGGGGACGTTCGTGGCATCGGCGCCCTTTGGACCGTCGAACTCGTCCGCGACCGGCTGACCAAGGAGCCGCTCGTGCCGGTGGTCGCCACCGGCGAAGCGAACGCGCCGATGGCCGCGGTCGCCAAGGCATGTCTCGACCGCAACCTGGTACCGCTGATCCTGAGCAACCGCATCCATGTCGCGCCGCCGCTCAACCTGAGCAACACCGACGCCGCCACCGGACTCGCCATCCTCGACGAGGCACTGGCCGCAGCCGACACGTTCCTGGACTGAACTGCCTCGGGTGAGCGGGAGCTCGGCGCCAGCCCGGGCACCAATCAGGCGAAGCCATAACGGTGCGCTCGCCGGGGATGCGGACAGGTGTTGGTGCGCAAGTTCAGGCCGCCCGGTCAGCAAAGTCCCAGGTCACAGCGCTGCGGCACCTCCGAGCCTCCGATCGTGAGCCAAGTCAGGTCTCTCAGTGGGCCGGTCGGTCGGCTGGTCAGTCGGCCGGCTCGCCCAGCTCGCCTGCCAGTCGCTGGAGCTCGGCCCAGGTGCGCAGGAGGTCGGCGCGCGTCGTACGCCAGCTGCCGACGGCCAGCCGCATCGCGGCGACACCCTCGACCTTGGTGTGGCTCAGGTAGGCGACCCCCGACGCGTTGAGCGTCTCCATCGCCCGCATCGTCGCGTCGTCGCCGGCGACCAGCCGGAAGACCACCAGGCCGAGGATCGGGTCGGTCACCAGCTCGAAGCGCTCGTCGGCGCGCACCAGTTCGGCCAGCTCGGTCGCCAGGTCGACGCCGCTACGGATGTGCGCCCGCAGCCCGTCCAGGCCGTAGGTGCGCAGCACGGTCCACAGCTTGACTGCCCGGAACCGGCGGCCCAACTGCGGGTGCCAGTCGCGGTAGTCGACGACCGCGCCCGACTCGGTCGCGGGGTTGCGGAGGTACTCCGGCAGGATCGAGAGCGCGCCCACCAGGGCCGCGCGGTCCCGCACCCAGAACGCGCTGCAGTCGAAGGTCGTCAGCAGCCACTTGTGCGGGTTGGTGACGTAGGAGTCGGCGTACTCGGCGACGCCGTCGTTGAGCCACCGGTGCTCGGGACAGACGGCCGCCACCCCGGCCCAGGCCGCGTCGACGTGCAGCCACGCGTCGTACTCACGGGTGAGGGGTCCGATCTCGGTGACCGGGTCGATGGCACCGGTCGACGTGGTGCCGACCGCGGCCAGCACCATGAGCGGCGTACACCCGGCGGCGACGTCGCTCGCCAGCGCCTCCCGCAGCGCGGCCACGTCCATCGCCTGGGTCCGCGGGTCGACCGCGATCGAGCGCACCGACTCCTCCCCCAGCCCGCTCATCATCGCGGCCTTGAGCAGCGACGAGTGCGCCTGGGTGGACCCGTAGATCGTGTAGCTGTGTCCGGCGAGCCCGTCGGTGCGTACGGCGCCCGCCGAGGCCCGCTGCAGCGCCGCGAGTACGGCGGTGAACGTCGCCGTCGACGCGGTGTCCTGGATGACGCCGCCACCGGTTGACACACCGTCGACGCGGTTGAGGAACGCCTCCGGCAGGCCGAGCGCCCGGGCCAGCCAGTCCAGGACGACCTGCTCGAGCTCGGTGACGGCCGGGCTGGTGGCCCAGATCATGCCCTGTGCGCCGATGCCGCTTGAGATCAGGTCGCCGAGGATCGCCGCGGGCGAGGAGTTGGCCGGGAAGTAGGCGAAGAACCGCGGGTGCTGCCAGTGGGTGAGCCCGGGCATCACGATCCGGTCGAGGTCGGCCAACACCGCCTCGAACGGCTCGGCCGCCTCGGGGGCGGCGGTCGGCAGCAGGGCAGCGACGTCGCCGGGGCCGACCTGGGACAGCACCGGGAGGTCGTCGAGCCGGGACCAGTAGTCCGCGATCCAGTCCACGACCTGGTGGGCGTGGCGGCGGAACTCCTCGGCGGACAGGTGGCCGGGTTGTGCGTCGTTCATGGCGTCACCGTAGCCGCGCGCTAGCCCCGCAGCCGTTTCTCCGGTTCCAGGCCGCAGGAGCGCAGCTCCAGGAAGGCGAGCCGGGTCACGATGTCCGGGTCGCCCTCGCGCCAGTCGCCTGCCGGGTCGTCGCTGAGGTCGACCAGCGCCTTGAGTGGCTGCCGGGCCAGGGCCCGCAGGGCGAAGATGTCGACGTCCTCGTGGCCCGCGACGTACTTCAGTCCCGACGTCGCCTCGCGCACGAACCGGACCCGCCCCGGCAGGTGGACCGCGCAGGCCAGCAGCACCGCCATCGAGCCGAGCCCGATCGCGAGCCAGCGCGCCAGGCCGGGGATCGCCTCGGCCGAGGTGCTTCCGGCGTCGGACATCGTCGACGACGCGACCGCGCCATCCTTGAGCGCGTCGCCCGCGCTGTCGGGCACCAGCGGAATCCCCGTGATCGCGTCCCCCGCGTCCTTCAGGCTGCCGGCCAGGTCGTCGCCCGACCGGCCGATGTTGGAGCTGGGTTCCTGGAAGGCCATCAGGTGGTCATAGATCTGCAGGGACACCCACACGCTTGCCACACAGAAGGCAACGAAGACCAGGTCCCCCAAGATCTGCGCCATCCGACGACGCGGACTGTCGGCGTAGAACAACATGTCGACATCCGACCAGCCCCGACGGGCTGGTGTCGAATACTCAGCGTGTCCGAGTAGCCGGGCCGGTACGCCGGTCCCGGGTGATCCCGCAGCCTGGTGTCATGAGCACGCCCAACAGCCCCAAGACCACCAGCGCCTTCTACGTGCAGGCCGGCATCGCCTTCGGCGTCGCCCTGCTCACCATGGTCTTCGCCGTCATCAACCTGCCGGTGGACCCCTGGATCCGGGCCTTCCTCGGCCTCGGCACCCTGTTCCTGACCACCTCCGCGTTCACGCTGGCCAAGTGCGTCCGAGACGCGCAGGAGACGTCGGCCGTCGTCGCCCGGCTCGACCAGGCCCGGGTCGACAAGATCCTGGCCGAGCACGACCCGTTCCGGCCCATCGCCTGAAGTGGGCTTCGGCCGGGTGCCTGTCAGGGAGTCCGGTCGGTTGTCAGGGGGTGCAACGCCTGACAACCGTCAGTTTCCCCGGATATCCGGGGAAACTGACGGCCGAAATCACGACGTCGAACGTCGTACGGAGACCTACTTGAGCTCGGCCGAGGTCAGCCCGAGCAGGCGGCGAGCGACGATCAGCTGCTGGATCTGCTGCGTCCCCTCGAAGATGTCGAGGATCTTGGAGTCGCGCGCCCACTTCTCGAGCAGCTCGGTCTCGCTGTAGCCGACGGTGCCGGCCAGCTCGACGCAGCTGAGCGTTACGTCGGAGCACATCCGGCCGGCCTTCGCCTTGGCCATCGAGGCCTCGAGCGAGTTCGGCTTGCGGTTGTCGGCCATCCACGCCGCCTGCATCGTGAGCAGCTGCGCCGCCTCCCAGTCGGCCTCGAGCTGGAGGAACTTGGCCGCGGCCGCGCTCTGCAGCTGGGCGGGCCGGTCGTAGTCGACCTTGACGCCCGCGTCCCCGAGCAGCTCCCGGGTCAGGTCGAGCGAGGCCCGGGCGCAGCCGACGGCCATCGCGGCCACCAGCGGCCGGGTGTTGTCGAAGGTCGCCATCGCGCCGGCGAAGCCCTGCTTGACGTCGATGTCGGGCGAGCCGAGGAGGTTCTCGGCCGGGACCCGGCAGTCGGTGAAGGTGATCACGGCGGTGTCGGAGGCGCGGATGCCGAGCTTGTGCTCGAGCCGCTCCACCTTCATGCCCGGCGTGCCCTTGGTGACCACGAACGACTTGATCGCCGCCCGGCCGAGCTTCTTGTCGAGCGTCGCCCAGACCACCACGGAGTCGGCGCGCTCGCCGGAGGTGACGAAGATCTTCTCGCCGTTGATGACGTACTCGTCGCCATCCTTGCGGGCGGTCGTCGAGATGTTGGCCGAGTCCGAGCCGGTGCCGGGCTCGGTGATCGCCATGGCGGCCCAGGTGCCCTTGAACCGCTCGAGCTGCTCGTCGTTGGCCACCGAGGCGATCGCGGAGTTGCCGAGGCCCTGCCGCGGCATGGTGAGCAGCAGCCCGGTGTCGCCCCAGCACATCTCGGCGACCGAGAGGACCGAGGCCAGGTTGGCGCCGTTCTTCACGCCGCCCTTGTCGTCGCCGTTCTCATCCCTTCGTACGCCGGTCGCGCCGGCACCCTCGGACGCGCCGGACTGCGACAGCCCGTCGATCATCGAGGCCAGCATGTCGAGCTCCTTGGGATAGGCGTGCTCGGCAGCGTCGTACTTGCGGGAGATCGGGCGCAGCATGTTCATCGCGACCTGGTGGGCCTGGTCGATGAGCACGACGTGCTTCTTGGGGGTTTCGAGATTGATCATTGTCGTTGCCTGGTCGAGGGCGAGCCTCAGACCAGGACGCCTCCTTCCATCACGCCGAGGGCCCGCAGGTCGCGGTACCACCGCTCCACCGGGTGTTCCTTGACGAAGCCGTGACCGCCGAGCAGCTGGACGCCGTCGAGGCCGATCTGCATGCCCTTCTCGGCGCACAGCCTGCGCGCCAGCGCGACCTCGCGGCTGAAGTCCTCGCCGCGGGCGGCGCGGCTGGCGGCCTTGTAGGTGACCAGGCGCATGCCCTGGAGCTCGATCGCGATGTTCGCGACCATGAACGCAACCGACTGGCGGTGGCTGACCGGCTCGCCGAAGGCGACCCGCTCGTTGACGTACCTGGTGACGTACTCCAGCACCTGCTGGCCGGTGCCGATGGCGAGCGCACACCAGGCCAGGCGCGAGAGCCGCACGCAGTCGACGTACTCCTTGCCGTCCGTGCCGCCGAGCAGCGCCTCGGCGTCGACGGCCACGCTGTCGAGGTGCAGCTTGGAGAGGCTCGCCGCGCGGACTCCCATGCCAGGGTCGGCCTCGACCTTGACGCCCTGGGTCTTGGACTCGACCAGGAAGAGCGCCGGCTTGCCGTCGACCTCGGCGCCGACGATGAACAGCTCGGCGTCCTTGCCGCGCGGGACGGCCGACTTCACGCCGGAGAGGACGTAGCCCTCGCCCTTGCGGATCGCCTTGGTCTTGGGCGAGAGCACGTCGAACAGCACGGTCGGCTCGGTGAGCGCGAGCGCCGCGGCCGGTACGTCGTCGCCCGTGAACGCCGGGAGGTACGTCGCCTGCTGCTCGTCGGTGCCCCACAGCGACAGCGCGGTGGCGACCGCTCCGGGTGCGAGCGCCGCCACGGCCAGGCCCATGTCGCCCTGGGCGAGGGCCTCGTGCACCAGCGTGCCCGCCATGGCCGAACGCTCCTCGGAGATCCCGCCCAGGCTCTCGGGCACGCCCAGGATCGGCAGCCCGATCTCGAGGGTGGCCTTGAGCAGCCCGTCGGGGGCGACGCAGCTCTCGTTCGCCTCGGCGGCGGCCGGAGCCACCACCTCCTTGGCGAACTCGCTCACCACGTCGACGAGCATCTGCTCGTCCTCGGTCGGGGTCAGGTCGAAGACGCCCTTGGGGACGGCGTTCGGAACCCGCTTGCCCTTGGCGCCGCGCTTGCCCGCCCGGGCGAAGGTGCGACCGGCCGCCCCGGCGGCGAGGAAGCCGCTGCGGGTGGCCTCGTAGACCGCTTTCTCGCTGGTCTTGCGCAGGCCGAGGCGGTCGATGAGCTCGCTCTGCGCGAACACGTTGAGCGCAGCGACGGCGTACCCGATGGGGTCGCGGGTCTCGCGATGGGCGATGCCGTGCTTGCCGCCCGGCGACACCGCGTTCTTGGTGGACTTGATCAAGGACATAATGAAAATGTAACTGGGAGTTACACATTGCGCCACACCCCACTCCGTGGCGCACGTCACGCGATCCTTTCCGCCCTCACTAGGATCACGGCATGTCTTCCACTCCGTCGCCCACCGAGGAGCCGCTGGCGCCGCACGGCCCGCTGCCGGAGGGCGGCAAAGTACGCCCGATCACCCGCTGGGGCGAGCCCGTCATGCACAGGGTGCTCGCCCGAGTGACGTCGTACGACGAGGAGCTCCGCGAGCTCGCCGCCGACATGGTCGCCACCATGTACGCCGCCGACGGGGTCGGTCTCGCCGCGTGCCAGATCGGGGTCGACCGGTCGGTCTTCGTGTTCGACTGCCCCGACGAGAGCGGCCGCAACGTGGTCGGCGTGGTCTGCAACCCCGAGCTCGAGCTGCCCGAGGGAGCGGCCCGGCACCTCGACGAGGCCGACGAGGGCTGCCTGTCCTACCCGGGCGCGTTCGTCGAGTGTGCCCGGCCGGACGTCGCGACCGTGCGCGGCACCGGTCTGGACGGGTCGCCGGTCACGTTCACGGGCGACGGACTGCTCGCGCGCTGCCTACAGCACGAGACCGACCACCTCTACGGAACCGTCTTCGGCGACCGGCTCAACGCCCGCACCCGCAAGAAGCTCACCAAGATCCACGACAAGACCGCCGACGAGTACCCCGCCGACTGGCCCGTCGATGCCTGAGGTCCAGACGCCCGAGGTCGAGATCGTCCAGCTCGACCTCGCCACGCTGTCCGCGCTCGGGCGCGGCGACCTCGCCGCCGCGGTCGAGACCTCTCCGGCGCCGCTCTCGCCCTATCTCGCCGACGAGGAGTGCCGCGGCACCTGGGCGCGGCGGGCCACTCAGCTGACCTCGACCCCCGAGGACGCGTCGTGGGTCACGGGCGTCGTGGTCGCGGGCGGAGTCGCCGTCGGCCGGGCCGGCTTCCACGCCGCACCCGACGCCGCGGGTGAGGTGGAGGTCGGCTACGCGATCGACCCGGGTTACCGGCGCCGCGGCTTCGCCCGGGCCGCCCTCGCCGCGCTGCTCGACCGAGCCCGGTCCGAGCCGTCGGTCACCCGGGTACTCGCCTCTGTCGGCCCCTGGAACGACGCCTCCCTCGCCCTCATCCGCGCGGCCGGCTTCCGTCGGGTGGGCGAGCAGATCGACGACGAGGACGGCCTCGAGTGGGTCTTCGCCCTGGACGTCAGCAACGGGGCCGAAGCCGGTCAGCGGCGGGCGGTCACGTAGCAGGCGATCGCGGTGGCGGCGGCCACGTTGAGCGAGTCGATGCCGGCGCTCATCGGGATGATGGCCCGGCGGTTGGCCGACCGCTCCCAGCGGGCCGAGAGACCGTGGCCCTCCGAGCCGAGCACCAGGGCCACCTTGTCGAGCCCTGTCACCGCCTCCTCGATCGGCGTGGAGTCGGCGGCCAGGGTGAGCGCGACCGTGGTGAAGCCGAGAGCCGAGAGGCTGGGGAGCGCGTCGTACCAGTCGGGCAGGCGGGTCCACAGCGTCGAGAAGACCGCGCCCATGCCGACCTTGATCGAGCGGCGGTAGAGCGGGTCGGCACACCGCGGCGCCAGGAGTACGGCGTCGAACCCGAGCGCCGCCCCACACCGGAAGATCGCGCCCACGTTGGTGTGGTCCACGATGTCCTCGAGCACCAGGATCGAACGAGCGCCGGCCAGCACCGACTCCACCGACCGCAGCGGGAGCCGCTCCAGCGACGCCAGCGCGCCGCGATGCACGTGGAAGCCGGTGACCTCCTCGGCCAGCGCCTCGGAGACGACGTAGCAGGGTGCCGACGACGGGTCGAGTACGTCGGCCAGCCCCTCGAGCCAGCGCGGCGCCATCAGGAACGACCGAGGCGTGAAGCCGGCCTCGACCGCGCGGCGTACGACCTTCTCGCCCTCTGCAAGGAACAGCCCGTGCTCCGCCTCCAGGTGCTTGCGCAGCGACACGTCGCGCAGGTCGCGGTAGTCAGCCAGCCGCGGGTCGTCGGCCGAGTCGATCTCGACCAGGTCAGCCATACCGCTCCGGGTTGGCGACCGCGACCACGTCGCCGACGACGATGATGGCGGGCGGCCGGAGGCCGCCGGAGGCGATG
>DASXRJ010000332.1:0-6702 GCA_036506675.1 Nocardioides sp. | reverse complement strand
TGGTCAAGAACAGCTTGCGGATGCGGCCGGACCGGATCATCGTCGGCGAGGTCCGCGACGCCTCCGCGCTCGACATGCTCCAGGCGATGAACACCGGTCACGACGGGTCGATCTGTACGGTCCACTCCAACGGGCCGCGCGACACCCTGGCCCGGATCGAGACGATGGTGCTGATGGCCGGCATGGACCTGCCGATGCGCGCCATCCGCGAGCAGGTCGCCTCGGCGGTCGACCTGATCGTGCACCAGGCCCGCTTCAAGGACGGCTCGCGGCACATCACGCACGTCACCGAGGTCGAGCGGATGGAGGGTGACGTGATCACCCTCCAGGACATCTTCGTCTACGACCACAGCGCCGGCTTCGACGACTACGGGCGCAGCCTCGGCCGGCTCCGCGCCACTGGGCTTCGGCCCAAGTTCCTGGACAAAATGGCCCACGCCAACGTCTCGGTCGACCCGATGACCTTCGCGATGGACGGGTACTGATGGGTCACGTCACCGCCCGGTTCGCGGGACGGGCGGCCGCGCTGGTCGGCGGCCTGATCGCGACCGGCATGCTCGCGGTCGGCGCTCCGGCGTACGCCGCGGACCACGGGGGCGCCTCGATCGCGCACCTCGAGCCCGGCATCGACGGGCTGCAGATCCTGGTGTCGGTGCCCGAGGGCGCCGACGTCGACCTGGACGCGGTGACGGCCACCATCGCCGGTCAGGAGGCCCCGGTGACGGCCGGGCTGGCCTCGGACGGCGAGGCGGTGCGCCGGACCGCCGTACTCGCGATCGACACCAGCAACAGCATGCGCGGGTCGCGCTTCGCCGCCGCTCAGGCCGCGGCAACGGCCTTCCTCGACGCCGTACCGGACAACGTGTACGTCGGCATCGTCAGCTTCGACAGCACCGTCAAGCAGACCCTCCCGCCCACCCTCGACCGCGACGCCGCGCGGGAGGCGATCGCCGGGCTGCACCTCGCCCTCAAGACCCGCCTGTACGACGGCGTACTCGCGGCCGTCCGGATGGCCGGTGACGAGGGCCAGCGCAGCATCCTGGTGCTCTCCGACGGCCTGGACACCAGCCACACTCGCCTGACCGACGTGACCGCCGCGATCAAGGACGCCAGCGTCATCGTGGACACGGTGGCGCTCGAGCAGACGGCGCACGACTCGGTGCCGTTGCAGTCGATGGCGAGAGCCGGGCACGGGCGGCTGATCAACGCGACGCCCGAGGCGCTGCAGGCGGCGTTCTCCGCCGAGGCCGACGCGCTGGCTCGCCAGGTGTTGGTGACCGCCGTCGTACCCAACGGCGTGACCGCGACCGAGGGCCGGATCCAGGTCACGGTGCCGACGCAGGACGGTCAGGCCTGGGTCGCCGAGGCGTTCGGGCCGATCCAGGACGCGGTCGCGGTCGCGACGCACGCGCCGACCACCTCGGCCGGCCTACGGATCTCGCGGGACGTGTTGTTCGCGGGCGTCGGCGCGCTCGGGCTGGGCCTGTTCGTGCTGCTCGTCACCCTCACGTTCATGTTGACCGCGCCCCCCGGCCCGGAGACGGTCGAGGCCCGGATCGGGGCGTTCACGACCGGCAAGGGCCAGGCGGCCGCACAGTTCGCGAAGCAGTCGGACCTGCGCGCCCAGGCCAGCAGCGCCGCGGCCGACATGCTGCACCGCAACCGCTCGCTCGAGGCCCGGATCGCCAACCGCCTCGAAGGCGCCGGTTCCGCGCTCAAGCCGTCCGAGTGGCTGCTCCTGCACGGCGGCATCGCGATCGGGTCCGGCTTCGTCGGGCTGGTGCTCGCCCGCGGGCTGGGGCTGCTGCTGTTCCTGCTGCTGGGGCTGGTCGTCCCGTGGGTCTGGCTGGGGTTCCGGCGGACCCGGCGGCTGAAGGCGTTCGGCAGCTCACTGGCGGACACCCTGCAGCTGATGGCGGGCAGCCTGTCGGCCGGCCTGTCGCTGCCTCAGTCGCTCGACACGATCGTGCGCGAGGGCAACGAGCCGGTCACCAGCGAGTTCAAGCGGGTGCTGGTCGAGGCGCGGCTCGGCGTACACGTCGAGGACGCGCTGGAGGGTGTGGCCGAGCGGATGCACAGCAAGGACTTCGGCTGGGTCGTGATGGCGATCCGGATCCAGCGCGAGGTCGGTGGCAACCTGGCCGAGCTGCTGACCAACGTGGCGGCGACCCTGCGCGAGCGGGAGTACCTGCGCCGCCAGGTGGCGACGCTGTCCGCCGAGGGCCGGCTGTCCGCGTGGATCCTCGGTCTGCTGCCGCCGGTGTTCACGCTCTACCTGCTGCTGACGCAGCCCGAGTACCTCAAGCCGATGTTCCACTCCCCGCTCGGCTGGCTGATGTTGATCGTCGCCGGGGTGCTGCTGAGCGTCGGCTCGTTCTGGATGAGCCGCGTCGTGAAGGTCGAGGTGTGACGAGATGAACCTGAGCGACTTCGACCTGGCCGGAACCGGCCTGCTGGTCCTGGCGGGCTGCGCGCTGGTGTTCGTCGCGCTGTTCCTGGGGCTGGTCGGGCTCGGCGGCCTGCAGTCCGAGGTGCGGGGGGTCAACCGCTCGCTCGCCGTACTCGAGGCGATGACGGCGGCTCCGACCGAGCTGACCAAAGAGATCGACCGGACCTTCGGCGAGCGGGTGCTCGGCCCCCTGTACGAGAGCGCGACCCGGCTCGGCCGCCGGATCACCGGCGCCGACGCCGCCGAGCGGATCCGGCACCGGCTCGACCTGGCGGGCAACCCGCCCACCTGGACGGTCGACCGGGTGGTGGCCGGCAAGGTGGTCGGCGCGGTCGCGGGCTTCGGCTTCGGCGGGCTCTTCTCCCTGGTGCTCGGCCTACCGTTCGGACTGGTGCTGCTGTTCCTGATCGGCGGCACGGTCGTCGGCTTCTTCGGGCCGAACCTCTACCTCTACCAGCTCACGTACAACCGCACCGAGCGGATGCAGAAGGACCTGCCCGACGCCATCGACCTGCTCACCATCTCGGTCGAGTCCGGACTCGGCTTCGATGCCGCACTGATGCAGGTATCGCGCAACACGACCGGGCCGCTGGCCGGCGAGTTCGCCCGGGCACTGAAGGAGATGCAGCTCGGCGTGGCCCGCTCCGACGCGCTGCGCGCCCTCGGGGAGCGCAACTCGCTGGGCGACCTGCGCACGTTCGTCTCCGCGCTGGTGCAGGCCGACGCCTTCGGAATCCCGATCGGCCAGGTTCTGCGCGTCCAGTCACACGAGATCCGGATCAAGCGCCGGCAGTGGGCCGAGGAGAAGGCGCAGAAGGTGCCGGTGAAGATCACTGTTCCGCTGATCTTCTGCATCCTGCCCTGCCTGTTCGTCGCCGTCCTGGGACCGGCCGTCATCCGGATCGTGGGAAGCGGTCTGGGGCAATGAGCACCTTGTTGATCTCCGGACGCCGGTACGTCGGTATCGGCGGCGCCGCGCGGATGTTCTTCCTGGCCGCCATCACGGTGCCGATCGTGTGGAGCCTCGACGAGTACGCGCTGGTCGGCCTGCTCGGCCTGGCCGCGATCTGGATGGGCGGCATCACCGCCGCGGGCATCCCCTCGGTAAGGCCCTGGGCCGCCCTCCTTGTAGAGGCGGGCTTCGTCGCCGCCGTGGTCGGCTCGGCGCTCCCCCACACCATCCTGCTGACCCCGGCGCTGGCCGTCGCGCCGCTGATCAGCGGCTCGGTGCACGCCGCGAAGGCGGTCCTCGGAGTGACCGTGTTCGAGCTCGGCGTGGTCGGGCTGATGGCGATACAGCTGGGCTGGCGGGGCGACAGCGAGATGGGCAGCCAGGTGTTCAGCTGGCTCGCGATCGGGCTCGGGGCCGGGTTGCTGGCCGCGTTCGCGCGCTCGATCCAGCGCGGCGAGATCGACGACCTGACGCCGTACCGGGATGCGCGGGCGCTGATCGGACGGCTGCTCGACCTGTCCGGCGAGCTGACCGAGGGACTCGACCCGAGCTCGATCGGCGAGACGATCGCCGACCGGGTGTACGCCGAGCTCCCGCTGGCCGACGCCGTCGTGTTCGTACGCCGCGACGACGCCCTGATCCCGCTCGTGCGAGCCCAGACCGGCGCGGGCGTCGTACCGAAGACTCACGACGCGTTGGTCGAGCGGGTGTGGGACACCGCCACCCCCGCGAGTACGCCGGCCGGCGACGTCGCCTTCCCGCTCTCCACCGACGCCGGCGTCGTCGCCGTGGTGGCCGGCACCATCTCGCCCGGGCTCGCGGGCCGGTTGCCGCTGCAGCGGCTGCTCGCCGGCCTCACCAAGTCGCTTCGCTCGGAGGCGCTCCAGCTCGACACCGCGCTGCTCTTCTCGACGGTCCGCTCCGACGCGACCGCGGACGAGCGCCGGCGGCTGGCCCGCGAGGTGCACGACGGCGTGGCCCAGGACATCGCGTCGCTCGGCTACCTCGTCGACGACCTCCAGGAGTCGGCGACCAGTACTGCCCAGGCCGAGCTGTTCGGCACCCTCCGCAACGAGATCACCGGCGTGGTCACCGAGCTCCGCCGCTCGGTCTTCAGCCTCCGCAACGAGGCCTCCGGCAGCCTGGGCGCGGGCATCGGCGAGCTGGCCCGGCACGTGACGACCGTCACCGGTCTCCCGGTCCACCTCACCATCGACGAGGGCCCGACCCGGCTGCGAGCCGAGGTCGAGGCCGAGCTCCTGCGAATCACCCAGGAGGCCATGAACAACGCCGTCAAGCACGCCCAGCCGCACTGCATCCGGGTGCAGTGCACGGTGGACGCGCCGGCCGCCGAGGTGGTCGTCACCGACGACGGCCGCGGCCTCGGCCCGGGCCGACACGACTCTCACGGCCTGCGCATCATGCGCGAACGCGCCCAGCTGATCGGCGCCGCGATCACGCTCCAGAACGGCGACCACGGCGGTACCGTCGTACGCGTGTGCATCGCACGGCCGTCACCCCCCGAAAACCCCGGAGACACCGAAGGAATCGAAGGACTGCTCACCTCATGAACACCCAGCCCCCTCCCAACCAGCCCCCTCCCACCCCTGCTCCCGCCCACCCGATCCGGGTCGTCCTGGTCGACGACCACGAGCTGATCCGGCAGGGCCTGGCCAAGGCGTTCGAACGCGACCCCGAGATGCGGATCGTCGGGCTCGCCGGCACCGTCGCCCAAGCGCTGGCGGCCTGGCAGCAGACCCGGCCCGACGTCGTCGTCACCGACCTGCAGCTGCCCGACGGAACCGGCCTGGACGTCGTACGCACGATCCGCGAGCGGCAGGAACGGGCCGGACTGGTGGTCCTCACCATGCACTCCGGCGACGACCAGATCTTCGCGGCCATGGAGGCCGGCGCGTCGGCGTTCGTCGGCAAGGAGGCCCCGTCCAAGGACGTCGTGGCCGCCGCCCGGCACGCCTACGCCTCGCCTCGGTCGTTCCTGTGCTCGGGGCTGGGCGAGGCGATGCTGCGCCGTGCCACCAACGAAGTACCGAAGCTCTCGCCGCGCGAGGTACAGGTGCTCGACCTGCTGGCCGAGGGACTGGGTACGGCGGCCATCGCGGGCCGGCTCTACATGTCGGAGTCGACCGCCAAGACGCACATCGCCCGGATCTACCAGAAGCTCGGCGCGGTCAACCGGGCCCAGGCGCTCGTCACCGCGATGCGGATCGGGCTGCTGTCCGCAGTGCAGCCGACCACGTCCTGAGCGCCCGATGCGTCTCGACACGTAGTCCGCTCGCCGGGCATGCACGCTTCACCCGGCAGGTCGCTCACGAGGGGCAGACCTGTTGATAGGGCCGATCGGCGAACACCTCCGCCCACTCGGCCTCGGTGAAGTCTCGGCCGGCCACCCGACAGGCGAAATGACGGGCGTACTCGACGCTGGTGTGCCATTCGTAGATGGGTCCCTCACCCTCCGTGGCGATGAGTACCGATTCTCGGCCCGCGATGAACGCGGCCGATGCATAGCGCTGCGGGGTGAGGACTCGCGCAACCAGGAGACCAGTCTCCCCATTCCACAGGGCCGCGCTGGAGTCTGCCGCTGAAGTGACGAGCTGGCTGCCATCGGTTGAGTAGGTGATTGACAGGACCGTGGCTTTGTGGCTGAAGACCGGCGGTCGGAGTGGTTCACCGGTCTCGAGGTCAAGCACGAGGACTCCGCCGTCCAGTCCGCCGACTGCTGCGTGTTGGCCATCGGGTGAGAAGGCGACAACGAACCCGTCGATCCCGCGCGCACCTTGCTCGAGGATCGTGCCGGAGTCCAGGTCAACGAGCGCCCAGCCTGTGGTCGAACCGACCCAGAAGTCTGTTGCCGGCTGGCCGGTCAGGGCGAAGGCCGTGTGGTTGTCCGGGCCGGCGGAAACGCTGCGGACGGGCTCGTCGAGCGTCACCGGGTGACCGACTGCGGTCAACGTCGTCGGGTCGAGCATGGTCACCTTGCCGGAGAGTTCGCCGATCACGAGCCTGCTGCCGTCCGTGCTGTAGTCGATGGCGTTGACGTTCGGCCCCGACGGGCGACCCTTTCCGATGAGCTCCCCGGTGTGGGCATCCCAGATCCTGATCTCGCCCCCTGTCGCCAGGGCGTAGCGGTCGCCCTCGGGATGCCAGCTACCGCCCCCGTGGGGTGGCCGGAAACCCGTGCCTCGTTCCAGCGCGTCGCCGATGGTCTCGGCCTCGACGTCGAAGAAGGTGACGCTGTCGGCAGCCGGATAGGCAACGAAGCCCCCTCCGGGGGCCGGCTGGA
>DASXRJ010000331.1:0-5207 GCA_036506675.1 Nocardioides sp. | reverse complement strand
GCACACACGCTCGGCATCTCCAGCGGGACGGTGAAGTCCCAGGCCAGCCGGGCGCTGGCCACCCTTCGGCAACGCGTACCCGACGCACTGATCCTCGGGGAGGAGGAGCGATGAGCAACCACGACGACGACCTGACCCGCGCCCTGCGCCAGCGGGCCCGCGCCCTGCCCGAGACGCCGTTGACGCTCGACGTCGTACGTGCCCGGGCGAAGCGGATCCAGCGCGCCCGTCGGATCGCGGTGGTGGCCTCGGCGGCCGCCGCGGTGGCGATCATCGCGCCGCTCGGGCTGCTGCTCGCGAACAACCAGCCACGGAGCGAAGGCCCCTCTCACGAGCCGTCGGTCTCGAGTACGCCGAGTCCCTCCGGCTCGACGTCCACCTCGCCCTCGACCTCGCCACCGGCCACGTCGGCGACGCCGGGCAAGGTGGTGCCGATCGACACGACGAACGTCAACGCGTTCCGCAACGCGTTCCCGATCACCTACTGGTCGGAGCCGGACAGCGGGATCGTGACGACAAGCGGCCCGATCATCCCGGTCGACGGTGAGCTGTTCAGCGTCGCTCAGGTCGGCGACGACCAGTGGATCGGGATGATCCTCGATGAGCAGGGCAACTGGCAGTACGACAGCTTCGACCAGGGCGGCGAGCTGGCGCGCGAGAAGGCGACGGACGGCAGCATCGCGATCACGCCGGACCGGTCGTCGTACGCCTACTTGAGCCTTGACACTCCGGATGAGGCATCACCTGGGGTGTGGACGATCCGTGAGGGTGGCGCCTTCTCCGGTAAGTGGACGCTGGACCAGAAGCCGCCGGACGGCTCCGGCGTGCGCGGCATCCTGCCCGACGGCACGGTGGTGGTCGAGCTCGGCGAGGGCAAGGTCTTCCTGACTCGGCCGGGCGGCAAGCTCGAGGCATGGTCCGGCAAGGCGCTGAAGGTGCTGGGTGTGTCCACGGCGACGGGCCGGATCGCGGTGCGCGAATCGTCCGGTGACAACGGAACCTGCGCCCAGGTCACCGACGAAATGAACCGTCTGGTCGCGCGCACTTGCGCCTACGACCTGGGCAGCTTCACCGCCGATGGGCGGTACATCATCGGCCTGCCGTCCTACCACGATGGGCCGGGGGTGAGTGAGGTGTCGATCCTCGACGCCGACACCCTCGAGCCGGTGGTGACCTTCAAGGCGGCCCGGGACGACATCATCTCCTCCGACGTGGCCTGGGCCGGGCACGACCTGCTCGCGCAGGTGTGGTCGGACGGCGCGTGGGGGCTGATGCAGCTCTACGAGGAGCCACAGCAGGGTGCCGGGGGCACGTTCCAGACCGGCACCTACGGCACACCGACCAAGGGCGGGTACGAGAGCCCGCTCTGGCACTTCGGCGCCGGCCCGGTCGACGTGCCGCAGTTCTGACACGGGCGTGTGGCCGCCGCGGTCGGGCTTTCTCCGGGAAGTTTGCGATACCAGTTCCCATCGCAGGCGCGGGTCATCGAGCTGGGGATGCGCCACCTGCCACAGGACCGCGCGCAGCACCGGCTCTACCGGGCGGCGTACCAAGAGCACGTCCGCGAGGCTTCCGACCCCGAGGCCGACTACGTGACGGCCCGGCGGGCGTATCTGCGGGCGCTCTGCCTGGCCTCGCTGCCGCTCGACGAGGAGCGTCTCGTCCAGGCCAAGGCCTGGCAGGCCTTCGAGGACCCCGCGCGGCACGACCCGGTGGTGGGCGCGGTGAGTTTTCGCGGCTACCAGGAGCGGCTGGCGGCGCGCGAGACGTGGCTGCGGATCGTCGGCGTGCCGGACGCGAAGCTACGGATCGAGGCGCTGGCGCTCCTGGCATTGCTGGACGGTCTGGTGGCTGGGGTTGTGCCGACCGACCGACCGGTTCCCGGCGCCACCACCACCTCCACTGAACGTGCCGCCCGACCCGTTCGAGCTCGCGGGTCCTCCCGATCCGGTCGAGGAGATCGAGCCGATGACCGGGGACGAGGCGACGGCCGTGGTGGACGGCTACCTGACCCGGTTCGAGAACTTCACGCCCCCGAAGCCGGCGCGCCACCGAAGCCGACGTACACGGTGATCCGGGCGCGCGAAGACTAAGCGACGACGGTGGTGATCGGCTGGGAGGAGTCCGCGGGCAGGTCGAGGGCGGACGGCGTACGGCCGCGGGCGACCAGCTCGGCGCCGAGGGCGGCCACCATCGCCCCGTTGTCGGTGCACAGCCCGGGCCGCGGGACCCGGACCCGGATGCCGCGGGCCTCGGCGCGCTCGGTGGCCATCGCCCGGAGCCGGCTGTTGGCGGCGACGCCGCCGCCGATCAGGATGTCTTCGATGCCCTCGGAGGTGGCGGCATCGAGGGCCTTGCGGACGAGTACGTCGCAGACCGCCTCCTGGAAGCTGGCCGCGACATCGGCGACCGGCACCTCGACACCGTCGCGCTGCTGGGTCTCGACCCAGCGGGCGACCGCGGTCTTGAGGCCGGAGAAGGAGAAGTCGAAGCGGTGGCGTTCGAGGTCGCGCCGAGACGTCAGCCCGCGCGGGAAGTCGATGGTGACGGTGCCCTCGCGCGCGGCCCGGTCGATGTAGGGCCCACCCGGGAACGGCAGCCCGAGCAGCCGCGCGACCTTGTCGAAGGCCTCGCCGGCCGCGTCGTCGATGGTCGCGCCCATCGGGTCGACGCCGGTGGTGACGTCCTCGACCCGGAGCAGCGAGGAGTGGCCGCCGGAGACGAGCATGGCCAGGCAGGGTTCGGGGAGCGGGCCGTGTTCGAGCTGGTCGACCGCGACGTGGGCGGCCAGGTGGTTGACGCCGTAGATCGGCTTGCCGAGCCCGAGCGCGAGGGCCTTCGCGGCGGCGACCCCGACCAGGAGGGCGCCGGCCAGGCCGGGTCCGCTGGTGACAGCGATCGCGTCGACGTCGTACAGCTTGATGCCGGCGGTCTCGCAGGCGCGCTCGATGGTCGGCACCATCGCCTCGAGGTGGGCACGCGACGCGACCTCGGGTACGACGCCACCGAACCGCGCGTGCTCCTCGACACTCGAGGCCACCGCGTCGGCCAGCAACGTGTGACCGCGGACGATGCCGACACCGGTTTCGTCGCACGAGGTCTCGATGCCCAGCACCAGCGGGCCGTCGGTCAAACCAGGAGTCGCACCATCGATCGGACCATGAGTCGAGGAGGCAGCCACGAGGCCCATTGTGCCGGGCGACCACCAGGCCCCCGGACCCACCGAGGGATATAGGGCGCGAAGGCGGCGAAACGGACCCGAACGGGGTTAACGTTCGATGTCCGCACCCCGACGATCACTTTCCGGAGATGACATGCACACCAGGTCACGTCGCAGGGCACTGCGAGCGCTCGCGGCCACCGCGATCGGCTCCGTCCTGCTGGCCGGCGGCACCGGTAACCCCGCCACCGCCGACGTCGGCAACCAGTTCGACCAGCTCAGCCCGCGCACCCACTTCACGATGGCGCCCGACGGCTCCAGCGGCACGACCGAGGGCGGCGAGGGAATCGCCAACATCGACTCGGTGAAGTCCACGATCCGCACCTACTACGGCGCCACCAGCGCTGGCATCTCCAACAAGACGAGCTCGCCTTACATCAGCGAGCTGAAGGCCATCGAGGCCGCCCAATGGGACTACCTCGAGAAGGCACGCGACGCCGCTCACGCGGCCGACCGCAAGCCCGCGATCGTCTTCGACGCCGACGACACCACGTTGTGGACCTATGACATGGAAGACAACGCCATGCACTTCAACTTCGACCCGGTGCTGCAGAACACCTGGGTCCAAGAGGGGCGCTTCCCGGCGACCCCCGGCATGGTCGCCTTCGTCAACCAGGCGCGGAAGCGTGGTTTCGCGATCTTCGGCATCACGGGCCGCCGGCACGCCCAGGAAGACGCCACCCTGGCGAACCTCGATTCGGTCGGCTACCAGCCGTTCAAGGACAAGAACTTCTTCACCAAGTGGGACGGCGCCGACACCAACAAGCCGTCGTACATCGTCTGCGTCTCGGCCTGCACGACCGTCGAGTACAAGGCCTATACGCGCAAGTACATCGAGTCCCAGGGTTTCGACATCGTCCTCAACGTCGGCGACCAGTGGTCCGACCTCCAGGGCGGGTACGCCGACCGCGCGCTGAAGCTGCCGAACCCGACGTACTACCTGCCGAGCCCCAACCTGCCCGGCGTGAGCGAGCCGTCGCTGGCGCCGCGCACCGAGTTCACGATGGCGCCCGACGGCTCCAGCGGGCTGACCGAGGGTGGCGAGGGAATCCCCAACATCGACTCGGTGAAGTCGACGATCCGCACCTACTACCACGCCTCCTCAGCCGGGATCTCCGACAAGAACTCCTCGCCGTACATCTCCGAGCTCGCCGACATGGAGGCGGACCTCCAGCCGACGCTGGTCCAGGAGTGCGCCGACCAGGTCGCCGCGGGCGGGCACCCCGCGATCGTCTTCGACGCCGACGACACCACGTTGTGGACCTATGACATGGAAGACAACGCGATGCACTTCCACTTCGACCCGGTCGTCCAGGACCGGGAGTGGGTGCAGCCGCAGCGCTTCCCGGCCACGCCCGGCATGCCGGCCCTGGTCAACGCCGTCGGCAACGCGGGTTGCACCGTGGTCGGCCTGACCGGACGCCGCACCAACCAGCGCGCCGCGACGCTGGGCAACCTGGCCAAGGTGGGCTACACGGTCTTCACGGACGCGAACTACTACACGAAGTGGGCCAGCGGCGCGACCCCCGACCCGGCGATCTACCCGCCCGGGACTCCATGCAACGACGGCGTCTGCACGACCATCGAGTACAAGTCGGCCACCCGCGCGTACGTCGAGTCGCAGGGGCTGGACATCATCGCCAACTTCGGCGACCAGTTCAGCGACCTGATCGGTGGGTACGCCGACCGGACCGTCAAGCTGCCGAACCCGACGTACTACCTGCCCTGAGGTAGCACTCGCTCCATCACGACGGCCGCGGCCCCGTCCCGGTAGTAGCGGGGCCGCCGGCCGATCTCGGCGAAGCCGGCGCGCGCGTAGAACGCGAGCGCCGGCTCGTTGCGTTCGGAGACCTCCAGCAGCATCCGGCTCGCTGGCCGCTGCGAGGCGAGGGCGGCGTCGAGCAGCGCGGCCGCCAAGCCCTGCCGCTGGCGCTCCGGGTGTACGCCGATCCGCTGCAGGTCGGCCACCTCGTCGACCACCAGCGTG
>DASXRJ010000330.1:0-10255 GCA_036506675.1 Nocardioides sp. | reverse complement strand
GAGGGCCTGGCGCGACAGTTCGATGGCCTGGTCGACCCGACCCGAGGCCTCGAGGGCGACGATGGCCTCGAGGTGAGCGCTCACCAGGCGAGCCCCGATGCGCTCGACGTCCCTGACCCGGGGCCAGATCTCGAGCAGTCTGAGCCAGTGGTCGGCGGCCAGGTGCGCCGCGTGCGTGCTGGCCGCAGACTGCGCGGCCCGCACTCGCCAGGGCGCCTCCTGGTCCGGGTCGCCCACGGAGCACCAGAGGCCCGCGATCTCGGCCGCCGGTACGCCGGGCCAGGCGGCCATCGCGTCGGCCAGCCGCCGCTGAGCGTCGGCCAGCTCGATCGGCAGCGACCGTCGACGTACCGATTCGGCGATCAGCGGGTGGCTGAGGGTGATCTCTTTGGAGGGTCCCGTGCTCAGCAGCCGGCGCCGGTCGAGACTTCGCAGCCCGGCGGTGAGGTCGCCGTCAGGCACCCCGGCGACTTCCGACAGTTGTGCGCCGGTGATCGGGCGATCGCCCGCTGCGAGGACGCAGGCGACGCTCCACGCATCGTCGTCCAACCCCCGGATCCGCTGGTCCAGCAGGTCGGTCAGCAGCCTGGGTACGGCGGCCGCGTCGGTCCCCGCCTCATGGTCCGACTGGGCGGCGAGCTGCTCGGTGAACAGCGGGTTCCCCGCCGACCGCCGGTGGATCGCCTCCGCCCGCCCGGGAAGGACGGGTGCACCCGTCAGGAGCTCGAGCTGTTCCCGCGTTCCGTCCAGGTCCAGCGGCTCCAGCCGCTGCACCGCGACGCCGGGCAGTCGTCGTACCCGCAGCTGCCAGTCCTCCGCAGAGGGCGAGGTGGCGGGATCATCGGTGCGGTAGGTGGCGACGACCGGCACCCCGAGACCGACCGGTGACCGGAGCAGGTGCTCCAGCAGGTCGAGAGTCGCCGCATCGGCCCAGTGCAGGTCCTCGATCACCATGGTGAGCGGGCGCAGTGCAGCCAGTCCGGTGAGTGCGGTGCGCACCGCCGCGAACAGTCGAGCCGGGGAGAGCTGGCCTGCTGCTGATGGGGGCTCGGGTTCGCGCCACGAGTCGGGCACCGGGGGACCGGCATCGAGCTCGGGAAGCAGCAGAACGATCTCGCCGGCGACGTACGCCGGTTCCGCTGCGAGTGCCTCCTTCAACCATTGGCCGTCGTCGACCGCGTACGCCGCCCGCAGGACGTCGACCCACGGCAGGAACGGCGCCGCCGTGGCCAAGGGAGCGCACGACCCCCTCAGCACGGTCAGGTCGGGTGCGGCGGTCGAGACGACGGTGGCGACCAACCGGGACTTGCCGATGCCCGCCTCCCCGCACACCAGCAGCAACCCGGGGTCGCCCCGGTCGAAGTGAGCCCGGACTGCCCGCACATCGTCCTTGCGCCCCGCCAGGGGAGTCGCGCCCTGGGTCCCGGTGTCGTCGCGGTCTGGGGATCCGGCGGCGACCCACAGTGCGTGGAACTCGCCGCAATCGCCGCCGAGGTCCTCGACCACGAGCTCGAGCAAGCCCCACGCCGGCAGCCGCGGCCTGGAGAACACCGCGGACACCGTCGTCGGGCTGCATCCGAGGTTCCGGGCGATGGTGCGCAGACTCGGCCAGCCGGCCCGGTGATGGAGCTCGTGCAACGCGTCCACGAGATCCCGGTGGCGGCCCGGCGGCAGTTCCGGTCGCGGCAGTCCGCCCACGTCGCCTCCGATACGAGTCGTGCCTGTCATCCACAGAATCGCCTGGTCACTCCCGCCTGTCCATCGGGGCACAGCGGCCCGGTGTGAGGTCACTGCTCTCAGCCAGCGGTGGCCGTCCGGTCGGAGGGAGCCTCCCTGATATAACTGTATAAAGTTAGTAGACATTAAGGAGTTAAGGTGAGACGAGGCTTTCGCAGAGCTCTCCCTGCCGTGGCGCTGCTGGCCGCGGCCGTCCTGGGACCCGTTCCGGTCGACGCGAACCGGCCGGTCGCCGCCTCGCCCGTGAAGGCCGCGCCCGTGGCCGCGAGGTCGGTCGCGGCCGGAGCCCGGCCCAACATCGTGCTGATCCTGATGGACGACTTCTCTACGGAGCTGCTGGCCACCATGCCCAACGCGCAGAAGATGCGGCGTGAGGGAGCGGCGTACCGGAACGCCTTCGTCGTCGACTCGCTCTGCTGCCCCTCCCGCGCCGCGCTGTTCACCGGGCAGACGCCGCACCAGACCCACGTGCTGACCAACACGGTCAACGACCCCCTCCACCCGGTGGGCGGCTACCGGGCGTTCGCGGCGTACGGCAATCTCAAACGGTCGTTCAACGTCGCGCTGCGCCAGCACGGCTACACGACCGGCTTCATCGGCAAGTACCTCAACCAGTACGAGGCCCGGAACGTCGACGGCCAGCTCATCCCGCCGCCGAGGCCGCCGGGGTGGAGCGACTTCCGGGCGATCCTCGGCGGTGGGTACGCCGAGTGGGGCTTCCGCAGCACCTACGTCAACGCCGATGGGGCACTCGGACTGAAGCTCGAGTCGAAGCCGCCGTCGTACGCCTCGGTGCTCGACCGCGACCGGCACTACGCGACCAACGTGATGGCCGACCGGGCCGTCGGGTTCGTGGACCGGCACAGCGACGACGACCGGCCGTACTTCCTGGAGATCTCGACCTACGGGCCGCACGCCAGCCTGGGGTCGGCGTACTCGGGGGACCCGGCGTTCCCGCCGGCCTTCGCGGACCGGCCGGGGACCGTCTACGAGCACGGCAACTGCGGGCTGCTGCGCTGCGGACAGCTGGGCGTCGACGACCTGCCCGGGTACGACGACCCGCGGGCCGACAACGCGCCCACCTACCTGCGCAGGGACGGGAGCACCCGGCCGGCGCCGGCCTGGAGGACCAACCCGATCTCGCTCACCAAGGCCGACGCCGTGCGCAACCTGCGCAACCGGGCCCGGATGGTGCAGTCGGTCGACCGGCTGATCCGGCGGGTGCGGGCGGCGGTCGGGCCGAACACCTATGTCTTCCTGACCTCGGACAACGGCTTCCACCTCGGCCAGCACCAGCTCAACGGCGGCAAGGGTGCGCCGTACGACTCGGACACGCGGGTGCCGCTGCTGGTCGTCGGGCCGGGGGTGGCGCCGGGGCCGCGGGCGCAGTTCGTCAGCAACATCGACCTGGCGCCGACCTTCGAGGGACTCGTCGGGCAGACGAGTCCGTCGTACCGGGCCGGGCGGTCGTTCGTCTCGTCGCTGCATCGGCCGAGCGCGCCCGGGGCGCGGTACGCCTTCTTCGAGCACACCTGGTCGCAGTCGCGGCCGGGCGAGGTGGACGGCGACAAGCGCACCGGCGGCACGATGGACGTCATCCCGTCGTACGTCGCGGTCCGGGGTGCGCGCGGGCTGCTGGTGCGCGTCGACCTGGACAACTCGTGGAGCGGGCACCGGTACGCCTGGGAGCTCTACCGGTACGACGTGCCGTGGGAGGACCGCAACGTCTTCGCGGGCGACCACCGCAAGCCGTGGGCGCGCGACCTGATGCGGCGGCTGAGGCTGTTCGACCACTGCACGCCGGACGAGTGCCGAGAGGCGGCTCGGTAGCCGAGCGCCCGTTCTATTTCCAGCTGGTTGCCCGACGAGTTCGGCCCGGGGAAGGCACGGGAGACTGCGCCGACCCCGGGCATACGCGGCTACTCGCGCGCGTTGAGGTTGCGTGCGCATCTGGGATTCCGTCGTGATCGGGGCCGGCCAGGCCGGGTTGTCGACGTCGTACCACCTGACGCGGCGGGGGATCGACCACGTCGTGCTCGATGCGTACGACGGTCCCGGCGGCGCCTGGCAGCATCGCTGGGACTCGCTGACCATGGACGACGTACACGGCGTCGCGGACCTGCCCGACTCGCCCGCGCCGGTCGCCGACGGCCGGGCCAATCGGGTGGTGCCGGCCTGGTTCGCGGCCTACGAGCGGGAGCACGCGCTGCCCGTGATCCGGCCGGTGCGCGTCGACAGGGTGACCAGCGAGGGCGACCTGCTCGTCGTACACGCGGGGGAGCGGAGCTGGCACACCCGCACCCTGGTCAACGCGACAGGGACGTGGAACCGGCCGTTCCTGCCGCACTACCCGGGCATCGAGACGTTCGCCGGGGAGCAGCTGCACACCGTGGACTACCCGGGTGCCGAGCACTTCGCCGGCAAGCGGGTGCTGGTCGTGGGCGGGGGCGCGTCGGCGGTGCAGTTCCTCGGCGAGCTGGCGCCGGTCACCGACACGGTGTGGGTGACCCGCCGCCCGCCGCGGTGGCGCGACTCCTTCGACCGTGAGGACGGCCGGGCCGCGGTGGCCCTGGTCGAGGAGCGAGTACGCCGCGGCCTGCCGCCGGCCAGCGTGGTCAGCGTGACCGGACTCGCCCTGCGCGAGCAGGAGAGGCTGGCCGAGTCGCTCGGCGCGTACCGGCGCCGGCCGATGTTCGCCCGGATCGAGCCGACCGGGGTGCGCTGGGCGGATGGGACGTTCGAGCCGGTCGACGTGATCCTCTGGGCCACCGGCTTCCGGCCCGCGGTCGGGCACCTGGCACCGCTGCGGCTGCGGTCGTCGTACGGCGGGATCCAGCTCGACGGCACGACCGCCGTCGCCGACCCGCGCGTGCAGCTCGTCGGGTACGGGCCGTCGGCGAGCACCATCGGGGCGAACCGGGCCGGGCGTGCCGCCGCCAGGGCGGTTGCGCTACGGTCGTCTCACCAACCCACACGGGAGTCCGCGGCAGCGGGCTGAGATGGAGCTGTTCCGCTCCGACCGTCGAACCTGATCCGGGTCATGCCGGCGAAGGAAGTGAGGAGCGACTCCGGTGTTGCCGCGTATTTTCTGTCTGGTCGACGCGACCGACGACCTGTCCCTGCTGCCCACTCTGGCGGACGTCGGTGTCACCGGCTTCCAGGTCCGGGCCAAGGCGCTGGCCGGGCGTGAGCTGATGGTGCTGACCGACCGGGTGCTGACCGGCCTGGCGTCGTACGACGTGACGGTGGTGGTCAACGACCGGCTCGATGTCGCGCTGGCCGCGGGGGCCCACGGCGTACACCTCGGGCGGGGCGACCTCGACGTCGCGGCCGCCCGGCGGATCGCGCCCGACCTGGTCATCGGCGGGACCTGCCGCAACCGGGCCGACGTGGAGCGGGCAGCGGCGGACGGGGCCGACTACGTCGGCTTCGGGCCGGTGTTCGCAACCACGAGCAAGACCGGGCTGCCGGCACCGCTCGGGCCGGACGCGATCACCGCGGCGGCCGGCGTACTCCCGCTGATCGCGATCGGCGGCATCGACGCCGCGAACGCCCCTGAGGTGATCTCCGCCGGCGCGCACGGGGTCGCCGTGATCGGCGCGGTCTGGCGAGATCCCGACCCCGTCTGGGCAGCGAAGGATCTCGTGACGGCGGTCGGCTGATGCCGCGCCGAGTCTTGGTCCGTGGCGCGGGCATCGTCGGGCTGTCGTGTGCCGACGAGCTGGTCCGCCGCGGCCACGACGTCACGCTGGTCGACCCCGCGCCGGGGCAGGGTGCGTCGTACGCCGCGGCCGGGATGCTCAGCCCGTCGGGCGAGGCGTGGTACGGCGAGACCGGGCTGCTCGCCCTGGGTCGCGAGAGCCTCGCGCTCTGGCCGGAGTACGCCGCCCGGCTCGGCGTCGACCTGCACCGGACCGGCACCCTGCTGGTCGGCCACGACCACGGCGACCGCCAGCAGGTCGAGCGGCAGGCGACGCTGCTGACCGAGCACGGCATCCGCGCCGACCTGCTCGACCGCCGGGCGTTGCGGGCCCACGAGCCGCGGCTGAGCGCCCGGGTGACCGGCGGCGTACTCCTGCCCGACGACCACAGCGTCGACCCCCGCCGCGTGGTCGCGGCGCTGCTCGCCCGCCACGAGGCGGTCGCCGAGGCGCCCGACGGCGACTGGGACGTCACCGTGATCGCCACCGGGGCCCGGCTGCCGGAGCCGTTCGGCGGCCTGGTCCGCGGGGTGCGCGGCGAGATCGTCCGGGCCCGCACCGACGACCCGCCCGCCCGCACGGTGCGGGCCTGGGTGCACGGCGAGCCCGTGTACGTCGTCCCGCGGCCCGACGGCGGCGTCGTCATCGGCGCCACCAGCGAGGAGCACGACGCGCCGCCGGTGGCGACCCTCGGAGGGGTGTCCCGGCTGCTGGAGGCGGCCCGCGAGCTGCTGCCCGGCCTCGACCGGGCCGAGCTGGTCGAGGTGACCGCGCGGGACCGGCCCGGTACGCCCGACAACCTGCCCCTGGTCGGTCCGTCCGGCGTGTCGGGTGTGCTGCTTGCGGCCGGGCATTTCCGGCACGGCGTACTCCTCGCGCCCCTGACCGCCCGCCTGATCGCCGACCACCTCGAGACCGGCGCCGTCGACCCGGCGCTCGACCCCAGCCGCTTCGCTGCCAGGTCATGACCAGTAGGAGGACCGCGTGAGGATCACGCTCAACGGCCAACCCGCCGAGTACGACGCCCCGCTCACCGTCGCCGCGCTGGTGATGGACCGGCTCGGCCACGACGTCCGTGGAATCGCGGTCGCGGTCAACGAGTGCGTGGTGCCGCGCGCCCGGCACGCGTCGTACGCCCTGGGTGAGGGCGACCTCGTCGAGATCGTGACGGCGGTGCAGGGCGGATGAGGACTCTCGAGATCGCCGGCGAGCCGCTGGCGTCCCGGCTCTTCCTCGGGACCGGCGGGCTGCCGAGCGTGGGGCTGCTGGAGCCGGTGCTCGACGCCGCCGAGCCGGGGCTGGTGACGGTGAGCATCCGGCGTACTTCCGGCACCGGCGAGGGCGGGCTGCTGGCGACCCTGCGGCGCCGAGGCGTCCGGCTGCTGCCCAACACCGCGGGCTGCCTGTCCGCCCGCGAGGCCGTGCTGACCGCGCGGCTGGCCCGCGAGGCGCTCGAGACGACCTGGGTCAAGCTCGAGGTGATCGGCGACGAGCGGTCGCTGTTGCCCGACGCCGTCGAGCTGCTCGAGGCGGCGGAGACGCTGGTCGGCGAGGGGTTCGTGGTGCTGCCGTACACGACCGACGACCCGGTGCTGGCGCGTCGCCTCGCCGACGTCGGCTGCGCTGCGGTGATGCCGCTGGGGTCGCCGATCGGCTCGGGGCTCGGCGTACTCAACCCGCACGCGATCGAGGCGGTGGTCGCCGCGGTCGACGTACCCGTGGTGCTGGACGCCGGCGTCGGCACCGCCAGCGACGCGGCGCTCGCGATGGAGCTCGGCTGCGCGGCGGTGCTCGCCGCGACCGCGGTGACCCGGGCGGCGGAACCCGTCGCCATGGCCCGTGCGCTGCGGCTCGGCGTCGAGGCTGGGTACGCCGCCCGCCACGCCGGCCGGATCCCGCGGCTCTCGGTCGCGCGAGCCTCCAGCCCGACCCGGGGACGGATCGCATGACGCTGTGGTCGGCGGCCGGTGGCGGACGTCATCCGGACGGTGTCGAAGATGGCTCGCTCCGGATGACGTCCCGGCTGGTGCCACCCCGCCTCATGCTGCTCACCGACCGCGCCCAGCTCTCGCTCGGGCGCGGCCTGCTGACGACCGTGCGCGAGTGTGTCGACGCCGGGCTGACCTGGGTGGTGGTGCGCGAACACGACCTGGGCCCGGCCGCCCGCGCGGCGGTCGTCGAGCGGCTGGCCGAGATCGAGGGACTGACCGTGATCTCGTCGCGGGTGGTCGACCCGTCCGCGGCCGGCGTACACCTCGCGGCGGGTCAGGGAGTGCCGGGCGGTGCCGCTTGTAACGCGCTGTTACCCCGCCTAACCACCCGCTGCAACGGCGCGCTGGACGGGATAACAGCGCGTTACATGGGCGGCGCCGTCCCCTGGGGCCGGTCCTGCCACACCGTCGAGGAGGTGCGGGCCGCCGCGGACGAGGGGGCGGCTTGGGCCACGCTGTCGCCGTACGCCGCGACGGCGAGCAAGCCCGGCTACGGCCCGGCGCTGGGACCGCGACCGTTCGAGGGGCCGCACGACCTCCCGGTCTTCGCGCTCGGCGGGATCGACGCCGGCAACGCCGCCGAGGCAAGAGCCGCCGGAGCGTACGGCGTCGCGGTGATGGGCGCCGTGATGCGGGCCCACGACCCGGCCAGCGTCATCCACGACCTGCTCGGAGCGGTGGGCGGCGCGTGAACCCACACGTCGTACTCACCATCGCCGGCACCGACTCCGGCGGCGGCGCGGGGATCGCGGCCGACCTGGCGACCTTCGCGGCCCTCGGCGCGCACGGGGCGGCCGTGGTCACCGCCGTCACCGCGCAGGACACCACCGGCGTGCACGCCACCCACCGCGTCCCGCTCGAGACGGTCGCCGACCAGCTCGACGCGGTCCTCGACGACCTGCCGGTCGAGGCGGTCAAGACCGGCATGCTCGCCTCGGCGGAGGTGGTTCGGCACGTCGCGGACCGGGTCGCCCGGCTGCGCGTTGACGCCAACCCGCCCGTCGGCGGCCGGGTCGCGTTGGTCGTCGACCCGGTCCTGGTCGCCACCACGGGTGACGTGCTCGGTGGCCCGGACGTCGCGACGGCGTACGTCGAGCACTTGTTCCCGGTCGCCAGCGTCATCACGCCCAACCGAGCCGAGGCCCGCGCCCTGCTCGGCATCGACGGCGGCCCGCAGGAGCTGGCCGCCAAGCTCACCGGACTCGGTACGGCGGTCGTGCTCACCGGCGGCGGCAGCTCCGGCACCTGCACCGACTGGGTCGCCATCGCGGGCACCCACCCCGTCCCGCTCACCCATCCCGCCGTCTCCACCCGCAACGACCACGGCACCGGCTGCACCTTCAGCTCGGCGCTGGCCGTCTACCTCGCCCGCGGCGTACCCCTGGCGCCGGCCGCGCGCCGGGCCGCGGCGTACACCACCCACCAGCTGCGCGCCGCGCGGCTCTGGACCCTCGGCCGCGGCCGGGGCCCGATCGCCCACACCCACATCCACCCCGGGAGCGAAGAGAAATGACAGTCCACGAAGCTCACACGCGGGTCCTGGTCGAGGGCCTCCGGCCCGACGTCCGGGTCCCGTTCACCCGCGTCGCGCTGACCAACGGCGACACCTTCGACCGCTACTGCACCGAGGGCCCCGGCTCCGACCCTGCCGTCGGCCTGGCCCGGCTCCGCGAGGCCTGGGTCGCCGAGCGCGACGACACCGAGGAGTACGCCGGCCGCGAGACCCAGCTCGTCGACAACGGCCGCTCCGCGATCCGCCGCGGCGAGGCCCAGGGCAGGTGGGAGGGCAAGGAGCTGACTCCCCGCAAGGCCAAGTCCGGCAAGCGGGTGACGCAGATGCACTACGCGAAGCAGGGCATCGTCACCCCCGAGATGGAGTACGTCGCCGTCCGCGAGGGCTGCGACGTCGAGCTGGTCCGCAGCGAGGTGGCCGCCGGCCGCGCGATCATCCCCAACAACGTCAACCACCCGGAGTCCGAGCCGATGGTCATCGGCCGGCGCTTCCTGGTGAAGGTCAACGCCAACATCGGCAACTCCGCGGTCACCTCCAGCATCGAGGAGGAGGTCGACAAGCTCACCTGGGCGGTCACCTGGGGCGCCGACACGGTCATGGACCTCTCCACCGGCGACGACATCCACACCACCCGCGAGTGGATCATCCGCAACAGCCCGGTCCCGATCGGCACCGTCCCGAACTACCAGGCGCTGGAGAAGGTCAACGGCGAGGCCGACAAGCTGACCTGGGAGATCTTCCGCGACACCGTGATCGAGCAGTGCGAGCAGGGCGTCGACTACATGACGATCCACGCCGGCGTACTCCTGCGCTACGTGCCTATGACCGCCAACCGGGTGACCGGCATCGTGTCGCGCGGTGGCTCGATCATGGCCGGCTGGTGCCTGGCGCATCACGAGGAGAACTTCCTCTACACCCACTTCGACGAGCTCTGCGAGATCTTCGCCGAGTACGACGTCGCGTTCAGCCTCGGCGACGGGCTCCGTCCGGGCGCGACCGCGGACGCCAACGACGAGGCCCAGCTCTCCGAGCTCCGCACGCTGGCCGAGCTGACCGAGCGCGCCTGGGAGTACGACGTCCAGGTGATGGTCGAGGGCCCCGGTCACGTCCCGCTCAACTTGGTCGAGGAGAACGTCGTACTCCAGCAGGACTGGTGCCACGGCGCGCCGTTCTACACGCTCGGCCCGCTGGTCACCGACATCGCGCCCGGCTACGACCACATCACCAGCGCGATCGGTGCGGCCACGATCGCCATGCACGGCACCGCGATGCTCTGCTACGTCACGCCCAAGGAGCACCTGGGCCTGCCCAAC
>DASXRJ010000329.1:0-9463 GCA_036506675.1 Nocardioides sp. | reverse complement strand
TGACTTCTGTTGCTCACGCCGGGTCCTTCCCCCGAGACGACGACCAAGCGGGCTTCAACGATGAGCCCGGGTCGAGACTAACGGGAGGCGCCGACAGGCTTGATCATGCGCGTTCGGAAGTGGCCGTCCGAGGTCTCCACTCACCTGGGCTAAGCAACAGATGGACCAGCCTCACGAGGGACTCTTCCGTCTCCAATTTCGCGCAGATCGTCTCGAACGGTGAAGTAGCGCGCCTACAGCTTGCGGAGGCGCACGTAGCGGACCGAGTGGTCGGGGTCCTTGCGCAGCACCAGGGTGGCGCGGGAGCGGGTGGGCAGCACGTTCTGCACCAGGTTGACGCCGTTGATGGTGTCCCAGATCCGCTCGGCCTCGCTGACCGCCTCGAGGTGGGTGAGGGCGGCGTACTTGGAGAAGTACGACGCGGGGTTGCGGAAGGCGGTCTCACGGAGCCGCAGGAAGCGGCTGACGTACCACCGGCGGATGTCGCTGGTCGCCGCGTCGACGTACACGCTGAAGTCGAAGAAGTCGCTGACCGCCAGGCCGGTCCGCCCGTCGTCGCGCACCCGCGCCGGCTGGAGCACGTTGAGGCCCTCGATGATGACGATGTCGGGACGCTTGATGACGACCGGCTCGTCGGGCACCACGTCGTACACGAGGTGGGAGTACGTCGGCGCCTCGACCTCGTCCTTGCCCGACTTGATGTCGACGACGAAGCGGAGCAGCGCCTTGCGGTCGTAGGACTCCGGGAAGCCCTTGCGGCCGAGCAGCCCGCGGCGCTCGAGCTCGGCGTTGGGGAGCAGGAAGCCGTCGGTGGTCACCAGCGCGACGCTCGGGTGCTCGGGCCAGTGCGCCAGCATCTGCTGCAGCACGCGCGCGGTGGTGGACTTGCCGACCGCCACCGAGCCGGCCAGGCCGATCACGAACGGCGTACGCGGTGGCTGGGGTCGCTGGAGGAACTCCTCCTGGGCCCGGTGCAGCCGGCCCGCGGACTCGACGTACATGGAGAGCAGTCGCGACAGCGGCAGGTAGACCTCCTGCACCTCGCGGAGGTCGAGCTCGTCGCCGAGACCGCGCAGCCGGCCGATCTCCTCGGCCGTCAGCGGCGCCTCGGTCGACTTGGCCAGGTCGGCCCAGGCCGACCGGTCGAGCTCGACGTACGGCGAGGTCTCGCGAGACCCGTCACCGCCGTTCCCGTTCGAGGACATGCGCGGCATTCTTCCTCACGTCCGCCGATCCGACGGCCCGGGGAGTCGTAGATCACGCCTCGTTAGACTCCGGCCCATGTGTGGAATCGTGGGATATGTCGGCCATCAGCAGGCCCGAGACGTGGTGGTCGAGGGGCTCCGGCGGCTGGAGTACCGCGGTTACGACTCGGCGGGGATCGCGCTTGTCGCCTCGGCCGGAGGGCCCGGCTCGATCGCCTGCGACAAGCGGGCCGGCAAGCTGGCCAACCTCGACAAGGCGATCGAGGAGAACCCGCTGCCGCCGGCCACGACCGGCATCGGGCACACCCGTTGGGCCACCCACGGTGCGCCCAACGATCGCAACGCCCACCCGCACCTGGGGGCGGCGGGCCGGGTGGCCGTCGTACACAACGGGATCATCGAGAACTTCGCCGAGCTGCGCGCCTCTTTGGAGGCGGCCGGGCACGAGCTGGTCTCGGAGACCGACACCGAGGTCGCCGCGCACCTGCTCGAGGCCGCGGTCGCCGACGGGCTGGACCTGACCGAGGCGATGCAGTCGGTGTGCCGGCGGCTCGAGGGGGCGTTCACGCTGGTCGCGGTCGACGGGCAGGACGCCGGCCGCGTCGTCGCCGCCCGGCGCAACTCGCCGCTGGTGGTGGGGGTCGGCGAGGGCGAGAACTTCCTCGGCTCCGACGTCTCGGCGTTCATCGAGCACACGCGTGAGGCCATGGAGCTGGGCCAGGACCAGGTCGTCACGATCACGGCCGAGGGGGTGACGGTCACCGGCTTCGACGGTACGCCGGCGCAGGGCCGCCGCTACCACGTCGACTGGGACCTGTCGGCGGCCGAGAAGGACGGCCACGACTGGTTCATGCGCAAGGAGATCTACGAGCAGCCGCATGCGGTCGCCGACTCGCTGCTGGGGCGGCGTACTCCGTCGGGGGCGTTGCAGCTCGACGAGGTGCGGCTCTCCGACGACGAGCTGCGCGACATCGACAAGATCATCATCATCGCCTGCGGTACGTCGTTCTACGCCGGCATGGTCGCCAAGTACGCCATCGAGCACTGGACCCGGATCCCGGTCGAGGTCGAGCTGTCCTCGGAGTTCCGCTACCGCGACCCGATCCTCGACTACTCGACGCTGGTGGTGGCCATCTCGCAGTCGGGCGAGACCGCCGACACGCTGCAGGCGATCCGGCACGCGCGGGTGCAGCGCTCGAAGGTGCTGGCCATCTGCAACACCAACGGCTCGACGATCCCGCGCGAGTCCGACGCCGTCATCTACACCCACGCCGGCCCGGAGATCGGGGTCGCCTCGACCAAGGGCTTCCTGACCCAGCTGGTGGCCTGCTACCTGCTCGCGCTGTATCTGGCGCAGGTCAAAGGCACCCGGTACGGCGACGAGATCAACCAGGTGATGGACCAGCTCGAGTCGATGCCGGGCCACATCCAGACCGTGCTCGACAACGACGAGTTCGTCTACGAGCTCGCCCGCGCACACGTCGACACCCGGTCGGTGTTGTTCCTCGGTCGCCATGCGGGCTACCCGGTCGCCCTCGAAGGCGCGCTCAAGCTCAAGGAGCTGGCCTACCTGCACGCCGAGGGTTTCGCGGCCGGCGAGCTGAAGCACGGACCCATCGCGCTGGTCGAGCCGGGGCTACCGGTGCTCTGCGTCGTACCCCCGGCCGGCCGCGACCAGCTCCACGACAAGATGCTCAGCGGCATCCAGGAGGTGCGCGCGCGGGGGGCGCGGACGATCTGTCTGGCCGAGGAGGGCGACACCGCGATCGTGCCGTACGCCGACGTACTCGTGCCGTTGCCGCGGGTGCCCGTGCTCCTGCAACCGCTGGTCGCCGTGGTGCCG
Organism: Nocardioides sp.; assembly: GCA_036506675.1. GTDB lineage: Bacteria > Actinomycetota > Actinomycetes > Propionibacteriales > Nocardioidaceae > Nocardioides. The sequence continues at coordinate 6,415 of DASXRJ010000329.1, read as the reverse complement.
TTGCAGCTGTTCGCCTGCGAGCTGGCCAGCAAGCTGGGCCACGACGTCGACCAGCCGCGCAACCTCGCCAAGTCGGTCACGGTCGAATGACCGGCAGGTGGAAAAAATGATCGTCGGGGTGGGCATCGACGTCGTCGACATCGACCGGTTCGTCGAGTCGCTCGATCGCACGCCCGGCCTCCGCGAACGCCTCTTCACCGAGGCAGAAGCGAGCCGCCCACCCGCCTCGCTGGCGGCCCGCTTCGCGGCCAAGGAGGCGATCGCCAAGGCGCTCGGCGCTCCGGTCGGCCTCGCCTGGCACGACGCCGAGGTGGTCTCGGAGTCCACCGGCCGGCCGCGGTTCGACCTGCGTGGCACGGTGCTGGCCAGCTGCGACGCCCTCGGCGTCACCGAGGTGCATCTCTCGCTCTCTCACGACGCCGGCATCGCCTCCGCGGTCGTGATCCTCTCCGGGTCGTGATGCTGACCGAGGTGTCAGTGAAGCCGGGCGCTTCGATGACTTGGCACAGCTGTGCCGCCAACGCGCGGGTCGCTGTCGCGGTTGTTGGTACGCGCGTATCACCAACGGGTGGCCCCGTCTCGCCCTTGGTGATACGGCTGTGTCAGAAACCGCCGAGAGGCCCTACTGCTTGGTGACACGCCTGTGTCAGAAACCGAGCTGGGCCCCCTGCGTTAGTGGCACATGTGTCAGCAACCGGCCGCGCGACACCATGCCGGATAGCCCGACCCGGATAGTTTGGGGGCATGAGGCAGGCGCACACGGTGGAGCAGGTGCGGGCCGCCGAGCGAGAGCTGATGGCCAGGCTCCCCGACGGCGCGCTGATGGCGCGCGCGGCAGCGGGACTCGCGGCGGCGGTGATCGAGCTGCTGGGCGGGGCGTACGGGCGGCGGGTGCGGCTGCTGGTCGGCAGCGGGGACAACGGCGGCGACGCGCTGTACGCCGGTGCTCTGCTCGCCAGGAGGGGCGCGGCCGTCGACGCGGTGCTGCTCGGGCACGTCCACGAGGCCGGGTTGGCGGCCCTCCGGCAAGCCGGCGGCCGAGTCGTGCCCCGCTCGACGCGCCCCGGCGCATCCGGGGCATCACGACGCGAGGTGCCCGATGTGGTGGTGGACGGGATCGTCGGCATCGGCGGCCGGCCGGGGCTACGCCCGGACGCCGTCGAGGCGCTGCAGGCGGTCGAGGGGGTGCCGGTGGTGGCGGTCGACGTACCGAGCGGGGTGTCGGTCGACGACGGCCGGCTCGACGGGCCGCACGTGCGGGCGGCGGTGACCGTCACCTTCGGCACCCACAAGGTCGCCCACCTCGTCGACCCCGCCGCTGCGGCAGCAGGCGCGGTCACCCTGGTCGACCTCGGCCTGGAGCTCCCCGAAGCGGCCGTGACCGCCCTGCAGCCCGACGACATCGTCAGCCTGCTGCCGCGGCCGGCGCCGGAGGCTCACAAGTACACCCGGGGAGTCGTCGGGATCCGGGCCGGTTCGGACCGCTACCCGGGCGCCGGGCTGCTCTGCGTGGCCGGCGCCGACACCGGGCTGGCCGGCATGGTCCGCTACCTGCCGGCGACCGCGGATCCGCAGCATGACGTGGCCGCGCTGGTGAAGGCGCGGCACCCGGAGGTGGTCGGCGACGGGAAGGTGCAGGCCTGGGTGGTCGGCTCCGGCGGGGGAGACGACGCCGGTGAGGCGCTGAAGCAGTGCCTGGCCGACGGCGTACCCGTCGTGGTCGACGCCGATGCGCTCGCCCACGTGTCCGGGCCGCTGCCGGTGCCCGCGATCCTCACGCCGCACGCCGGCGAGCTGGCCCGGATGCTCGGCGTCGAGCGTGCCGACGTCGAGGCCAGTCAGCTCGAGCATGCCCGCGCCGCGGCCGAGGAGTACGACGCGGTCGTGGTGCTCAAGGGGCGGCGGACGTTGATCACCAGACCGGGCGGCGACACCAGCGACAACACCAGGGTCACCACGACCGGAGTGCCGTGGCTGGCCACGGCCGGAGCGGGCGACGTACTCGCGGGGCTCATCGGTGCGCTGCTGGCCTCCGGCCTCGATGAGTACGACGCCGCGTCGGTCGGTTCGTGGCTGCATGGCGCCGCGGCGACCCTCGCGTCGGGCGGGGGACCGCTGGTCGCGAGCGAGGTGGCCCGGTCCATTCCGGTGGCGGTCCGCGGCCTGCTGGCCCCGACCTGAGAGAATCGGACGCCATGAGCCCCGCCCGTGCCGAGATCGTCGTCGATCTCGCGGCGATCCGCGCCAACGTCACGACCCTGCGCGAGCTGGTCGCGCCGGCCGCGATGATGGTCGCGGTCAAGGCCGACGGCTACGGCCACGGCATGCTGCCCGTCGCTCGCGCGGCCCGGGAGGCCGGCGCCGCCTGGCTCGGCGTTGCCACCATCGACGAGGCGCTGGCGCTCCGGGCGGCCGGCGACACCGGCCGGGTGCTGTGCTGGCTGACGGTTCCGGGCGAGGACTACACCGAGCCGATCAAGGCCGGCATCGACCTGACGGCGTACGCGATGAGCGAGCTGGACGACATCGCCGCCGCGGCCGCGACGACCGGCACGCTCGCGCGGGTGCAGCTCAAGGTCGACACCGGCCTCTCCCGCGGTGGTTCGACGCTCGGGCACTGGCCGGACCTGGTCGCGGCGGCCCGCAAGGCCGAGATCGACGGCACCATCGAGGTGACCGGCATCTGGTCGCACTTCGCGTGCGCCGACGAGCCCGAGCACCCCGCCAACGACCGCCAGGAGCGGGCCTTCCGCGAGGCTCTCGACATCGCCGACCGGGTCGGGGTGCGGCCCGAGGTGCGGCACCTGGCCAACTCGGCGGCATCGATCCTGCGGCCCAGCTCCCACTTCGACCTGGTCCGCTGCGGGATCGCGGTCTACGGGCTCGACCCGGCCCCCGGGCACACCGACCACGTCGCGCTCCGGCCGGCGATGACGGTGCGCGCCGACCTCGCGCTCAGCAAGCGGATCGCCGCCGGCGACGGGGTCTCCTACGGCCACACCTGGGTGGCCGACCACGACACCACGGTCGGCGTGGTCCCGGCCGGGTACGGCGAGGGCATCCCGCGGCACGCCGCCAACACCGCCGAGGTGTACGCCGCCGGGCGCCGCCGGCCGGTCCGCGGCCGGATCTGCATGGACCAGTTCGTCATCGACCTCGACGACGACGAGCTGGAGCCTGGGACGGACGTCGTACTCTTCGGGACCGGCGCGCACGGCGAACCCACCGCCCAGGACTGGGCCGTGGCCTGCGACACCATCAACTACGAGATCGTGACCCGGATCGGCGGCCGGCTCGCCCGGCGCTACGTCGACTCAGCCTTCGTTGACTCAGCCCCACTCGACTCAGCACCCGTTGACTCAGCCCCCGTCGATTCAGCCCAGGGAGACGACCGATGAGCCTGAAGACCAGCCTCCTCGGGCTCGCGGCCGGCGCGGCCGGCATCGCGGTCGCCGGAACCGCCGTCCAGGTCGCCCGCCGGCGCCGGATCATCGCCCGGCGCGGGGTCGGCGACGCGGTCGCGTTCGGCTCGCTGCGGTCGACCCCGAGCACGGTGGTGGCCGACGACGGCGTACCCCTCTACGTCGAGATCGACGAGGTCGACGGCGCCAAAGGACGCAAGCCGGACAGCCGCCTCACGGTCGTCTTCGTGCACGGCTACGCGCTCAACCTCGACTGCTGGCACTTCCAGCGCGCCGGCTACCGCGGCCTGGTCCGGACGGTCTTCTACGACCAGCGCTCCCACGGCCGGTCCGGGCGGTCCAGCGATCGCAACGCCACCATCGACCAGCTCGGCACCGACCTGCGGCACATCATCGAGCACACCGCCCCGGACGGACCCGTCGTACTCGTCGGCCACTCCATGGGCGGGATGAGCATCATCGCGCTGGCCGAGCAGCACCCCGAGCTGTTCGGGTCCAAGATCGTCGGCACCGCGCTGATCTCGACGACCGCGGGTGGCCTGTCGCCGCACAAGGCGCTGCTGCCGATCCTGCCCGCACCGCTGAGCGGCCAGCTCGCCTCCCGTCTGATCGCCGGCCTGGCCCGCGGCTCCCGGGTGATCGAGGGCGCCCGCCGGGTCGGGCGCGGGGTGGCGCTGGTCGCCACCGACCGCTACGCCTTCGGCGAGGAGGTCCCCGAGTCGTACGTCGCCTTCGTCGACCAGATGCTCTCCGGTACGCCGTTCGACGTGATCGCGGAGTTCTTCCCGAGCTTCGGCGCGCTCGACAAGTTCTCGGTGCTGTCGGCCTTCGAGCGGGTCCCGACGCTGATCGTGTGCGGCACCGCCGACAAGATCACCCCGGTCAGCCTCAGCCGCAAGCTCGAGGTGCACGTGCCGACGTCGACGCTGGTCGAGTGCGAGGGCGCCGGCCACATGGTGATGATGGAACGCCACGAGCAGGTCAACGCCGCCCTCGACCAGCTCCTCGCCGCCGCGGCCACCCACACCCCGGACATCAGGTGAGCGACCTCGAGGTCGAGCTCGTTGGTGCGGACGCGGCGGACGACGTACTCCAGGTGATCCGGGCCGCGTTCGCCGCCCGCCCGCCGCTCGACCCGCCGGCGACCGCGCTGACCGAGACGCTGGAGTCGGTGACCGCCGAGCTCGCGACCGCCGGCGGCCTGCTGGCCAAGGTCGAGGGCGAACCCGCGGGCGCGCTGCTCTTCGAGCCCGCGGGCCGGGCGCTGGCGCTCCGACGGTTCGGCGTACTGCCGAAGCGGCAGGGCTCCGGCATCGCCGGCGCGCTGATCGACGCCGCGGAGGCGCACGCCCGCGAGCACGGGTACGACGGCCTCCGGGTGGTCGCCCGCGTGGAGCTGCCCGCGACCGTGGCGTTCTGGGAGCGCCAGGGGTTCGTCCGGTCGGGTCGTGACGGGGTCAACCTGCACCTGGTCCGGGTGCTGTCGCGCGAGCTGGTGCTGGAGACCCGTGCGGACACCCAGGCGCTGGGCGAGCGGCTGGCGCCGCGGCTGCGGGCCGGCGACCTGCTGATCCTCACCGGCGACCTCGGCGCCGGCAAGACGACCTTCACCCAGGGCCTGGGCCGGGGGCTGCACGTGCGCGGCGACATCACCTCGCCGACCTTCGTGATCGCCCGGGTGCACCCGTCGCTGCGGGGTGGACCGCCTTTGGTGCACGTCGACGCCTACCGGCTCGGCGGGATGGCGGAGCTCGACGACCTCGACCTCGACACCTCGCTCGACGACGCGGTGACCGTGGTCGAGTGGGGCGAGGGGATCGCGGAGGGGCTGGCCGACGAGCGGCTGGAGATCGAGCTGCGGCGCGGACTCGCGCCCGCCGGAGCCTCCGCCGGAGCCTCCGCCGGAGCCTCCGTCGATGACGACTCCGTCGACCACAGTGACCCCCGGCACGCCGTACTCCGGCCGCTCGGCGAGCGCTGGCTCGGCGTACTGCACGACCTCTGAGCAGTCGGGCCCCGGTAGCCTCGTCCCGTGCTGCTCGCCCTCGACACCTCGACCGCGTCGATCACCGTCTGCGTCTACGACGAGGACGACGACGTGGTGCTCGCCGAGCGCAACGGCCTGGGCCCGATGAAACACGGCGAGCTGCTCGCGCCGGCGATCGCCGACGTACTCGCCGAGGCCGGGCTCGCCCGCCAGGACCTCACCGCGATCGTGGTCGGCGTCGGCCCGGGCCCCTACACCGGGCTGCGGGTCGGGGTGGTCACCGCGCGAACGCTCGGCTACGCCCTCGAGATCCCCGTGTACGGCGTCTGCTCGCTCGACGCCCTCGCCCGGGCCGCGGTCGCCGACGGCCTGGCCGAGCCGTTCGTGGTCACGACCGACGCGCGCCGCAAGGAGCTCTTCTGGGCCGAGTACGACGCGTCCGGGGCTCGCCTCGACGGCCCGTCGGTCGACCGGCCGGTCGACCTGCCCGCCGATCTGCTGGTCGACCTGGACGACGGCGCTGCGACCGGTCGCCCGGTCGTGGGCGCCGGACCGGCGCTCTACCCCGATCTCTTCGCGCGCGGCCGCGGCCCGCGCGACCCGCTGGCCGCCGACCTGGCCCGGCTGGTGGCCGCCGAGGCCGCCGAGCTGGTCGACCCCGAGCCGGTCTACCTGCGCCGGCCCGACGCCGTCGCGCCCGGCAAGCCCAAACCGGTCTCGTGACGGTCATCCGTCCCGCCACGACCGACGACGTCCCCGGGCTGGTCGCGCTGGAGGGGCTGCTCTTCGGCGCCGACGCATGGTCGGAGGCGCAGGTGCGCGAGGAGCTGACCGGCCCGGGCCGCGAGGTGCTCGTCGCGGCCGACGAGGGCCCGATCGGCTACGTCGCCACGCTGGTGGTCGACGAGGTGGCCGACCTGCAGCGGATCGGCGTACACCCGGAGCGCCAGCGGCAGGGCTTGGCGGCCGCGCTGCTCGACGCCGCCCTCGCCTCGCAGCGGCCAGC
>DASXRJ010000328.1:0-10563 GCA_036506675.1 Nocardioides sp. | reverse complement strand
CCGCCAGCCGCCGTCGTCTCCGTCGCGGCGGCCCTTGTGCGAGTGCAGCTCGGCGTCGGTCTGCTCGCCCGCCGTCGACGGGGGCGCGATCGCGGCGGGCGGCGGCACGTTGATGCCGCTCATCTGCTGCTCCTGCTGGGGCGGCAGGTCGGCCGGCTTGTCGAGGTCCATGAACGCCGACGTGGGCAGCGTGCGCCAGCTGCCGTCGGCGACCTGGACCTCGACCCAGGCCGAGACGTTCTTGCCCTTGACGACGCCGCCCTCGGGTACGACGGCGCCGAGTACGACGCGTGCCGGCACGCCGATCCGGTTGGCCATCAGCGCCATCACGGCGGCGTACTGCTCGTCGTCGCCGGCCATGATCGGGTAGTTGACGAACTCGTCGAGCAGCCGGTGGATGCTGTGGCCGGCGTGGTAGATCTTCTCCGACTCGGTGACGCCGTCGGAGTACTTGCCCTCGATCCGGAGATGGTCGGCGGCCGCGAAGACCCGCTTCATCGGCGCGCTCTCGCCGGCGGTCCACTGGGTCGCCTGGGTGTCGAGGAACGCCGCGGCGTCGTACGCCGCGGTGACCAGGCCGGACGGCGCGTCCCCGGGGCGCAGCTCGTCGTCGGGGAGCACGGCGCTGAACTCGTAGGTGTCGCCGGGGTTCATCCCGGTCGGCACGATCGCGGTCGAGGTGGCCAGGTTGTAGCGGAACGACTCGGCCTTGGCGTCGGTGTCGCCGGACTCGAAGTCCATCGACTGCAGGGCGCCCAGGGTCGGCAGCCAGACGCCGGTGTAGCCCTCCTCGACGGTCACGGTGGCGTCCACGTGCTGGCCGTCGACGGGGTTGGAGATCGTCGAGGAGACCCGCTGGAAGGTGTCGTCGGTGGCGCCCGGGATGGCGTTGTTGGCGGCGCCCCAGACCACGCCGTCGTACGCGTCGAGGGCGGCGATCCGCAGCCGCGACCCGGCTGGCGCCCCCGTGACGGTGAACATCGGGGTGTCGTAGACGTTGGTGGGGCCGCCCTTGGGGTCCTTGACGTAACGGCGGAACGACGCCAGCGGCGAGGGGTACTGGCCGATGTCGAACGGCGGCTCGACGTACGTGCGGAGCACCACACGGCGATCGGCGTCGTCGCCGAAGGCCACCTGCGCCACCGGCAGCGCGAGCGCCCCCGCGACCCCCAGCAGCGCGGCTCCGGTGACGAACCGGGAGACCCGTCCGGTGTGCTGCCCCGACACCGTCTCGGCGGTACGCCGGCCGCGCAGCGTCAGCCACGCCAGCGCGACCACCGCGAACCCGGCCCCCTGAAGCAGCAGCGACTGCGGCTCGCGGACGCCGAGCAGGATCACCATCACCAGCAGCAGCACCGGGGCCAGCAGCGGCAGTGCCGCGACCCGGCTGCGCAGCGCGAGCAGGCCGCCGAGCGTGGCGGTGGACAGGCCCAGCGTCCAAGGCAGCACCAGCAGCGGGCTCGCGCCGTCGACCGGCGGCAGCGTGGTCAGCAGGTCCTTCCAGCCGAACAGCAGCTGGTCGGTCAGCGCCTTCAGGGTCGAGGCGCCCGGCACATACGCCGCGGCGCCGGTCGAGCGCAGGCAGAGCGGCCCCCCGAGCACGAAGAACACCGCAACCGCGAGTACGGCGGCCGCCACCGCCGGCCAGCGCAGCAGCGTCGTCACCTGGGCGACGACCAGCCCGAGCAGCAGCCCGAGCCCGCCGACCAGCAGATAGCCCCAGCCCGTGTACGTCGACGCCAGCCCGGCCAGGGCGACCAGCCCCAGCACCAGCAGGGCGCCCAGGTCGACGAGCCTCGTCCGCGTGGTCGTCATCGCACGCTCCAGCGCAGCAGGCCGGCCAGGTCGGCCTTGTCGGCGAGCGACAGCACCGGAAGGCCGGAGACCTCGGAGACTCGGCTGGTGTCCGAGGTGTCGATGATCAGCGCGAACCGGCGTACCTCCGGGCCGAAGGTCGCCGAAGCGCGCAGGAACGACTCGTAGCCGGTGTGCACGCCCGAGACCAGGAACAGCAGGCTGGTGTCCGGCGCCAGCCGGGCGGCGTGCTGGGCCGCCTCGATCAGGCCGCGGCGGCCGAAGTCGGACCGGCAGATCGAGTCGAGGGTGAGGTTGCCGTTGACGCCGCTGGTGGCCTGCTGGCCGCACGCGAACGTCGTCTCGAACTCGTCGAGCGTCGCCCGGATCACGATCGAGGCGGCCACCGACATCGCGGTCTCGAAGTCCTCGCCCTCCGCGTACGACGCGAGCCGGTCGTCGACCACGATCGTGGCGTGGCTGCGGCGGGTGTCGAGGTACTGCCGCACCAGCAGCTGGCTCTCGCCCGCGGCCGCCATCGCCTTGGCCGAGGAGCGCCAGTGCACGTGCCGCAGGTCGTCGCCGGGGACGTACTCGCGAAGCGCGTGGAAGGCCAGGTCGCTCTGCGAGATCGCGTCGGTCTCCACGCCCTCGAGGTCGCGCAGGAGGCCGGCGCCCAGCGACTCCAGCGGCACCATCGGGGGGCGGACCAGGATCTCGGTGACGTCGGTCCACTGGACGTCGCGGCTGAACAGTGCCAGCGGATCGCCCCGGCGGGTGACCGCCGGCCCGACCGGGATCACGCCTCGCCGCTCGGTGCGGACGGTGAAGTTCTCCTCGTGGCTTGCCCCGGAGGCCATCGACGGCAGGGCGTAGCGGTGCGTGGCCGCGCCGACCGGGAGGTCGAGCATCGTGGGCAGCAGCCGGCTGGAGGCCAGGTTGGTCACGGTCAGGCTGCCGGCGACGCTGTGGCCGGCGATCACCCGCTGCGGCTCGAGCAGCAGGTCGACGCGGACCCGGGTCCGGCCGAGCAGGAACGGCACGGCCAGCACGAGCAGCAGGAAGCAGGCCGCCGCGAGTACGCCGAGCTCGAGCCAGCCGGCGCGCACCGCGACCACGGCCGCGACCACGCCGACGGCCAGGATCGTCCACCCGACGGGGTTGACGACTCCCAGCGTGGCTCCCAGCCCGTGTCGCAGTCGCTCGACGACGTACTTCATGTCCGACTGAGGTTCCATGAGCGGCTCAGGCGACCCGGTCGGTGGGGGCGGCGACGGACTCCAGCAGCCGGGCGATCACGGTCTCGATCGTCACGCCGCTGAACTGTGCCTCGGCGTCGAGCAGGAGACGGTGGCAGAGCACCGGCTCGGCGAGCTGCTTGATGTCATCGGGTACGACGTGGGTACGCCCCTCGGCCGCGGCCCAGGTCTTGGCCACCCGGATGAAGGCCAGGCAGCCACGAGCGGAGAGCCCGAGCTTCACGTGCGGCTGGCGGCGCGACTGCTCGGCCAGCTCGGCGACATAGGAGACGACGGCGGGGTCGACGTACACCTCGTCGGCGAGGCCGCCCATCTGGGCGATCGTCTGGGCGGTGATGATCGGGCCGACCAGGCCGGCCCGGTCGCGCACCTTGGAGTTGACCAGCAGCTCGACGGTCGCGGCGTGGTCGGGGTAGCCGACCGCGGACTTCATCAGGAACCGGTCCAGCTGCGCCTCGGGCAGCCGGTAGGTGCCGGCCTGCTCGATGGGGTTCTGGGTCGCGATCACCATGAACGGGCGGCCCACCTCGTGCGGGCGGCCGTCGACGGTGACCCGGCCCTCCTCCATCACCTCGAGCAGCGCCGACTGGGTCTTGGGCGAGGCCCGGTTGATCTCGTCGGCGAGCACGATGGTGTGGAAGATCGGCCCGGGGTGGAACTCGAACGAACCCTTGTGCTGGTCGTAGACCGTCACCCCGGTGACGTCGGAGGGCAGCAGGTCGGGCGTGAACTGGATCCGCGCGTGGCTCCCCTGCACCGTGTTGGCCAGCGCCCGGGCGAGCATCGTCTTGCCGGTGCCGGGGTAGTCCTCGAGCAGGAGGTGCCCCTCCGACAGCAGACACGTGAGCGCCAGGCGTACGACGTGTCGCTTGCCGAGCACCGCCTTCTCGATGTTCTCGGTCATCTGGTCGAACGTCTGGCGGAACCAGGAGGCCTGGTCGCTGGTGATCGTCACGTCGTCGTCCTGTCGTGCTGGTGGGAGGGCTTGATGGGGCGCTAGTTCGTCGGCCAGTGATAGCCGTGGTCGGAGTCGAAGGTCTTGCCACCCGCCGAGCAGGTCACGTAGATCCAGTTGCCTCCGTAGCCGTAGTAGCGGCTGGTGTCGTACGACGTGTTGGCGTTGAAGGTGCCCGAGCCCCAGCCGTTGCTGTCCTCCTGGCTGTGGATCGTGCACTGCATCGACCCGCCTGGCACGTTGCTCGAGGACAGGTGGATGTGCGCACAGCTCGGGTGGGTGCAGTCGATCCCGCCGCCGCCGGTGTTGCAGTCGGGCAGCGAGTTGCCGTCGTTGCAGTGGGCACCCTGGCTCAGCGTGACCGTCGGCGGCGGGGGTCCGGTCGACTCGGTCGGGCCGGACTTGGTGACGTCACCGCGGGTGCCGTTCTCGGTGGTGACCTTGAGGTCGCAGTCGACGGTCTGGTTGTAGCCGGTCACCGACCGGGTCACGTTGACGGTGCCGTCGCCGGGGCCGACGGACTGCACGAACGACCCGCCGATGTAGACCGACGAGGTCAGGCCGTTGGGGTTGACCGGCCAGGTGCAGTGGGCCTCGGTCGTGCCCGAAGAGCTGCTCAGCGAGCCGACGCCGACCGGGCCGTAGGTCTGCAGCGGATGGGTCTGGCTGGACGTCGTACACGCGCCCTTCTCGTTGCAGACCTCGAGGCTCAGCGTGTAGGAGACACCGTCGGCCTGCATGGTGATGGGCTCGTTGCTGTAGGACTGGCCGGTCGGCGACGGGCTCCAGGTCTTGCCGGAGCGGTTGCCGTCGACCAGCAGGTAGACCGTGGACTGCGCGCCCCGGGACTTCGGCGCGGTGAAGGTGATCGTGCCCTGGTTGTCGGAGCCGGTCGGGGCGGTCGAGAAGTCGTTCCAGTCGGCCGGCTGCCCGACGGCGTTCCAGGTCGACGCCGCGCCGAACGGGCTGGTCTTGCCCTGGCCGCTCTGGTTGGTCGCCCGCACCTTGTAGGCGTAGCTCTTGCCGTCGTAGGTGATGCCGGAGTCGTTGCAGCTGGTCGCGGTGATCTTCTGGCACTGCGGCAGCGGCGAGCCGTTGCGGTAGACCGAGTAGACCGCCGACTTGGGGCCGTTCGGGTCGACCGCGGGCCAGGTCAGCGCGACCGCGCCCTGGTCGCCGGCGGTCTGCTGGTCGGTGATCGTCGGCGCGGCCGGCGTACCCGGTACGCCGATGGTCTGGTAGCCCTGCGACGCCCGCTTCGCGCCGACCCCGAAGTGGTTCTCGGCCTGCACGGTGAAGGTGTAGACGCGGTTGTTGTCGAGCCCGGAGATGGTGATCGAGGGCGAGGTGGTCTTGCGGCTGCCGTCCTGCCAGGTCACCCAGTACCACCGGATGTCCGAGGTCTGGGTGGTCGGCGCGGTCCAGTGGATGGTGATGGTCTGGTCGCCGATCTTGCTGGCCTCGATCGGGCCGACCATGCCGGGCAGCGCGTCGGGGGTGGCCGGCTTCGAGACCGGGCTCCAGGGCCCGTCGCCGACGGCGTTGTGGGCCCGCACCTTGAACGTGTACGCCGTCCCGTTGGTCAGCCCGGTGATGTCGCACGACGTACTGCTGCAGCGCTGGGTCTTCCCGCCGCGGGCCTGCACCTCGTAGTAGGTGATGGGCGAGCCGTTCTCCTGCGGTGCGCCCCAGTCGAGGTGCACCTCCTGGCTGCGTACGGCGTTGCCGGGCACCGGCGCCTTCGGCGCATCCGGTACGTCGAGCACCTCCAGCGTGATCCGACCGTGCACCTGACGCTCGGGCGCGGAGCTGCCCGCCACGTCGCTCATCACCACGTCGAACTGCGCGACGCCGTCGACCCGCTTGCCCGTGGTCAGGGTGACCGACGATTGCCCGGCCTTGACCGCGTGGATGTCGAGCTCGGAGACCTGGCTGACCTTGAGCACGGTCGGCACCGGGTCGCTCACTCCGGCGGTGAGGTACTTGGCCAGGTCGATCGTGCGCGACTCGCCGGCGCGCATGTCCGCGACCCGGATCGGCGCGAGCGAGGGCGGCGGTGACTTGATCACCCGTAGCCGCAGCTCGCCGGCCGCGCTGTCGCCCGAGCTCACCTTGAGCTTGGCCTCGGTGCCGGGCTTGGCGTCGCCGCTGGCCGCGACCTTGATGCTGGACCCGGAGGGCTGGATGATGCTGAGCCCGGCGGCCGAGGTGTTCCAGTCGGCGTCGAAGGACAGCGAGTCGATGTCGGCGGGGTCCGCGGTCCACACGTGGCACAGGGCCGCGATGTCGAGGTCGACGGACTCGGCCTGCGGGATCTCCACGACGTCGGTCGGGCAGCGCAGGATCGGGACCGGGTTGCCGACCTGGACCGGCACCGACAGCACCGACTTCACGCCCTGCGGGTCGTCGGGCGAGGACCCGGTGGTGACCTCGAGGGTGACCGCGCCCGGTCCCTGGTAGCCCTTCGCCGCGCTGACCTCGAAGGAGCCCTCGCCGGTGATGGAGGCGTCGACCTTGCCCTCGGGCGAGGGCCAGACCCGGTTCTTGTAGGTGAGCTGGAGCGACCCGCCGCTGGGGTTCTCCACGAAGTCGGGCACCTTGAAGCTCTTGGTCTCACCCGGGTCGAGCCTGATCACGCCGTCCGACTTCACGTACGGCGGTCCCTGGCCGGCCGCCGGCACGAACAGCGAGGCGGTGGCCGCGCCCCCGTCGGCGTCGACGACCCGGAACGGCAGCACGACCGGCTGCGGGCCACGGCGTACCGTCACGACGCTGCCCTCGGCGCTCGCCTCGACGCCGGACGGCGGGAAGACGTCGCTGATCTCCAGCGACTCGCTCGGCCCGTCGGGGTCGTACGCCGTCTTCAGGACGTCGACCTTCACCTCCTCGCCGGCGTCGGCCTGGCCGAACGCGTCGAAGACGACGGGCGGGTTGTTGTAGGGCCGGGCGGTGCGCAGGGTGACCGTCGCCTGGGAGGTGTCGATGCCGTTGTCGATCGCGTAGACGACCTCGAGGTTGCGGCCGTCGATCTTGTCCGGAGCCGTCATCACGACCGGCCCGGTGTCGGACTCCAGCTCGACCCCGGCCGGCGGGTCGATCAGCCGCACCGACACCCGGTCGCCCGCGGCGATCAGGTCGTTGGCGAGTACGTCGACGCGCGCCGTACGGCCGGGCTCGACGGTGATCGCGTCGGCCACCGCGAGCGGCGGCTGCGGTGAGCCCGGGGGTACGACGCCCACCCGGACCGTGCCGGTGGAGACCGCACCCTGCGTGTCGGTCAGCAGGTAGGTGAACTGGTCGGTGCCGGAGCTGCCGGGGTAGGCCTGGTACTCGACCGAGTTGGCGCCGTACTTCACCACCCGGCCGAGCGTCGGGGCCGACGCGATGCCGAGCACGGTGACCGCGTCGCCGTCGGGGTCGACCTGGGCGCCGGGCAGCTTGAGCTGGACGGTGTCGCCGGCCACCACCCGGCCCTCGAGGGTCGGCGGCTCGGGCGGCTGGTTGCGCTTGCCGACCGGCACGACGGTGATCTCCGCCTTGCCGGGCGCGCGGTCGCCCTGCGCGTTGGTAGCCAGGTAGGGCACCGTGAAGGTCTGGGTCGAGGTGAGGTCGGCGGGGGCGACGTACCGGACCAGACGGCCGGCCACGAAGGCCGCGCCGGTCGGCACCTTCTGGTCGCCGCCGATCTGCACCGGCAGCGTGCCGGAGGTCTCGTCGGTCACGTGGGTGACCAGCGAGAGCGCGTCGCCGGACGGGCTGAAGTCGTTGTCGAGCACCGCGATCGACACCGCGGCGCCGGCCCGGACGGTGACCCGGTCCGGCTCGGTCACGGGCGCGTTGTCGGCGGGCGCGGCCTGCTGGTTGACCACGACCTCGCCCTGGACGCCCGAGCTGTTGCCGTTGCTGATCGTGTAGTGGACCACCTGCGGGTTGGGCGTCAGCTGGCCCTGCCGGGCGCTGACCCGCAGCCAGCGGCCGTCGACCACGGCCACGTCGAGCTGGTTGTCGGTGACCGCCTCGGCGTGCTGGACGACCAGCATCGAGCCGGCCGGGTCGACGTCGTTGGCGAGTACGTCGACCAGGCTGGCCGACTGGCCGTAGAGAGTCAGGTTGTCGGGCATCGCGACCGGCTCGTCGGGCCGCGAGGCGCGGACGTCGACCCGGATCTTGCCGGTGGCCAGCGGGGCGTCGCCGTACGCGGCGTCGTACGAGAGGAAGTAGGTGCGCGGCCGGTCGGCGGTGAGCGTGAGGGTGCCGTCGACCAGGTCGGTGGCGACCGCCGTACCGCCGGGCTCCGCGACGCGGCCCGCCAGCGTCAGCTCGGCGTTCGGCGTGACCGGGTCGGAGCCGGGCAGGTCGTTGCCGAGCGGGTTGATGGTGATCGGCTTGCCGGCCTCGCCGCTGACGATGTCGGGCTGCGCGGTCGCGGCCACCGCGTCGCGGTCGGACTTGTCCTGGACGTGGAACTTCAGCTCGTTGCGGACCTCGCCGCCCATCCCGTCGGAGACGGTGTAGTTGACGGTGTAGTCGCCGCCGGTCGGCGAGCCCAGGAACCGCACCAGCCCGCCGGCCGTGGTGCGCGCGTCGGCTCCGGTGCCGCTCGCCCCGACCACGCTGGCCGAGACCAGCGAGATCTGGTCGCCGTCGGCCTGGTCGCGCCAGTCCGGAAGCACGGGTACGTCGATGGCGCCCGAGGCCGGGACCGTCCACTCCTTGGGCTTGAACCCTTCGCGCAGCTGCGGCTTGGTGTTGGGGTCGTCGATGCCGCGCAGGTTGACGGTGACGCCGGCGTGCGCGGACAGGCCCTCGCGGCCGTCGTCGATGTAGTACTCGAACGACGTGCCGGTGGCGGTGCCCTCCGGCATCCGCACCTGCACCGTCTGGCCGTCCGGGCTGACCGTCACGTCGGCCTTGCCGTGGACGCCCTTGATCGCCGAGATCGCCAGCAGCCGGCCCTGGGGGGCGGTGTCGTTGTCGAGCGGGTGCAGCACGGTGGTCCGGCCGGGGCGAGCACCGAAGGTGTCCGGCTTGGCCTTGGGCGGCTGCAGGTCGCCGTTGCTCTCGACCTCGTTCTGGTTGTGCTCGTGGTCGGGGTCCTCCTTCTGCCGGAAGCTCTCCCAGTCGTCGATGCGGGTCGGCTGGTCGGAGTCGATGTTCCAGACGGCGCCGCTGTCGCGGTCGTTGAGCACGATCTCGCCGCGGTTGACCCGGAACACCACGTCGCTCGCGGACCCCTGAAGACCGGCCACCACCGGGTCGGCACCCTCACAGACGGTCGCGACCGCGCCCGACCCGCCGGACCACGCGCCGTACGCGCAGGCGCCGAGGCGGACCGGCGCCGACGGGTGGCCGGCCACGCCGGAGGCGAGGGTGGTGACCTCGCCGCTCTCGAGGTCGACGGAGAGGAGGGAGTCCTTGGCGTCCACGAGTACGGCGTCCGCGCCGGGCCCCGCCTGCTGCAGCACCGACCCCGCGGGTACGGCGGCCTGGGGCCCGCCGACGATCGTGAGCTCGCCCTGTGGGTCGAGCACCACCGCGGTGTCGCCCACGGCCGTCACCTGGGTGCCGGTCGTGAGGTCGCCCGGCAGGTCGTCGGTCTGCGCCTTCTCGAAGCCGGAGTCGCTCGCCGCCAGCCGGGTCAGCGTGTCCTCGGCCGCCGACACCGCGAGCACGTCGCCCGACTGGGTGACGGCCAGGGAGGCGTCCTTGCCGACGGTGGCGACCGGCGTACTCCCGGAGTCGACCTGGGAGACGGTCAGCGAGCCGAAGGACGGGTCGACCCGCTCGGCCCACACCTTGCCGCTGACGGGGTCGACGACGGCCAGCGTGTCGCCGGCCAGGCCGACGCCGGCCGCGCCGGGGATGCCGGCCTCCTCGCCCTCGGGGTGCTGGACGGTCGCCGGGTCGATCGGCTTGACCAGGCCGGTGGACAGGTCGACCCCGACGACCGAGGAGCCGTCCTGGACGATGTCGAGGTCGGCGTCGAGGCGAGCGAACAGGGCGCCGTCGAGCTGGCCGATCGGCTTGTTGACCCGGCCGAAGTAGCCGTCACGGGAGTTGGTGACCCAGATGCCGCCGTCGTTGAGGCGGGCGTCATGCGCCTGGTAGCCCTCGGCGGTCACGGCATAGGTGACCACGGCACCGGCGGCCAGCAGCAACGCCAGGTTGCCCGCCATCGCGGCGCGATGGCGTCCGGCCCATGCCCCGAGCCCCATGTGACCCTCGTTTCCCCGTGTCAACGCTGCCTTCGCGCGACTGTATGCGCGCGCTGCACGGGTCTCAAGTCGACCTCGACTGTTGCGGGTGACCGTGGAGTCGTCACAATGGTGCCTTGCGGCGCCCTTGACGGGCCGTTGACGGGAGCGGGCCCGCAGAACGGTGACGGGGAAGGAGACGGGGTGACTCCAGAGACGTGGTACGCCGGAGGATCCGGCGTACTCCTGCGCTCGGGCCGCCATCTCCTGCTGCTCGACACCCCGCCGACCCAGGACCTCGTGGACCGCTGCTGGGCGGTGCTGGCCGGGCCGGGCGACGTACCGGGTCAGCAGCTGGCGC
>DASXRJ010000327.1:0-2298 GCA_036506675.1 Nocardioides sp. | reverse complement strand
AACGCGGCTTCGCCAGCTGCTGCCCGTGGACCGGACGACTACTGAGCACGCCCGGCCGACGGATAGGCCCGGCTACGACAGGGTGGCGCGACGGGACCACCGGAGTGGAACGCACAGTGCCGCGGCGCGGGCGATCACCGCGCTGGCCGGCCTCTTGGTGCTTGCCGCCCTCGTCGCGCCGAACGAGATCAGTCGCCTCTCACCTGGTGCGTTCGCGCGCATCCCGGTCGAGGGAATCCTCGGCGTGGCCCTCCTGCTCGTCCTGCCGGCGAGGCCGAGGCGGGTGGTCGCGACGCTCGCCGGGGTGGCACTGGGTCTGCTGACCATCGTGAAGATCCTCGACATGGGCTTCTTCGCGGTCCTCGCCCGCCCGTTCGACCCGGTGCTCGACTGGGTCCTGTTGGACAGCGCCGCGGAGTTCCTCACGGCCACGATCGGCCGGGCCGGCGCGATCGGCTCCGCGGTCGTCGCCGCAGTTCTCGCCATCGCCGTGCTCGTTCTCATGACGCTGTCGGTGCTGCGCATGACCCGGCTCGTGGCCCGGCGCCGGACCGCCGCCACCCGCGCGGTCGTGGGACTCGCGGCCGCCTGGGTCGCCTGTGCCGTGCTCGGCGCGCAGATCGTCCCGGGCGTGCCGGTCGCCTCCAGCAGCGCGGCGGGCCTTGCCTACGACCGCGCGCTGCGGGTACGCACGAGCCTGCAGGGGCGGCAGGCGTTCGCCGCGGAGACCGCGGTCGACGCCTACCGCGACCTCCCGGACGACGAGCTGCTGCCCGCACTGCGCGGCAAGGACGTCGTCTTCGTCTTCGTCGAGAGCTACGGGCGCGCGGCCGTCGAGCATCCCGAGCTCGCAGCACGGGTCGGCGCAGTGCTGGACGAGGGGACCCGCCGACTGGGCGCGGCCGGGTTCGCCTCCCGAAGCGCCTTCCTCACCTCGCCGGTGGCAGGTGGCGGCAGCTGGCTGGCGCACGCCACCTTCCTGTCCGGGCTGTGGATCGACAACCAGCAGCGCCACCGCACCCTCGTCTCCAGCGACCGCCTGACCCTCACCAGCGCCTTCCGGCGGGCAGGCTGGCAGACCACAGCCGTCATGCCCGGCACCACCCGTGCCTGGCCGGAAGGAGGCTTCTACGGCTACCAGCGGGTGTACGACTCCCGGAACCTCGGGTACCGGGGCCCGAGCTTCAGCTGGGCCACCATGCCCGACCAGTACGCGCTGTCGGCCTTCGAGCGCCTCGAGCACGACCGGCCGGACCGCGCACCGTTGATGGCCGAAATCGCCCTCGTCTCGAGCCACGCGCCCTGGGCGCCCATCCCCCGGCTCGTGGACTGGGACGACATCGGTGATGGCGCGGTCTTCGACGCCATGGCCGAAGCGGGCGATCCGCCCGACATCATCCGCACGCGCGACGCCAGCCGGGTCCGCACCGACTACCGGCGTTCCATCGAGTACTCGCTGAACAGCGTCATCTCCTATGTGGAGACCTACGGCGACGACGACCTCGTGCTCGTCTTTCTCGGCGACCACCAGCCCGCCCCGGTCGTCACCGGTGAGGGCGCCAGCCACGACGTGCCGATCACGATCGTCGCCCGCGACCCGGCCGTTCTGGACCGGATCTCCGGGTGGGGTTGGCAGGATGGCCTCAAGCCCGGTCCGCTGGCCCCCGTCTGGCGGATGGACGCCTTCCGTGACCGGTTCCTGACCGCCTTCGGTCCGCCGGCCGAGCCCGCTCGCCGGCCGTCTCTGCCGGCCCGGTGACGGCCGGCCCATCGGGGTTCCCGGGGTTCGCGCGGCACATGCAGCGGCTGCAGTTCACTCTCACCTTGCGAGCACCCGGTCGACCCAGTCGAGAATGCCGGCCACCACCTCGTCGCGGTTGGTCTCGTTCAGGATCTCGTGCCGGGCGCCGGGGTAGGTGCGAACGGTGACGTCGGTGAGCCCGGCGGCGCGGTAGCGGTCGACGAGGACGTTCAGCAGGGCGAGGTTGGCGTTGATCGGGTCCAACTCGCCCACGGCGATGTAGAGCGGGAGGTCGGCGCGTATCGCGGCAACCTGGTCGGAGTCGGCCAGCCGGCGGGCGCCGGCGAACATGTCTTTGGCGGACTGGGTATCGAGCCCGAACCCGCACCGTGGGTCGGCGATGTACGCGTCGACGATCGCCTCGTCCCGGGAAAGCCAGTCGAACTCGGTGCGCGCCGGCTGGAAGGCGGCGTTGAAGGCGCTGAGGTCGATGGGCTTGTCGAGGTCGAGGGCGGGCTCGAGCAGATCGAGCGCGGTGGTTCCCGTCAGCACGACGG
>DASXRJ010000326.1:0-5355 GCA_036506675.1 Nocardioides sp. | reverse complement strand
GAGGACGCGGACGTCGTACGCATCGAGCGGGCCAACGCGCGCAGCCACTCGTCGTTCGGGGCCGGCGTACACCACTGCCTGGGCGCCTCGCTGGCCCGACTGGAGGGCACCGTCGCGATCGGCCGGCTGGTCGAGCGGTTCCCGGGACTCGCGCTCGACGGCGAGCCGACCTGGAACGGCCGGATCAACCTGCGCGGCCCTTCGCTGCTACCGGTCCGGGTTCGTTGAGGTTCGATTGACCGCAAGGCATGCCCTAACAGCGCCCAGATCCTGCCGGCGCCGAGGATGGTGGTGGTTGTCATGCTGCCTCGCATTCCCCTCTGGCCGCCACCCGATGTGACGGCTTGCCCGGGGCCCCCTACCCAGCCGAGGCGTGGCTAGACCTGCCGGCTGTTGCGGTGGCAGGGGTCAGGGAAGGCCGGCGATGCTTCGCGCGGTGGTCGTGAACGTCTCGACGACCTCGTCCTCGTCGTCGAGGTACACGCCGACCAGGGCGGCGTCGCGGAGCAGCACGAGCGCCGCCGCCACGCGGTCCGGGTCCGCGGTCCCGGCGGCGCCGGCAACGGCGACCAGGGCCGAGCGGAACCAGTCGCGGTGCCGACGCACGATCCGCCGTACGACGCTGTCGGGGTCGCCGTACTCGGCAGCGGCGTTGATGAACGGGCAACCGCGGTTGTGATAGCGCCGAGCGTCCTCGGCGATGCCCTCGATCACGCGCTCGAGCAGTTCCTTGGGCGGGCCACCGGCGGCCTCGGCCGTGGCGAAGTAGCCCTTGATCGTGGCGTCCTCCAGGTCGAGGTACGCCGCGACGAGCGCCTCTTTGCCGGCGAAATGGCGGTACATCGTGGCTCGGGTGACGCCCGCCTCGGACAGGACGCGGTCGACGCCGACGCCCTTGATGCCCTCGCGGTAGAAGAGGTCGGCCGCCGTGCGGAGCAGCCGCTCGCGCGGTTCGGAGGCCTTCGCAGGCATCTCGTCTGGCACGGGCCCGACCATAACGCGCCTCCTGTGTTGACCCGGGAATGAACTCTTCCCTACTCTGATCCTACGAGAGAGAACGAACGTTCTGTCTGTCAACGTGAAGGGGATCCGCTCATGACCATCACCGCCCGTGAGGCCGCCGAGATCAGGGCCGCCAACGAGTCCGGTCGCCAGCCCGTGGTGTTCGTCCACGGACTCTGGCTGCTGGCCGGAAGCTGGGACCGGTGGCGGGCCCGGTTCGAGGAGCGCGGCTTCGCCACCGTCGCCGTCGACTGGCCGGACGACCCGGCCACCGTCGCCGAGGCGCGCGAGCACCCCGAAGTGTTCGCGGGCAAGGGGGTCGGCCAGGTCGCCGACCACGTGGCGGAGGTCATCGACCGGCTCGAGCGGACCCCGGTCCTCGTCGGGCACTCCTTCGGCGGCCTGCTCGCCCAGATCGTCGCGGGTCGCGGCCTGGCCGTCGCCTCGGTCGCCATCGACCCGGCGCCGAGCCGCGGCGTACTCCCGCTGCCGGTGTCGTCCCTGCGCGCCTCGCTCCCCGTGCTCGGCAACCCGCGCAACCGCAAGCGTGCGGTCACGCTGACCTTCGACGAGTTCCGGTTCGGGTTCGCCAGTGCCGTCTCCGAGGACGAGGCACGTCGGCTGTACGACGAGTTCCACGTGGCCGCGCCCGGTCGACCGCTCTTCCAGGCCGCCACCGCGAACCTCGACCCGACGACCGAGGCGAAGGCCGACACCAGGAACCCGGACCGCGGGCCGATGCTGTTCGTCTCGGGAGGCGCCGACAACATCGTGCCGTGGCGCCTCAGCAACGCGGCGTACAAGCGGCAGCGGAAGAACCCGAACCCTACGGAGATCGTCGAGATCGACGGCCGTGGTCACTCGTTGGTCTTCGACAGCGGCTGGGCCGACGTCGCCGACGTCGTTCTCGACTTCCTCGACCGGCACGCGGTCCGGGCCTGAGCGGCGGGTCGGGTCGGGCGGCGTACGCCGATAGAATGGGCGCCCGTGACCACCCCCCTCAAGACCTCCCTCACCGTGCTCGTCATCGGCACGGGCGGGCGCGAGCACGCGCTGGCCCTGGCTCTCGCGCGCGACCCCGGTGTCGCCGAGGTGTACGCCGCCCCGGGCAACCCCGGCATGGCGGCCGTCGCGACGCTGCATGACGTCGACCCGATGTCGGGTGCCGACGTGGCCGCCCTGGCGACCAAGCTGGACGTCGACCTGGTGGTCGTCGGGCCCGAGGCGCCCCTGGTGGCGGGCGTGGCCGACGCGGTGACCGAGGCCGGGATCGCCTGCTTCGGGCCCTCCGAGGCGGCCGCGCTGCTGGAGGGGTCGAAGGCCTTCTCCAAGGAGGTGATGGCGGCGGCCGGCGTACCCACTGCCGCGTCGCGGACCTGTACGACCGCGGCCGAGGTCGAGGCCGCGCTGGACGCCTTCGGACCGCCGTACGTCATCAAGGACGACGGCCTGGCCGCGGGCAAGGGCGTCGTCGTCACCGCCGACCGCGCGGCGGCGCTCGCTCACGCGGCGGCCTGCGAGCGGGTGGTGGTCGAGGAGTTCCTGGACGGCCCCGAGGTGTCGCTGTTCGCGATCTGCGACGGCACCACCGCCCGGGCGCTGCAGCCGGCCCAGGACTTCAAAAGGATCTTCGACGGCGGCCGTGGCCCGAACACCGGCGGCATGGGCTCCTACAGCCCGCTCACCTGGGCACCCGCCGACCTGGCCGAGACGGTGCTGCGCACGGTGGTCCAGCCGACGCTGGACGAGATGGTGCGGCGCGGCACGCCGTTCCGGGGCTGCCTGTACGTCGGCCTGGCGCTGACCGCTTCGGGGCCGCGGGTCATCGAGTTCAACTGCCGGTTCGGCGACCCCGACATCCAGCCGGTGCTGGCCGTCTTGGAGTCGCCGCTGGGCGAGCTGCTCTACGCCGCGGCGCAGGGCCGGCTCGACGACGTACCCGCTCCGTCCTTCCGCGACGGGGCCGCCGTCACCGTCGTCCTCGCCTCGGCCGGCTACCCCGAGTCGTCGTCGAAGGGCGACGTCATCTCCGGCGCCGATGCGGCCGACGCGGTCGAGGGCGTCGACGTCATCCACGCCGGCACTGCCCTGGTCGGCGACGACCTGGTCACCGCCGGCGGCCGGGTGCTCGCCGTACGCGCGCTCGGCAGCGACGTGGCCGACGCCCGGGCGCGGGCGTACGCCGCGGCCGACCTGGTCTCGTTCGACGGGCTCCAGCGCCGCTCGGACATCGCCGCCGAACCCCTGGGTGCCGTCGAGGGCGCCGCCGCGAAGGAGTCCTGATGACCGTCCCCAATGTCCTGGCGACGAGGTACGCCGCCGCCGACCTGGCCGCGATCTGGTCGCCGGAGCACAAGATCGTGCTCGAGCGGCAGCTGTGGATCGCCGTACTCAAGGCGCAGAAGGAGCTCGGCATCGACATCCCCGACGGCGTCGTCGAGGACTACGAGGCGGTGGTCGATCGCGTCGACCTGGAGTCGATCGCGGCCCGCGAGCGCGTGACGCGGCACGACGTGAAGGCGCGGATCGAGGAGTTCTGCGCGCTCGCCGGCCACGAGCACATCCACAAGGGCATGACCTCGCGCGACCTCACCGAGAACGTCGAGCAGCTCCAGATCCTGTCCTCGCTGCGGCTGCTGCGCGACCGCGCGGTCGCCGCGCTGGCCCGGCTGGGCAGGCTGGCGAGCGAGCACGAGACCACGGTGATGGCCGGCCGGTCGCACAACGTGGCCGCGCAGGCGACCACGCTCGGGAAGCGGTTCGCGACGGTCGCCGACGAGATGCTGGTATCGCTGGCGCGAGTGGAGGAGCTGATCGCGCGCTACCCGCTGCGCGGGATCAAGGGCCCGATGGGCACCGCCCAGGACATGCTCGACCTGCTCGACGGGTCGGCCGCGTCGCTCGAGTCGTTGGAGTCTCGCGTCGCCAGCCATCTCGGCTTCGAACGGGTGCTGACCTCGGTCGGGCAGGTCTACCCGCGCTCGCTCGACTTCGACGTCGTGTCGTCGCTCGTGCAGCTGGTCGCCGGGCCGTCCAACCTGGCCACCACGATCCGGCTGATGGCCGGGATCGAGCTGGTGACCGAGGGGTTCAAGGAGGGCCAGGTCGGCTCGTCCGCGATGCCACACAAGATGAACACACGCTCGTGCGAGCGGGTCAACGGGCTGGCCGTCGTACTCCGGGGCTATCTGTCGATGGTCGGCGAGCTGGCCGGCGACCAGTGGAACGAGGGCGACGTCTCCTGCTCCGTCGTACGCCGGGTCGCGCTGCCGGACGCCTTCTTCGCCGCCGACGGGCTGTTCCAGACCTTCCTGACCGTGCTCGACGAGTTCGGGGCCTTCCCGGCGGTGATCCAGCGCGAGCTGGACCGCTACCTGCCGTTCCTCACCACGACCAAGATCCTGATGGCGGCCGTGCGCGCCGGGGTCGGCCGCGAGACGGCGCACGAGGTGATCAAGGAGCACGCGGTCGGAGTCGCGTTGGAGATGCGGCAGGGGCTGGCCGTCAACGACCTGTTCGACCGGCTGGCCGCGGACCCGCGGCTGGGGCTCTCGCGTCAGCAGATCGACGCGCTGGTGGCCGCGCCGATCGAGTTCACCGGCGCAGCCGTGGCTCAGGTGCAGGAGGTCGTGCGACGCGTCGACGAGGTGGCGAAGGCGCATCCCGACGCGGCGTCGTACTCTCCGGGCGCGATCCTGTAACTGCCGGGACGTCATGCGGACCGAGCCGTAGATGGCTCTGTCCGGATGACGTTGTGGACGCTCGACGCCCGCCATCATGGGGACATGACGGTCAAGGCGGTCGACGTACTCGTGAGTGGGCGGGTGCAGGGGGTGTCGTTCCGGGCCTACGCGCGGCAGGCGGCGCGCCGGCTGGGTGTGACCGGCTGGGTGCGCAACGAGCCGGACGGATCGGTGGCCGGCCACTTCGAAGGCCCGGCGACCGCCGTAGACGCCCTGATCGAGTGGTGCCGGCAGGGCCCACCCGCCGCCCGAGTACGACGCGTGGGCGTCATCGAGTCGCGGCCGACCGGCGCGGGTGAGTTCGAGATCCGCTACTGAGCGGGTGGGGCCTCAGGACGTCATCCGGACCGAGCCGTGGATGGCTCCGTCCGGATGACGTCCCGGGCCTTCCGGGCGGGCCCGACGACTCGGCGAGACGTTGGCGGGATCCCGGCACGACGCGCCTGTGATCCGCCACCGTCGAACAGTGGGCCAGTCTCGTGGTGGACGGCGTGCGAGTGTGGGACGGCACTCAGCTACTCGCCGGCGATCGCCGTTGCTCGAGATCCGACGGGTGAGCCGCGCGGACGACCACAACCCGAACTTCCACCTGGCGGGCACGTTTACGACC
>DASXRJ010000325.1:0-10531 GCA_036506675.1 Nocardioides sp. | reverse complement strand
GGTCGCCCAGTGTCGAGGCATCCTGCCGCGCGGCGGCACCATCCTCGGCTCCAGCCGGACCAACCCGTTCAAGGTCGACGGCGGTGTCGAGCGGATCATCGACAACCTCGCCGCCGACGGCGTCGACGCGCTGGTCGCGATCGGCGGCGAGGACACCCTCGGCGTGGCCACCAGGCTCGCCGAGCTGGGTGTCAACGTCGTCGGCGTACCCAAGACCATCGACAACGACCTGTCCGGCACCGACTTCACCTTCGGCTTCGACACGGCGGTCAACATCGCTATGGAGGCGATCGACCGGCTGCACACCACCGCGGAGTCGCACCACCGGGTGCTCGTGGTCGAAGTCATGGGGCGGCACGCCGGCTGGATCGCGCTGCACTCCGGGCTCGCCGGGGGAGCCAACATCGTGCTGATCCCCGAGCAGCCGTTCGACATCGACGAGGTCTGCGCGCTGGTCGAGAGCCGGTTCGAGTCGAAGTACTCACCGATCCTGGTCGTCGCCGAGGGCGCGGTCCCCGTCGAGGGCGGCGACATGAGCGTGGTCTCCGGCGAGCTCGACGCCTTCGGGCACGTCCGGCTCGGCGGCATCGGCGACCGGCTGGCCAAGGAGATCGAGGCGCGCACGGGCAAGGAGGCGCGGGCCGTCGTACTCGGGCACATCCAGCGCGGCGGTACGCCGACCGCCTTCGACCGCTGGCTCGCGACCCGGTTCGGGCTGCATGCGATCGCCGCGGTCAAGGACGGCGAGTTCGGCACGATGATGGCGCTGCGCGGCACCGACATCGTGCGGGTGCCGCTGATCGAGGGCACCGGCGAGCTGAAGCTGGTCAACCCCGAGGAGTACGCCGAGGCCAAGGTCTTCTTCGGCTGAGGCCCAGCGGCCCTCAGGGCACCGGGTCGTGACCCGCACCAACCGCGGCGCGGCCAGGGCTCCCGCGCCGGGGCAGTCGGGCAGGTCGCAGCCGGCGTCGGGGTAGGAGTCGCCACAGGGGTCCCGCTTCTTGCGCGGGTCCTGCGCGGCTGGGTCTACAGGGGAGGGGAGTCGAAGGACACGGGGCGCTCCTACCCCACGCGCACGGCGCCAATCCCGGGGTTGCCGAACGGCCCGGCCCGCGTCAGGCTGGGGCCAGCCTTCTCCCGGGAGTCCCCTTTGGTCGCAGCCGCTCCCGTCGCCCGACGCTCGGTCGCGGCGGCGGCGTTGACCGTCTTTGTCGTTCTCACCCTCACCAGCAACGGTTACGGCTTCGACCGTGACGAGCTCTACTTCGCGATGCTCCACCCCGCCTGGGGGTACGTCGACCAGCCGCCCCTCGTGCCGCTCCTGGCCCATGCCCTGGGCGGCTCGGGCCCGTGGCTGCTGCGGCTCCCCGCGTCGCTGTGTGCCGCGGGCAGCGTGGTCGTCACCGCACTCACTGCACGCGAGCTCGGCGGCGACGCCCGGGCCCAGGCCTGGACCGCCTGGGGGTACGCCGGCACCTCGGCAGTGCTCACCTTCGGCCACGTGCTGCTGACCTCGTCGGCCGACCTGCTGCTGTGGCCGCTGGTCTCGCTGCTGGTGATCCGGGCCGAGTTGCGGCATCGGCCGGCCCTCTGGCTGGTGGCGGGCGCGGTGGCCGGCGCGGCAACGTACAACAAGCTCCTGATCGGGTGGCTGCTGGCCGGGCTGGCGCTGGGCTACCTGCTGGTCGGCCCGCGCGACCGGCTGCGCTCCCCGTGGGTGATCGGTGGGTCGGCGCTGGCGCTGCTGCTCGCCGTACCCAACCTGGCCTACCAGATCGCCAACGGCTGGCCCCAGCTCGAGATGGGCCAGGCGCTCGCCGACAACAACGCCGATTTCACCCGCTGGTTCATGTGGGTGTTCCTGGTCGTGATCCTCGGCCCGCCCCTGGTGGTGGTCTGGCTGGCCGGCGTGCGCGAGCTGTGGTGGCGACCCGAGCTGCGCTGCTTCGTGGTCGCCTTCGGGCTGGTCGTCGGGCTGACCTTCGGCGCCGCCGCGCAGCCGCACTACCCGGCGTTCCTGATGCCGACGCTCTTCGCCGCCGGCGTCGTGGCGATGGTCGACCAGCTTGACCGGGGCTGGCTGTGGCGGGGCCTGTTCGCCGCCAACGCCGCCGTCTCGTTGGTCGTGTCGCTGCCGCTGCTCCCGGTCGGAGTGCTCGCCCGCACGCCGATCCCGGACATGAACATCGTCGCCGCCGACTCCGTCGGCTGGCCCGCGTACGTCGACCAGATCGGCGCCGTACACGACTCGCTGCCCGCGTCCGACGGCGCCGTCGTGGTGACCTCCAACTACGGCGAGGCCGGCGCGATCGCGCACTACCGGCCCGACGTCGCGGTCTACAGCGGCCAGAACTCGCTCTACGACCAGGCCCGCCCGGCCGACGACGTCACGACGGTCGTGTTCGTCGGCGGCCAGTTCGAGTACGCCGAGGGTCTCTTCGCCTCCTGCGAGATCCGCGACCGGCTCGACAGCGGGACCGATGTCGACAACGAGGAGCAGGGGGTGCCGGTGGCGGTCTGCCGCGACCCGCTGGAGCCCTGGTCAAACACCTGGCCACGGCTACGGCACCTCGACTGACCACGTGACCCGGCCAACCCCTCAAGCCATGACCGAGCGTCGTCCATCTGCCAGTCGGGAGTGCGAGCGCGGCGATCCCTACGCGTACCCTTGGACGGTGACCAGCATCCCCGATCTCGACACCCTGCACGCCCGCGGAGCAGCCCAGCAGCCGACCTACCCCGACCGCGCCGCGGTCGACCGGGCCGTCGCGAAGCTGCGGACGGCGCCGCCGCTGGTCTTTGCCGGCGAGTGCGACGACCTCAAGGCCAAGATCGCCGCGGTCGCGAAGGGCGAGGCGTTCCTGCTGCAGGGCGGCGACTGCGCCGAGACGTTCGCCGGCGTCACGGCCGACAACGTCCGCAACAAGCTCCGGGTGCTGCTGCAGATGGCCGTCGTCCTGACGTACGCCGCCTCGGTCCCGGTCGTGAAGGTCGGCCGGATCGCGGGCCAGTACGCCAAGCCGCGCTCGTCCGACAACGAGACGCGAGACGGCGTCACGCTGCCCGCGTACCGGGGGGACGCGGTCAACGGCTTCGAGTTCACCGCCGAGTCCCGCACCCCCGACCCCCATCGGCTGGTCGACGTCTACAACAACTCCGCGGCCACGCTCAACCTGGTCCGAGCCTTCGTCACCGGCGGGTACGCCGATCTGCGCCAGGTGCACGCCTGGAACACCGACTTCGTGCGCGAGTCTCCGATGGGCCAGAAGTACGAAGCGATGGCCAACGAGATCGAGCGCGCGCTGACCTTCATGAAGGCCATCGGCGCCGACCCCGACGAGTTCCACCGGGTCGACTTCCACTCCAGCCACGAGGCGCTGGTGCTGGAGTACGAACACGCCATGACCCGCATCGACAGCCGCACCCAGGAGCCGTACGACGTGTCCGGCCACTTCGTGTGGATCGGCGAGCGCACCCGCCAGCTCGACGGGGCTCACGTCGAGCTGCTCAGCCACATCAAGAACCCGATCGGCGTCAAGCTCGGCCCGAGCACGACCCCCGACGACGCGCTGGCGCTGGCCGCCAAGCTCAACCCCGAGAACGAGCCCGGCCGGCTGACCTTCATCACCCGGTTCGGGGCGAAGAAGATCCGCGACGGGCTGCCCACGCTCGTCGAGAAGGCCACCGCCGCCGGCCTGCAGGTCGCCTGGGTGTGCGACCCGATGCACGGCAACACCTTCGAGGCCAGCTCGGGCTACAAGACCCGCCGCTTCGACGACGTGATCGACGAGGTCCAGGGCTTCTTCGACGTGCACCGCTCGCTCGGCACCTGGCCCGGCGGCGTACACGTGGAGCTGACCGGCGACGACGTCACCGAGTGCGTCGGTGGTGGCGAGGAGCTGGCCGAGATCGACCTCGGGCACCGCTACGAGTCGGTGTGCGACCCGCGGCTCAACCGGGTCCAGTCGCTCGAGCTGTCGTTCCTCGTGGCGGAGATGCTGCGCAAGGCCTGAAACCCCGCCCCACCATGTCGTGATCGCCATGTTGGGCAACCCCTTCTCGCCGAAGTCGCGGCCCAGGACACGCCAGGACGCGTCCTGGGCCCCACGACTAGGTTGTGGTCGTGATCGACCTGCGCAGTGACACCCTCACCCGCCCGACCGAGCCGATGCGGGCCGCGATGGCCGCGGCCGAGGTCGGCGACGACGTGTACGCCGAGGACCCGACCGTACGCCGGCTCGAGGAGCGGGTGGCCGAGCTGTTCGGGCACGAGGCCGCCCTGTTCACCCCGACCGGCTCGATGGCCAACCTCCTAGCAGTGCGCACCCTGGTGGGACCGGGGCAGGAGGTGCTCTGCGACTCCAGTGCGCACATCGCACGCGCCGAGCTGGGCGCCCACGCGGCGTACACGGGGATCACGATGCGTACCTGGACCGGCGAGCGCGGCGGCATCGACCTGCCTTCCATCGAGCGGATGTTCGCCCCGGACATGGGGCCGTTCTTCGTGCCGACCCGGGCGATCTCGGTGGAGAACACCCACAACTTCGGCGGGGGAGCGGTGCTCCCGCTGGAGGACCTCACCGCCCTTCGCGAGTACGCCGACGCGCAGGGCGTCGCGATCCACCTCGACGGAGCCCGGATCTGGAACGCGCACGTCGCGACCGGCGTACCCCTGCGCGAGTACGGCGCGATCGCCGACGTCCTCGCCGTCTGCCTCAGCAAGGGGCTCGGCGCTCCGGTCGGGTCGCTTCTGGTCGGGTCGCAGGCCGCGATGCACGAGTCGCGGGTCTGGCGCAAGCGGATGGGCGGCGGCATGCGCCAGGTCGGCATCCTGGCCGCGGCCGGTCTCTACGCGCTCGACCACCACCTCGAGCGGCTGGCCGACGACCACGCCCACGCCCGGCTGCTCGCCGAGGCACTGGGCGTCGACCCGGAGCTGGTCGACACCAACATCGTGGTCGTCGACCGCGACGACGCGGCCGACTTCGTGGCCCGAGCGGCCGAACGCGACGTGCGGGTCGCGACCGTCGGGCCCCGCGCGGTCCGGCTGGTGACCCACCTCGACGCCGACCGGGCCGCCGTCGAGCGGGCGGCCCAGGTGCTCGCCTCGCTGACCTGACCGGACGTCGTACGGAACGGGCCTGACCCAACGTCATACGAACGGGCCTGGCGCGACGTCATACGCAACTGCCCCGACCGGGACCGGTCGGGGCAGCAGTGCGTAACAAGGGTCAGCTGGTGGGCGGTCCCCACGGGCCCTGGTCCTGTCGCCGGGTCCAGTCGTGGTCGGGTCGGACCTGGGTCCGATCCTCGGACACCTGGCTCGCCGGTCCACTCGGCTGGCCCCACGGCTGGGCCGACTGGTGGGGAGCCGTCGGGTGGCCGGTGGTCGGCTGGTCGGGCGACTGACCCCAGCCCGTCGACTGCGCCGGCTGACTTGCCGGCTGGCCCCAACCGGTCGAGG
Organism: Nocardioides sp.; assembly: GCA_036506675.1. GTDB lineage: Bacteria > Actinomycetota > Actinomycetes > Propionibacteriales > Nocardioidaceae > Nocardioides. Next base: position 5,067 of record DASXRJ010000325.1, on the reverse strand, counting down.
CAGGCTGCTGCGCCGGCGGCTGTCCCGCGGCCGGCTGGCCGGGCGTGCTCTGCAGCTGCGTGGCCACGGCCGAGAACTGCGCCCGCAGCCGCTCGACGTCGATGGCCCGGAACATCGCGGCCACCCCGACCGCGCACAGCAGCGCGAGGAAGGCCAGGAAGAAGGTGGCCTGTACGCCGGACGGCCCGACGAACGCGTGCATCCGCATCGAGTCCTTGCCGCTCTTCTCCGAGAAGCTCATGTGCACGTTGGCGAGGCGGAGGAAGTAGGGGATCGCGAGGAACTGCAGGCCGACCCACCGCATCAGGTTGCCGAAGATGGCCGACGGCTGCGACGAGCGGAGTGCGACGACGTACGCGCTGGCGAACAGCACCGCCAGGGCCACCACGGGGGCGGCCCACAGGCCGGGCTCGTCTCCTGCGTAGTACGACAGGTGGCGCATCTGCTCGAGCCCGTCGCCGCCACCGCCGCCACCGAAGCCGCCTCCGCCGCTGGTCGAGCCGTCGACACCGAGCGCGGCGCCCGAGCCCAGGGAGATCAGCCACATGCCGGCGTTCGCCAGGATCGAGAAGCCGAACGCGAGGGTGGCCATCGTGTCGTCGCTGTTGTCGAAGCTCGCGGTGTTGCTCTCGCCCGCGATGAACAGCAGGCCGACGCCGATCAGGCCGGCCACGGGGAGCAGCGCCATGGTGGTGGCGGCGCCGTACAGGGGAGCGGCCAGCCACTCGTGCGCCTTCTGAACCTTGGGTCCCCACCAGTCGCGGCGCAGGAACAGGCTGATCGCGAGCACGAAGAAGACCGTCAGGAAGCCCAGGAACAGGCTGCCGAACACGCTGGAGCCGAACTTGAGCTTGGCGTCGAGGAGGTCCATCAGCATCGCGGCCCAGCCCTCACCGACCTTGTCGGTGTTGCTGCGGAAGATGATCGAGATCAGCATCAGCGGTACGCCGACGAGCAGGCCGGCGCGGGCGGCGTCGGTGAGCGCGGCCGTGGGCTCGGGGTAGCGGGCGGTCACCCGGCGGAAGACGATGATGGCCACCGCGGCCACCAGGAGGCTCACGGTCAGCGGGAACACGCCGAGGCTGGTGTGCACCGAGTCCTTGTCGATGTCTGCGGACACGACCAGGTCGGCTCCGAAGATGTTGCCGAGGATCGCCGCCACGAGCGTGAGGGTGTTGTCGAGGCCGAAGTTGTCGGGCTTCGCGAGCAGGCCCAGGATCAGGGCGGCCAGGCCGGCACTGCCGAGGGTGGCGGCGGCGGTGATACCGGCCCCGAGCCAGTTGCCGACGGCCAGGCGGCGCCAGTCGATGGTGGGCAGCTGCGGACCGCCGTACGAGCCCTGAGCGGGGCCGGCGGGCGCGCCCTGCGGAGCCTGCGGAGCCTGCGGGGCCTGCCCCCAGCCGGAGCTGATCGGCGGTGCCTCGACCGGCATCGGCCGGGTCACGGGCGCCGGCTGCCCGGCCGTACGCCGGTCGCGCTGGACCGTCGCCTCGGGGTCGCTCGGGGTGCTGGGCTGCCAGCCGGACGCCGAGGGTGCTGCTGACGGCGGGGTGGACGAAGGTGAAGCCGGAGTCGCGGTGGGCTGCGTCTCCGGTGCGTCGAGCGCGGCCCCGCAGTTGCCGCAGAACGCCCCGGTCGAGGCCGGGGTTCCGCAGTTGCCGCAGTACTTCATCGTTGTCCCCCTGGTGAGATACCGATTGTGGAGTTGGGTTGCTGCCGGGCGTCGCGCGCACGCGCCGGAGCGAGCCGGGGCACGAGACTAGAGCACGCGCGCCGACATGCTTCCCCGACCCCGCGGGCCGAAACCTCGAATCAGCCGCCGACCAGGGTGACGTCGCTGATCGGGGTGTAGTTGCGCCCCTTATGGGGCGTTTCGGTCACTGCCTCCAGCCGCAGCCGGATCACCGTAGTGCGGACCGGGGCGATGTCGACGCTCTGCATCTTCGAGGTCGACGCGAGGTTCTGGGTCACCGAGGTGCCGTCGTCGAAGAGCCAGGTGACCTTCGTGATCTGGCGGTTGAGGGGGTACCAGTTGGTCTTGTGCCCCTTCGGGTCGCGGCCGATCTTGGCGTAGCCGTTGATGAGGCCGACCTTGGTGATCACCGCCTCAGACGGCAGCCGGAAGGTGAGCACCTGACCGGCGCCGCTGCCCGGCATCCGCCAGGCGGTCGACGGGATTCCGTCGGTCATGTTCTCGGCCCGGAAGGACACCATGTTGCCGAGCAGGTCCTCGTTGGGCGGCGCGGTGACCGGCGCCTTGGGCTCGGCGGTGGACGCCAGGTCGGTCGGGTTGGCCGGGGGCGTCACGTCGTCGTCCGGCGTCTGCGACGCGGGCGTCGAGGGGCTCGTCGAGGTGCCGCGGGTCTCGCCGGTGTTGGCGCTCAGGTCGCTGCCGTCGTCGGGAGAGTCCGAGGTGAGCAGCCAGACCCCGAACAGCGCCACGGCAAGCACCATGGCGAGCAGCACGGCCACGACCGGGGAGACCCGGCGGCGGGATCGGTGGGGCTGCGGCTCTTCCCAGGAGTAGGCGTAGGGAGCCGGGTCGGCGGGCGGTGGGGGCGGCGCGGCCGGCCACTCCTCGGCCTGCCGCGGAGCCGCGAGGTGGGTGTGGCCGAACGGCTGACGAAGCGCGGTCGGCTCGTGCTCTTTGGCGTCGTCGGCGAACAGGGGGAAGCGGCCGCGGTAGTCGCTGGGCGGCTCGGGCGGCGCCTCGGGCGGGGGCGGAGCCACCCAGGGCTCGTCCGAGGCCACCGCGATCCGCTCCGCGGTGCCGGTGCGGAAGTCGTCGTCGAACGGTGTCTCGGGGTCCGCAGCAATGGGTGTACCGCAGTTGGTACAGAAGCGGCCAACGCCGAGTTCGTGGCCGCACGCGGTGCAGAACTTCATCATGTCCTCCGACCTGTTACGCGCGTGTCAGGGTAGACCACTTGCCCCAAGCGGACCGAAATCGAGACTCATGCCGAGCCTGCCAGAGGGGTGTCGACGGTGCCTAGAGACGGCGTACTCACGGGGTCGGCGCCGGACCGGCCCAGGGCGGCGGACAGCCGGCGTACCGCCTGGGCGAGCTGACGCAGGTCGGCGCCGTGCAGGGCCTGCGGCCCGTCGCAGCGAGCCTGCTCCGGATCCGGGTGTACGTCGACCAGCAGCCCGTCGGCCCCGACCGCGATCGCGGCCCGGGACAGCGGCACCACCAGGTCCTTGCGGCCGGCCGCATGGGAGGGGTCCACGATGATCGGCAGATGGCTGGCGGCCTGCACCACCGGCACCGCCGAGATGTCGAGGGTGTTGCGGGTGGAGGGTTCGAACGTCCGGATGCCGCGCTCGCAGAGCACGATCGCGAGGTTGCCGCGCTGGGCGACGTACTCGGCGGCCATCAGCCACTCCTCGACGGTGGCGGTCATGCCGCGCTTGAGCAGCACGGGCTTGCCCGCGTCGCCGACCGCCCGCAGCATTCCGACGTTGGCCATGTTGCGGGTGCCGACCTGCAGCATGTCGGCGTACGACGCCACGACCTCGACGTCGCGCGAGTCCACGACCTCGGTGACGACAGGCAACCCGTTGGCGGCGCCGGCCTCGGCCAGGATCCGGAGTCCGGCGACGCCGAGCCCCTGGAACGCGTACGGCGAGGTGCGCGGTTTGAAGGCGCCGCCGCGCAGGATGGTGGCGCCGGCCGAGCGGGCCATCCGGGCGGCCTCGTGGGTCTGCTCGGCGGACTCCACGGCACACGGACCGGCGATCAGCGTGAACGCGTCGGGCCCGATCGGCACCTGGCGGCCCGCGGGACCGACCCAGACCGTGGACCGGTCCGGTTGGTGCTGGCGGCTGACGAGCTTGTACGGGTCGGAGATCCGGTGTACGTCGGCCACGCCGCGCAGCGTGCGCAGGTTGAGGTGATGGAAGGAGTCGATGTCGCCGACCAGCCCGATGATGGTGCGCACGACGCCCTTGGACACGTTCGCTTCGCCGCCGACCGCCTCGACCTTGGCGACGACGTGCGCGATGTCGGCGTCGGTGGCATCCGGGCGCATCACGACGACCATGGGTTCCTCCCGGGTTGGGCAGGCCACGTCGTCGGGGCACTGGACAGTTCCCTCGACGGTAGTCATCCGGGTGGCCGAACCGGGGCAGATGTCAGGATGCGGACCCGACGCGCCGCTGTACCTCGGCACCGATGTCGGCGAGGTCGTGCTCGAGCATCCGGCGGGTGCGGTCGAACGGGATCTCCCCGAAGAACATCCACCCCAGCTTGCCGCCGGGGCCGCGGCCGGACATGTCTGCCGTGGCCGTGATCGAGAGCCGGGTGGTCCCGTTGTTGTGCGGAGTCATGGAGTACGACGTCCGGATCACGTCGCCGTGCAGCTTGGTCAGGTGCGTGGTGTGGAACGGTGGTCGGGTCTCGACGACCTCGAGCTCCTCGGTGCCGTGGTGGCCGAAGAAGGTGCGGGACTCCGTCCAGCGGGTGCCGACGTCGTACGGGCCGTCGGTGAGCAGCTCGGCGTAGGTGACGCTGCGGAGTACGTCGGCCAGCCCGCCGACGTCCGTGATCACTCTCCAGACCTGCTCGGGTGTCGCATCGAAGCTCTCGTGGACGACGATGGTGTGACCGGTCATGGCGGGCTCCTCGGGCGATTCCCTCCCACTTCCCATCGTGGCGCCTCGCCGCGTCCACCGCAACGCGCGGGGTTCTACTCACACCGCGATGTGGGTGACCTCGGCCTCGATCTTGCGGCGGGGGAGCAGCTCGACGATCAGCATCGCGGTCAGCACCAGCCCGCCGCCGCCGACCAGCCGCAGGGTCGCCGACTCGCTGCCGAACAGCACCGCGAACACCGACGCGAACACCGGCTCCATGCTCATGATGATCGCGCTGCGGGTGGGCGGCAGGTGGGCCTGCGCCCAGGTCTGGCCGGCCATCGCCAGCGCGCCGGCGAACACCGCCATGTACAGCACGCTCAGCCAGTCCACGCCCCGGTCGGGCAGCGCGATGCCGCCGGGCGCGGCACCCAGCAGGCAGACCACGGAGATCACCGCGAGCTGCACGATCGACATGCCCATCGCCTCCTGCGG
>DASXRJ010000324.1:0-3395 GCA_036506675.1 Nocardioides sp. | reverse complement strand
GGGGCCGGGCGGATCGACATCGGCAAGTCGTCGCTGGCACCGCTGACCTTCGACGAGTCCGCGGCCAACTACGCGGCCTCGACCGGTGACGCGCTCAACGCGATCCACCTGAACGTGCCGTCGATCGACGCGCCGGTGCTGCCGGGCCGGATCGTCACGACGCGTACGGCGCGGAACGTGACAGGAGCGCGCGCGACCTTCGACGTCAGCACCAAGGTGCCGGCGGGATCCTCGATCCAGGTCTCGCCGTCCCACTTCACGCTCAGCGCGGGAGCCAGTCAGGTGCTGACCGTCACCATCACCACGAGCGCTCCGATCGGCGCCCAGCAGTTCGGTGAGATCCGGATCAAGCGGGCCAACTCCGCGCAGAAGGCTCACCTGCCGGTCGCGTGGATCCACACCCAGGGCACGGTCGCGCTGACCCAGTCCTGCGCGGCCTCCCAGCTCCAGGTGGGTGCCGAGACGACGTGTACGGCGACCGCGACCAACAACTCGTTCGACGACGCCACGGTCGACCTGGACACCTTCTCGTCGAGCAACCTGTCGATCGTCGGGGCGAGTGGTGCGAACGTGGTGGACAGCCACCACGCGAGCCTGCAGGACGTCGTACTCGCCGGCGCGAGCGCGGGTGTGCCGTCGGTGGACGACGGTGAGCTGTTCGGCTACATCCCACTGGATGCGTTCGGCGTCACGCCGATCTCGATCGGGGACGAGCAGATCATCAACTTCAACGTCCCCGGCTACCTCTACAACGGGGTCACCTACGACCGCATCGGCGTGGATAGCAACGGCTATGTGATCGCGGGTGGCGGGACTGCGGAGGACAACAACTGCTGCAACCTGCCGAGCGGAGCGAGCCCGGCGCCGCCCAACAACATGCTGGCGCCGTTCTGGACCGACCTGGACGGCACCGGCGCCCCGGGCATCTACGCGTCCACGCTCACCGACGGGGTGAACACCTGGCTGGTCGTCGAGTACCGGGTCAACGTCTTCGGCACGAACAGCCTGCGGACCTTCCAGACCTGGATCGGGCTCGATGGGACGCAGGACATCACCTACGCCTACGCCGCGGCCCAGGCCGACCCGGGCCAGCCGTTCCTGATGGGCGCGGAGAACGAGAACGGTGAGGGTGACATGACAGCCACCCTGCCGGCCACGGATCAGCGGGTCACCTCGACCGACCCGACTCCCGGCGCCAGCGCCTCCTATGTGGTGACGATCCGCGGCACCGCCAAGGGAACGGGCACGGTCACCACGGAGATGGGGGCCTCGAGCGTCCCCGGAACGACGATCGAGACGAGCTCGATCGAGGTGATCAAGAGGTAGCTCCAGGCGGTCAGCCTCCCCCCACCATCGGCCCCGGGGCCAGGGCCATGCGTCGGGGGAGGCTGCATCGCGTCAGGTGCCGGCCCCGGCCCCGCCGCCCAGGGCCGCCGCGATCTGGTTCCAGCGGGCGATCTCGCAGCCGTTGGTCCTCTTGTACGACGCGTCGACCGGCTCGCCGCGCCAGGTACCCCGGATCGTCGCGGTCTCGGGGCCGCCCCACACGTCGGTGCACCTCACGTCGGCCGGCACCGGGTCGAACGGCTTGCTGGCCCGCGCAAGCGCCGTACACGCGCCCGTCGGGTTCGGATGACTGCCACCAGGCGGGTCGCAGGTGAGGGTCCAGGTCACGGCTCCGGAGCCGTCGCTGACCACGATCGTGAGCCGGGTCGACGGAAACGAGTCTGCGGTTTCCGGGGTGTCCACCTTGGCATTCTGCGCCCCCCAGCCGGCCTGGAGAAGGAGCTGGCGGCGGACTAGGTCGGCGGGCCGGCGGGGTAGTCCGTGACGTTCCTGCTATCCCCGCCGGTGTGTCCATGACAGAAACGTCACGGACTACCCCGACAACACCTCACCACCGGCGAGCTCGACGAGGCGGGCGGCGACCAGGTCGAGGTCGGCACGAGCGGCGGCGGGGTCGGGGAGGGGGAGCAGGTCGTCCCAGTGGGAGAGGAAGGTGCCGCGCAGCTGCGTCATACCCGTCGGCCGGGCCATCAGCCACCAGTGCAGGTGCTCGACGCCGTCGCCCCAGCGCGCGACCTGGATCCGCGGAACATCGAGTACGTCGACGGCCGCCCGCTCGGCGTACACCAGAAGCTCGCCGAGCCGGGCGGCCTCGGCGGGCGTGAGGTCGGACAGGTCGGCGTGTCGGCGCGGCATCAGGAACGCCTTCAGCGGCAGAGCCGACCCCTCATTGGGCAGCCCGATCATGGCCAGCTCGTCTCGCCAGACGAGGTAGGTCTGCGGCGTCTGCCGGCTCTGCTCACAGATGAAGCAGTCGTCGCCCTGCCTTCCACCGCGCGGCGGTTCGGTTGCCGGCGGTGCGAGCGCGCGCGGCGCGAGCTCACCGTCGAAGGGCCAGGTCGACCAGTCCGGCCAGGTCACCGGACGGTAGCCGTCGGCGGCGATGGCGGCGGAGACTCGGGCGTACCACTCGGCGGCAGACTCGGGCATGTGCCGATCCTGCCATCGCGGGACCGCGCCCGACGCCGAGTTCCGGTCGGGGACAATGGCGGCATGTCGCAGAAGATCCGTGCCAACTCCGTGCTGCCCGCCCGCCGCGCGGCGGTCACCCTCGAGACCGCCGACGGGCTGAACCTGGTCGCGGAGCTGGCCCGGCCGCTCGACCGGGAGCCGGTGGCGACGCTGGTCTGCCTGCACCCGCTGCCCACCCACGGCGGCATGATGGACAGCCACGTCTACCGCAAGGCGGCGTTCCGGCTGCCGGCACTGGCCGGGATCGCCGTACTCCGCTTCAACACCCGCGGCACCTGGAGCGAGCAGGGCACCAGCGAGGGGTCCTTCGACAACGCCGTCGGTGAGCAGTACGACGTCGCCGCCGCCATCGAGTACGCCGAGTTCCACGACCTGCCCAACATCTGGCTGGTCGGCTGGTCGTTCGGCACCGACCTGGCGCTCATGCACGGACTCGACCCGGCAGTCCAGGGCGCGATCCTGCTGAGCCCACCGCTGCGGTTCAGCACCCCCGAGCACCTCGCCGAGTGGGCGTCGTCGGGCAAGCCGGTGAGCGCGTTCGTGCCGGAGCTCGACGACTACCTGCGGCCGGCCGAGGCGGCCGAGCGGTTCGCGGCGATCCCGCAGGCCGAGGTGGTCCCGTTCGCGGGCGGCAAGCACCTCTGGGTCGGCGACGCGGAGAAGGTGCTCGACGCGATCGTGGCCCGGGTGGCGCCCGGCGTACCCACTCCGCTGCCGGCCGAGTGGGACGGCCCGATGGAGACCGCCGACACCAGCGCCTACAACGCGCACAACCTGGCGGCGTACAAGGACGTGCCGGTGCCGGGCCCGAAGTCGTCGGGGTAGTCCGTGACGATCCTGCTATCTGCCGATCGATT
>DASXRJ010000323.1:0-8721 GCA_036506675.1 Nocardioides sp. | reverse complement strand
GGAAAGTGGAGGGATGGCGTCGGTCGCCTCGAGCGGGTCCATCCCGCAGATCGCCAGCAGGTCGGCGATCAGGGACCGGAGCTGGGCCAAGATCACCTCGCCGGACAGGTCGGCGGTGCGTTCGAGCGTCGTGGTCGACCGGGCCAGCGCGATCAGCGGCTCGATCGCGTCCTCGGCCATCCGGCCCGCCTCCAGCTCGGCCGCCACCAGGTCGGCGAGGTCGGCGAGGTCACGCATCACGGCCGGGTACGACGTCGGCACCGGCTCGCGCCGATAGGCGGCCACGGCCACTCGGCGCACCAGCACCCGGGTGTTGCGCATCGCGAAGTCGAGCGGCTCGACCAGCTCGGCCATCCGTCGTACTCGACCCTTGTGGCGGCGCCGGAACGGCGACGACGCGAGCACCGACAGGCCCTCGTCGGAGGCCGCCCGCAGCTCGGCGATCAGCGAGTCGGTGGCCCGGGCGTCGCGCAGCACGTCGAGCGCGCGTTCGACGTCGCCGTCGACCAGGCTGTCGGCGGCCGCCCGCAGCAGCTCGCCCAGCTTGCGCACGACCACGCCGGCCTGTTCGCGCGGCCGGCGCAGCGGTGCCCGGGGCACCACGCTCGCGGCGACCACGGCCACGCCGCCCCCGATCAGGGCGTCGGTCCAGCGCAGGAACGCCGCCCCCGGAGCCGGCAGCAGCGTGCTCACCACGATCGACTGCACCGCGGCCTGGGTCACCAGGATCGCGCCCGCGTCGAGCAGCAGCGCGAGCGACATCGCGACTGCGACGATCAGCCCGATCTGCCAGGCACCGGACCCGAGCACGTGGGTGACCAGGTCACCCATGAAGACGCCGACGGCGACCCCGACAGTGACCTCGGCGACCCGCCGCAGCCGCTGGCCGTACGACGTCCCGAGGCTGACCACCGCCGCGATCGGAGCGAAGAACGGCGTCTCGTGCCCGAACACCTGACCGGCGACCAGCCACGCGACTCCTGCGGCGGCCGCACACTGACCGATGTGCCACGACTTGGTGCGCAGCCGGGTCAGCCGGACGCTCATCGACGTCCGGCCCCGGGCGACGACGTCGCCCCAGGGCTCGGTCAGTCGGCCGGGCTCAGAGGAAGGGCTCATCGGTCGGCCGGGCGTTGAAGAGCCGCAGGGAGGCCATCGGCTGGTCGCCCTCACGCCCGCCGCGGAAGAACGACAGCACCGTCACCGACGCCGGCGACAGCTCCAGCCGGTAGATCGACTCCAGGGGCGCGCCCAGGGCGTGGGCGACCATCGTCTTGATCGGGGTGACGTGGGAGACCACCGCGATCGTCTTGCCGGACTGCTCGGACAGCACCCGCTCCAGCCCGGTGAGCACCCGTTCCTCGACCGCCCGCAGCGACTCGCCGCCCCCGGGCGCGTGGTCGAGGTTGCCGAGCCAGGCGTCGAGATCCTCCTGGTGCCGCTCGGCCACCTCGGCGAAGGTGAGCCCCTCCCAGATCCCGAACTCCATCTCGGCGAAGCCCGGTTCGGGCACGATGTCGCGCCCGCCGAAGACCTCGGCGACGATCTCCGCCGACTCGTGGGTGCGTCGTACCGGAGAGGCCACGAGCAGGTCGATGTCGTCGGCGATCGGCCGCAGCCACTCGGCGGTCGCCCGGACCTGGTCGCGACCCTCGTCGCTGAGACCGGGGTTGCTGCTCTTGAGCCCGCCGCTGAACCGCTTCTCCTTCGTGTGCGCGGTGACGCCGTGCCGGATCAGGATCAGCGTGGTCCGGTCGCTCGGCGCCAGGATGCCCCGATAGCCGGAGGCCTTCGGCTCCTCGCCCGGCGCCTCCTGCGCCGACGGTGTCTCCTCGGCCTCCTCGGCGGCGTCCGGCGCGGCTGCCCCGACCAGCACGGTCACACCGTGCCGGAGGCCGTCGAGCGCCTCGTTGGCGAGCCGGTCGGCGTACGCGTTCTGGTCGCGCGGCACCCACGTGTACGTCGTCCCGAACGGCGCCAGCCGGTTCGCCTCGGCCGCCAGCGGCTTGAGGTCGGGGTGCCTGACCTTCCACCGGCCCGACAGCTGCTCGACGACGAGCTGGGAGTCCATCCGCACCTCGACGTCCGCCCCGGGCGCGAACTCCTCGGCGAGCCGCAGGCCCGCGATCAGCCCGGAGTACTCCGCCACGTTGTTGGTCGCCACGCCGATGCGGGTGCCGTCCTCGGCGATCGGCGTACCGGTGAGGGCGTCCTTGAGCACCGCGCCGTACGCCGCGGGGCCGGGGTTGCCGCGCGACGCGCCGTCCGCCTCCACGACGACCCGCTGGTAGCCGGTCACCCGAGCACCACGGTCAGAGTCCGGACTCGGAGGTGCGGACCAGGATCCGCGAGCACTCCTCACACCGGACGACCTCGTCGCTGGGCGCGGCCTTGATCCGGGCCAGGTCGGCCGGGTTGAGCGTCAGCTGGCAGCCACCGCACTGGCGGGCCCGCAGCGGCGCCGCGCCGACGCCGCGCTGAGCCCGAATGCGTTCGTAGAGAGTCATCAGGTCCGTCGGCAGGCCCTCGGCCGTGGTGGCCCGGTCGCCCGTCACCGACTCGAGCGAGTCCTTGATCTCCACGGACTTCTCGTCCTTCGCTTTAGCGAGCACGGCCAGCCGGTCGTCGGCGGCCGTGCGCTGGCCGACCAGCGACTCCAGCGTGGTCTGGGCCTCCTCGAGGCGCTCCATCACCTCGATCTCCTCGTCCTCGAGGGTGGTGATCCGGCGTTCGAGGGAGACCAGCTCGTGCTGCATCCGCTCGAGGTCCTTGGGGCTGGTGATCAGTCCCTGGTCGATGCGGGAACGGTCGCGTTCCCGCCGGGCCTTGACCTGCTCGACGTCGGCGTCGGCCTTCTTCTGGTCGGTGGACAGGTCGTCGACCAGGATCTGGGCGTCGCGGACCCGGTCATCCAGATCGGCCCGGCTGGAGGTCAGCGCGGCGATCTCCGCGTGCTCCGGGAGCGAGGCGAGCTGGTGACGAAGCTGGTCGATCTTGGAGTCGAGCTCCTGGACGTCGAGCAGCTTGAGTTGGGCGAACGGGTCGGCTTTCAGCGTCGGCTCCTTCGGGTCAGGGCGGGGCTCAGAGGCGCATCGTCCAGGGGTCGGTGGGCAACGTGCTCACGCGAGTCTCCACCGTATCGCCCAGCGCCTCGGCGAGTCGCGCCTCCACCACCGGAAGCCAGGTCCACTCCCCCGCCCAGTGGGCGACGTCGACCAGCGCAGGGCCGCCCAGCTCCGTGAACTCGGCCGCGGGGTGGTGGCGCAGGTCGGAGGTCACGAACACGTCGGCGTCCGATCCGGCCAGCTCGTCGAGCAGGAAGTCGCCGGCGCCGCCGCACACGGCCACCCGGCGTACGATGCGGGTCGGGTCGCCGGCCACCCGCACGCCGTGCGCGGTCGGTGGGAGGCTCCGCAGCACGCCCTCGGCGAAGCCGGCCAGGGTGGTCTCGGCCACGGTGCCGATCCGGCCGGTGCCGGTCGGGGTCAGCCCGGGGTCGGCCAGCTCGACCACGTCGTACGCCGGTTCCTCGTACGGGTGCGCGGCCAGCATCGCGGCGACCACCGCGGCTCGGCGCGAGCGCGGCAGCACCGACTCGACGCGCTGCTCGGGCACCACCTCGATCTCGCCGACCGTGCCGATGGTCGGCGAGGCGCCCTGCAGCGGCCGGAACCGTCCCTCGCCGGCCGTCGACCAGCTGCAGTGGTCGTAGTCGCCGATCGCGCCCCCGCCGGCCTCCGCGATCGCCGCTCGCACCGTCGCGGCGTGCTCGGCCGGGACGAACACCACGATCTTGTCCAGCGGCGCCGCCTGAGCCGGGCGCAGCGGAGCCAGCTCGGTCAGCCCGAGCGCGGTCGCCAGTGCCTCGGAGACGCCGCCGGCCGCCTGGTCCGCGTTGGTGTGCGCGGTGAGCAGCGCGCAGCCGCCTCTCGCCAGCGTGGTCAGGGTGCGGCCCTTGGGGGTGGCGGTCGTGAATCCGTGCACGGGCCGCAGGAAGAGCGGGTGGTGTACGACGAGCAGGTCGGCGCCCCAGGCGACCGCCTCGCGGGCCACCTCGAGGGTCGGGTCGACCGCGAACATCACCTTCCCGACGTCGGCCGCGAGGTCGCCGTACACGAGACCGACGGCGTCCCAGGAGTCGGCGGTCGCGGGCGGATACCACCCGTGCAGGAGGTCGACGACGTCCGAAAGCTGCACCATAGGGTCGAGCCTAGGCTGTCGGCCATGGTCGATCAGCCGAACCCCGCCGTCCCCGTTCCTGCCTCCCCCACCGCTACCAACACGGTCTTCGCGCCCGCGGTCGAGGCCTGGGCCGAGGGCCTGAACGGCGTTCGCAACGTGGTCCGGCAGGAGGTGGTCCGCCGCCAGCTGGCCGAGGTGACCGGCAACATGCCCGGCCCACTCGACGTGCTCGACGTGGGCTGCGGCCAGGGCACCCAGGCGCTGCACCTGGCCCGCGCCGGGCACCGGGTCATCGGCCTCGACCTCTCCGAGCGGCTGCTCGACAGGTTCCGGTCGACGCTGCTCGCCGAGCCGGAGAACGTACGCCGCCGGGTGACCCTCCTCCACGAGCCCCTCGAGACGGCCGCGGCCGTGGCTCCCGGACCGCACGACCTGGTGCTGTGCCACGGCGTACTCATGTACTTCGACGACCCCGGACGCGTCCTCCGCGAGCTCGACCGGGTGGCCGGCCCGGACGCCCGGCTGTCGCTGCTCGTCCGCAACGGCCTGGCCCCCGCGATGCGCGACGGCCTGCGCGGCGACTGGGCCGGTGCGCTGGAGGCGTTCGACTCCCTCGACTACGTCAACCGGCTCGGCGTGGCCGCCCATGCGCACACCCCCGAGCAGCTGGACGGCGTACTCGCCGGCCTCGGCTGGGTCCGCGAGCAGTGGTACGGCGTCCGCGTCTTCACCGACCACCTCGGCGACTCCCTGCCACCGGCCGACGGGCTCGACCGGCTGCTCGACGCCGAAACCGAGGCCGGCCACCGCGACCCCTACCGCCAGGTCGCCGCCCTCCTCCACCTCACCTACCGCCGCGTCTAACCGCCGAATCGGCGTCTTTGGCCCCGCGAAGTGGCGAGAATTGCCCCTCGAGGTGGCGAAATCGGCCGCTCAGGAGCCACCCGAGCGGGCCCGGCCAAGCGCCGCCTCGGCGGACGCCCGGAGCCGGCTCTGCAGCCCCGGCAGCTCGGCGTGGGCGCTGCTGCCCGACGCCCATGCCTCCGCCACGACGCAGTCGTGATGGGTGCCGAGGTGGTCCTGGACCTCCTCCCAGCGCTTCGCGGTCGCCTTGTCGCCGATCGCCTCGGCGGCATAGCGGGCCCGCTTGGCGGCCTTGCGCGCGGCGTGCAGCCGGTCGGCGTCGTCGCCGGCGTGGGCCAGCTTCCGGGCGGCGATCGCGGACGCCTTCTTGGCCCGTCTGGCCGGCCGCCCGCGCCCCGTCCCGGGCCCGAGCAGGAAGGCGTCGACGTCGTCGAGCAGCCCCGCATGCTCCGGCCTCTCGAGCGCCACCTCGAGCTGTTCCCACGCAGCGCCCTGCTCGGCGGCGAGCTGGGGGCTCAGGTGCGCGTGCAGCTCGCCCGAGGAGTGGGCGCCGATGACCCCGTCGAGCACCTGAAGATCGCGTACGCCGCCGAGCAGCGCGGCGTACGACTGGATCCGCGCGGACAGGTCGGCCGCCGCGTCCCGGTCGAACATCGGCGCGAACGTCCGCAGCGTGCTCCGGAACCGCCGGATCGCCACCCGGGTCGAGTGCACCGCCTCGGCGTCGCCCGAGCGCAGCCGACGATCTCCCGCCCGGAGGGCGATCTCCTGGGCGGCGAGGTAGGCGCGGACGGCTTCGGCGTCAGTTGACCTGGCGATCGCGCCCCTCCCAATAGGGCGCGCGCAGCTTGAACTTCTGCAGCTTCCCGGTCGCGGTTCGGGCCAGCTCTTCGCGGAACTCCACCGAGGTCGGCGCCTTGTAGCCCGCCGCCTTCTCCTTGCACCAGGCGATCAGCTCCTGCTCGGTCGCCTCCGTCTCCGGTGCGAGTACGACGAGCGCCTTGATCGTCTCCCCCCACTTCTCGTCGGGTACGCCGATCACCGCCACCTCGGCCACCGACGGATGGGAGAACAGCACGTCCTCGACCTCGATCGAGCTGACGTTCTCGCCACCGGTGATGATGACGTCCTTCTTGCGGTCGCTGATCGTGAGGTAGCCGTCGTCGCCGATCACGCCGCCGTCGCCGGTGTGGAACCAGCCGCCCGCCAGCGCCCGCTCGGACTCCTCCGGCTGCTCCCAGTAGCCCTCGAGTACGACGTTGGACCGGGCCAGCACCTCGCCGTCGGGGCCACTCGACAGGCTGACCCCGATCGCGGGCGCGCCCGCCCGCACCAGCTTCTGCGCCCGCTCCTCGGCCGACAGGTCGTCCCACTCCCCGCGCGACCGGTTGATGGTCAGCAGCGGCGAGGTCTCGGTGAGCCCGTAGATCTGGATGAACTCCCAGCCCAGCTCCTCCTCGACCCGGGCGATGGTCTTGGTCGGCGGCGGCGCGCCGGCCACGATGATCCGGACCCGGTCGCGCCCTGGGATCTCGCCCTCCCACGTCGCGGCCGCCTCGAGTACGGCGGCCACCACCGCCGGCGCCGCACACAGGTACGTGACGCCGTAGTCCTCGATGCGGCGCAGGATCTCCGGACCGTCGACCTTGCGCAGCACGACCTGCTTGACGCCCAGCCCGGCTGCCACGAACGGCATCCCCCACCCGTTGGCGTGGAACATCGGCAGCGTGTGCAGGTAGACGTCGCGATCGGTCACGCCGGCGTGCAAACCGAAGGTCAGCGCGTTGGTCCACATGTTGCGGTGGGTGATCTGCACGCCCTTCGGCCGGGCGGTCGTGCCGGAGGTGTAGTTGATGCAGGCCGTGGCGTTCTCGTCGGGCGCCCACGGCTCAGGGTCGACGCCCTCGGGCGCGAAGAGGCTGTCGTCGTCGCCGAGCACGAACCGGAACTCCGCGTCGACGCCCTTGAGCGCCTCGTCCAGCTCCGGGTCGACCAGCAGCACCCGAGCCCCCGAGTGAGCGACGATGTAGCCCACCTCGTCGGGGCGGAGCCGGAAGTTGACCGGCACCAGCACTCGTCCGTAGCCGGCCACCCCGAAGAACGACGTCAGCAGCCGCGCGGAGTTGTGGGAGACGATCGCCACCCGGTCGCCGATGCCCACGCCGAGCTGGTCGAGCTTCGCGGCCTGGCGCGCGGCCCGGGTGCGGAGCTCGCGGTAGGTGAGCTCGCCCAACGACGGAGCGGGCTGGTCGGGTTCGTCGACCACACCCACCCGGTCGCCGTACACCTGGGCGGCGCGGTCGATGAATTCGGAGACGCTGAACGGTACGAGCATGTGGCTTCCTCACAACGATGGTCGCTGTCACTTTATCCACCGCGGCCGCGCGTCGGTCCCCGCCGAACGGACGGTACGCCGAGCGGGTCGTGCCGCGCGACGAACGGCGCTCGGCTCAGGCCGGACGATCAGTCGTCCAGGTGCTTGAGCGCCTCGCGACGGGAGAGCCCCGAGAGCCGGTCGTCGAGCCGGGCCACGGTCTGCCGCACCCAGTCGGGGTCGGTCGCCGCCTCCGACCGCAGGGCCCAGCCGATCGCCTTGCGCAGCCAGAACGACGTGTCGTCGAGATTGGCCTCGATGGCGAAGGTCAACAGGTCGAGGTCGGTGTCGACCCGGTGCCGGATCTGGCAGAGCACGGCGGTGCGCCTGAGCCAGAGGTCCCCGTCGACCGCCCACGCGCGGATCAGCGGCGTCACCTCGGGCCGGTACGCCGCCAGCACGCCACCGACCAGGTGGGAGGCGATCTCGTCCACCAGGTCCCACCAGGCGCCGGTCACGATCAGATGGCGGTAGAGGTCGAGAGCCGCCGGGTCCTGCCACGGCCTTGCGCCCCGGTGGCGCGCCAGCGCGATCGCGGCGTACCTCTCTTCGCGGTAGGTCGCACCGTCCCACAGGTCGCGCACCGCGCGCTCCCAGTCCGCGCGATCCTCGGGCCGGTACGTCGCCAGCAGCGGCCGGAGCAACGCCTTGAGCTCGGGCGCGGTGATCCCCCGGAACGGCATCTCCGACTTCATGTACGCCTGCTGGGCCTTCGCCCGCTCGGGGTCACCGACCCCGTCCAGGGCCGCCCGCACAGCTCTCATGACGTCGTAGTTCGTCGAACTCATACGCCCATCCAAGTCCGTGACGTGATCCCCGGCAGGACTCCTCGCGTGGGCGCAGCAGTGTCCGATTCCACGACATAGTTGACGCCTGTCCCGGGACATAGTTGACACCTCATCCGGAGGTGCGCCATGTCGCTGGCCGAGCTCGTAATCACGTCGGTGAAGGTCGAGGGGCGGACCAAGCGTCTCGCGTCGTCTTGGCTACAAATCTTGCCACGCTCGACAGATCCCTGCGCCTCCAGCGCACTGTAGTGCGCGGGGGCGTCGGCAACGCTCCCCCATCCGGCGGAACGGCGCGCCGGGCATCCGCCTGTCGGCGGACCTGACCAACCATCCTCGCGGCCGCTGTGCGCGGATCCGAGACGCCGCAGGCTGGCACTCAGCACCCAAACAGAAAGGCACATCATGACCGTCAACACGATCCAACAGACACGAGCAGGAACCCGCTTCGCGATCCAGGCGGGAGGCCTCATCGGAGCGATCGGCGCCGCCGCGTCCATCTCCGGCATCGTGTTC
>DASXRJ010000322.1:0-3684 GCA_036506675.1 Nocardioides sp. | reverse complement strand
TCGTCGAGAAGGTCGTGGCAATCCTACGCCGGGTCACCGATAGAGCTTCAGCGCCTGGGACACGGCCGTGCGCAAAGCCTCGGTGAACTCTCGGGGCTCGACCAGCTCGGCGTCCGGCGCGAGCCTCAGCATCAGCCGCTGCAGCCAGCGCGGGTCGGCCACCCGCAGCTCCACCTCGAGTACGCCGTCCCCGGCTTCGCGCGCCTTCTGGACCGGGTAGTACTCCGCCACCCAGCGGGCCCGCGGACCGAGCCGGATCACGGCGGTGGTGGCGTCCTCGCCCGGCTGGAAGAGCCCGTGGGAGAGATCGCGCGGCGCGGCGTCCGGGTGCGCCTCGGCCGGCGTGTCCAGGACGGTGGCCGACTCGATCCGGTCGAGCCGGAACAGTCGCCGGTCGTCGACGCGGTGGCACCAGCCGTCGAGGTAGGTCATACCCTGGCCGGTGAGCAGCCCCAGCGGGTCGACGACGCGCTCGGTGCTCTCGTCGCGGGCCGGGACGTAGTAGGTCAGCCGGACCTGCCGGCCGCGGTCGAGTGCGTGCTGCAACCGCGTGCGCAGCTGCCCCAGGGCGCGCTCCCGCTCCCCCAGGTGTACGTCGACCTGCCCGGCCGCGGTCGCACCGTCCTGGGCGGCAGCCTCCAGCTTCGCGAGCGTGCGGTCGACGACCGGCACCACGTCGGCGTCGGCGGAGTCGCGCAGGGTGCGCAGCGCCACGATCAGCGCCGAGGCCTCGGAGACGGTCAGCCGGAGCGGTCGGGCGAGGTACTCGGCGTTCGCCACCCGGATCACGCCATCGCCCTCGAGCGCGTCGAGGTCGACCTCGATGTAGTCGCCGGGGAGGTAGCCGGGCCAGCCGCAGTACATCAGCACCTTGAGGTCGCTGACGATCTGCTTCGGGGTGACGCCGAGGTCGGTGGCCGCCTCCTCGAGCTTCACCTCCTGGCGGGTCAGCGCGTAGGGCACCAGCGCCAGCAGCCGGGCCACCTGGGCGCTGGCCCCGACCGGGCCGAGGGGCGCCGTACTCATGATGTCCGCCTCATGACGCCGCCTCGGTGAGCCGCCGGACCACCTGGTCGCGCAGGGCCGGCGGCGACTCTGCGTACGCGTCGGGGCCGAAGCTCATCACCTCGTCGGCCATCGCGTAGAGCGACGACCCCTCGATGGTGAGCCGGTCCCAGGCGGTCCGCTGGTCGGGTCCCGGTACGCCTGTCTCGACAGCCGACGCCTGGCGGCGCAGCCCGTAACCCGCCCCGTCGCGCACCAGCACGGTGACCGGCTCCGCGACCGGCGGGGCCGGCGCCAGCTGGCGCGTCATGGCATGGAAGTCGACGTCGGTCGGCAGGTCGTAGGAGCCGTCCGGGCCGTCGGTCTCGACCGCCCCGCGCACCCGGGTCAGCCGGAAGAGCCGCGGCGCGTCGCGGTCGACGTCGAGCCCGAGGACGTACCACCGGCCCGAGCTCCAGGCCACCCGCCACGGGTGCAGGTGGCGGCGCTGCGGTTGGGTCGCACCGCTGCGCTGGTAGTCGAAGCTCACCGGAGTACGCCGCTGGGCCGCCGCCCAGAACGCGTCGAACGACGGCTCCTCGGCAGTCAGCTGCGGCTCGACCAGGTCGAGCGCGGTCCGGTCGACCTCGACGCCGGCGGCCTTGAGCTTGACCAGCGCATCGGAGGTGGCCTCGGCCAGCCCGGCGTGCTGCCAGACCCGGGCGGCCAGGCCCACGACCGCGGCCTCGTCCGCCTCGAGCGCGATGTCGGGCAGCTCGAAGGCCTGCCGGTGGATCCGGTAGCCCTTCTCGTCCTCGAAGAAGGCGTCCTGGCTGGCCATGTCGATCGGGATGCCGAGCTGGCGGAGCTCGTCCTTGTCCCGCTCGAACATCTTCTCGAACGCCTCGTCGCTGGAACCGTCGTACAGGAGGCCACGGATGTGGTCCTTGTCGAGATGGCGACGCGCGACGAGCAGCATGATGAACAGGTTCATCAGCCGTTCGCTCTTGCGCATCGCCATCGCGACCCCTCCTCGCGTCCTACTCCAGCGTCCTACTTTGCGTTAGTACGCCGCCAGCACGTCGACGACGAACACCAGGGTCGAGTTCGGCGGGATGGTGTCGCCGGAGCCTTTCTCGCCGTACGCCAGGTCCGGCGGGATCACCAGCATGACGCGGCTGCCGACCGGTACGCCGACCAGGCCCTGGTCCCAGCCCTTGATGACCTGGCCCGCGCCGATCTTGGTGGAGAACGGCGCCCGGCCGTAGCTCTGGTCGAAGATCTTGTCGCTGCCGTAGACCATGCCGAGGTAGTTCATGCTGGTGTTGTCGCCCGAGGCGACCTTCGGGCCGTTGCCCTTGATCAGGGTGTAGACCTGCAGCTTGTCGGACGGCTTCTTGGGGGCCTTCGAGAAGTCGAAGCCGGTCGGGGTGCCGTCCTTCTCGTTCAGCAGCGGGGCGTCGGCCGGGGCCTTCTGCGGCGTGCCCTCGGGCTTGTCGAGCACCTTGTTGATGATGTCGACGATGAACACCACGTTGTCGGTGTCGGCGATCCCGAGGGTGGGGTTGCCGGTGTCACCGAACGCGTCGGCCGGCGGCGAGACGACGAGCACGCGGGAGCCGACGGTCTGGTCGACCACGCCGGCGTACAGACCCTTGAGGATCTGGGTGTCGTCGACCGCCAGCGTCTGGGCGGCGCCCTCGTCGTACGTGCTGTAGGCCTTTTCCTTGCTGAAGCCGTTGCCGATCCAGATGTGCACCAGCGCGGTGTCGCCCTTGGCGAGCTTGTCGCCGTCGCCCGCGATGAGGGTCTTCGTCTCGGTCTTGTCGACGTCGACGGTGTCGTTCCATTTGACCTCGGGGGCCTTGCCGAGGTCGCCGGTCACGGTCACCGCGTCCAAGCCGGCCCCACCGGTTCCGTCATCGGCGTTGGCGCCGGCATCGTCGCCACAGGCAGCGAGGCCGAACAGGAGACTGAGAATGCCCAGGAGGGCAGCGAGACGGCGCACGTCGTTCACCTTCGGTTGCGGGAGGATCAGCCCGGTCACCCTACCGGGCCGACCTAGGCGATCATCACATGCCGTCGATGAGTCGCTGCACCCGCTCGTCGTACGCCCGGAACGGGTCCTTGCAGAGCACGGTCCGCTGGGCTTGGTCGTTGAGCTTGAGGTGCACCCAGTCGACGGTGAAGTCACGTCGGCGCTCCTGTGCCTTCTTGATGAACTCGCCCCGCAGGCGGGCCCTGGTGTTCTGCGGTGGGACGGACTTGGCCTCGAAGATCTTGAGGTCGCTGGTGACTCTCGCGACCGCCCCGCGCTTCTCGAGCAGGTAGTAGAGGCCGCGGTTGCGGTGGATGTCGTGGTAGGCCAGGTCGAGCTGAGCGATCCGCGGGTGCCCGAGCGGCAGGCCGTGCTTGGCGCGGTAGCGCTCGATCAGCTTCCACTTGATCACCCAGTCGATCTCTCGCTCGACCAGGTCGAGGTCGCCGGACTCGACCGCCTTGAGGCCGCGCTCCCAAAGGTCGAGGACGCGCTCGATGGTCGGGGTGCTGATCTCGCGGCGGTCGACGTAGTCGCGGGCCTTGCTGAGGTACTCCTGCTGGATGTCGAGCGCGCTTGCCTCGCGGCCGTTGGCCAGCCGGACCTTGCGGCGGCCGGTCATGTCGTGGGAGATCTCGCGGATGGCGCGGATGGGGTTCTCC
>DASXRJ010000321.1:0-9808 GCA_036506675.1 Nocardioides sp. | reverse complement strand
TCCGACGCCCTCGGTGGCGAGGACCGGCCCGACCAGGGCAGGAGAGGCGTCTGCCCCCCGGATGACAAACACGGGCAGCAATGCCATCAGGGCTCCGCAGCCGAAGTTGACCACGGTCGCGGCGAGTACACATGGACGCATCACGGGGTGCCGGACGACAAATGCGATGCCTTCGTTGATGTCCTGAATGATCGGGCGACGCTTCTTCTCGGGCTGCGCCCCGGGGTTCGGCAGCCTGCCCAGCATGACCGCGGAGATCACGTAGGAGGCGGCGTCGATGACCAGGCTGCCCACAGGACCGACGGCCGCAATCAGGACCCCGGCCAGAGCCGGTGCCGCAAATTGGCTCACCGAATTCGTCCCCGAGTTGATGCTGTTGCGGCGGATGAGTTCCTGCTTGGGGACGATCCGCGGCAGGAAGGTGGCGTTGCCGACGGAGAACACCACGTCGGAGAAGCTGACGACAAGCGCGACCGCGACGAGCTGAGCGACGGTCAGCAGATCGACGGCGTACGCGCACGGAACTGACGCAATCGCCACGGCGCGGACGATGTCCATCGTCACTTGGGTGGCCCGCAGCGGATAGCGCTGTACAAGCGCGCCGGCCGGCAGGCCGATCAAGAGCCATGCGGCGAAGGTCGCGGCGGTGAGCAGACTGACCTCGAACGCCGACGCGTGAAGAAGGGTGAGTGCGATGACCGGCATCGCGACCGCGGTGACGCTGGTGCCCCAGGTGCTGACCGTGGAGGCGGTCCAGTACCGCCAGTAGATCCGCCTGGCAGCGGCCGGGGCCAGGTCGGCGACGTCGGACGTGTCTGTGGATCCGCTCATTGTTGAGCCCCCGTGATCTGAGGACCGAACCCAACGAACCCGCGCTTGTTCAGGTCGGCGAGGAACTCCAGGACATCGTCGTGAACCAGCGTCTCCGTCACGTCGTACGCCGCTGCGACTGTCTCGACGATCTCGCGGATCGTCCGCCCCGGAGCCATCCCCCGCCAGATCGACTCGGCGATGTCGGACAGTTCCACGACGTCGTCGCCGACCGCGAGAACAATCGTTCCGGAAAGGTTCCGAATCCTTACGTGGGCGAGCGGCCGCACCACGAGATCGCTTGCTTCGGCGAAATGGCTGCCTTCGATGGTGGGGTCGATCATCGGCCCAACCTGATGTCGAGCATGATCTGGGAACAGCGGAAGATCGTCCGGTCCACCCAGGCTTCGGGATGTTGCGGGTCAAAGTCCTGCATCGTCGTAGTCCGCCAGTACTCCGCCGCCGACAGCACGTCGCTGTTCGCCGCCTCGATCCTGCGCGGTCGCCATTTCGAGTCGGTCCCGGGGCAGCCGAGGCTGGCAGTCAAGGCATCTGTCACATGCACGAAGGCCCGTTGGAGGGCCACCACAGCGCCGTGGACATCACCGGATTCCAGGAGACCCGACACGTCATCGAGGCGGTCGTCGGCATGAGTCAGGCAAGCCAGCGCAGCCTGCGACCGCGCCGCGCTCTGCCGCACCTGGTCGGCGACGTCGGCCCACCAGTCTTTCCCGGACAACGGCACCGCCGATGTCAGACGTTCGATCAGCAGCAGCTCGTTGGTAGACATGGAGTCTCCGGTGCTACCGGCGTCCCACTCCGACCAACTCACCTTGGTCAGCAGGTCCTGAGTCTGAGCCTCGGTCCAGTACTTGACCTCGCACAGGACGCCGTCGACATCGGTGACCACGAGCCCCATGGTGCCTTCGGGCAGCGCGACCTTCTGCCGGTCCGTGACCGGCCCTGACCACGGTGCGGTCGATACGACCACCACATCGAGGTCACTGCGTGCGTGTTGCCAGCCAAGAGCGCGCGAACCCACCAAGAGCACCGTGACGGCGTCCGCCGGAATGAGTGCGGCCGCTTCCAAACAGGACAGCAACGGCACAGATTCCCCCCAAAACCAAACCAACTCAGGCAGGGTTTGTGGCCGTGCCCCGACGAACGAGGAGAAATTAACATCACCCGGACAAACGGACAAACGGGCAAACGGTGCAGACGGTGCGGATCGACCCGAGCGTCTGACTCGGCCACAGTCGGTGGTGGCTCTCCGGACCCTCGCGCCGGAGAACCACCACCGTGGCCCGATCAGGTCACTTGAGCTGGAACGCGGCCGCCGTACTCGAGCCGTCGGCCGTGGTCAGCGAGACCCGGTAGCAGGCGCCCTTGCCGCCGGTCGGGGTGGCCCAGTTCTGGATCCACTGACCCGCGGTGGCGTCGTACCGGAGGCTGGTCTGGCCGGTGGTCGAGAACTCCTCGACCGCGTCCGCGATGGCGCTGCCGTCGCAGGCGACCTTCTTCGCGGAGAAGACGGCGCCGATGCCCGACGTCATGGGTACGCCGCCCCGCAGCACCGTGAACTTCAGCGGCACCGTCGAGCCGGCCTTGACCGTGTTGACCACGGAGCTGCCCATGTTGACCGGCTTGAGGAAGCCGTCGAGCGCCCACGCGCGGATCATGTACCCCCGCGTCGTGACACCCACGTTGCCGGCCTCGTCGGTCGCGCCGGCGGTCAGCGTGTGCGACCCCACCGAGGTGCCGCCGCCGCTGACCACACAGCCCGCGGAGGTGACGCCGGAGGTCGTGTCGCTGGCCGAGCAGACCGCCGCCGGCACCGCGTCACCGAAGTCGTACGACGCCCCGTCGGCCGGTCCGCTCGTGAACGTCACCGCGGGCGGGGTCGCGTCGCGGCGGACCGTCGCCTGACCGCTGGCCGGGTTGCCTGCGTCATCGGTCGCGGTGCAGGTGAAGAGGTCGCCGAGCGTGTCCGCGGAGACCACGGTCGGGTCGCAGCCGACGGTCGAGACGACGCCCGAGGTGGCGTCGCTGGTCGACCAGGAGACGGTCGTGTCGCCGACGTACCAGCCGTTCGCGCCGAGCGGTCCGGACACGGTCGGGGTGACGACGGGCGGCGTGGCGTCGACCCGGAGACCCGCGGTCGACGTGGCCGGGTTGCCCGCGGCGTCGGTCGCGGAACAGGTCAGGTCGGTGCCGGCCGTGTCGGCCGCGAGCGTGGTCGGGTCGCAGCCAGAGGTCGTCGCCAGGCCGGAGCCGCCGTCTGTGACCTGCCAGGCGACGTCGACCGGGCCGACGTACCAGCCGTTCTGGCCCTGCGGGCCGTTCGCCGTCCAGGTGATCGCCGGGGCGGTGGCGTCGCGGCGGACGGTGACCTCATCGGAGGCCGTGTTGCCGGCGTGGTCGGCCGCGGCACAGGACAGCGTCAGTCCGGCGGTGTCGGAGTCGACCGTGGTGGACGCGCAGCCGGTGGTCGAGGCCAGGTCGGAGGTCGCGTCGGAGACCTGCCAGTCGACCTGGACGTCGCCGACGTACCAGTCGTTGTGGCCCAGGGATCCCGCGACGGTGCTGGTGATCACGGGCTTGGTCGCGTCGCGGCGGACGCTGGTCGAGACGGAGGTGAGGTTGCCGGCCACGTCGGTGACGGTGCAGGTGAACGTCTGCCCGGCGGTGTCATCGGCGAGTACGCCGTCGTCGCAGCCCACGGCCGAGTCGACGCCCGAGGTGGCGTCGGCGACCGCCCAGTGGACGTCGACGTTGCCGACGTACCAACCCTCGTCGCCGAGGTCACCGCTCACCGTCGGTACGACGGTCGGCGGGGTCGTGTCGCGCTTGAGGGTCACTGTGACCGGACCGGCGTTGCCGCCCTCGCTGCTCGCCGCGCACGAGTACGACGTCGTGCCGTCGGCCGTCACCGCGGCGTCGACACAGCCCGTCGTCGTCGCCGCGGAGTCGGGGTCGGCGACCGTCCAGTCGAGCGCCACGTCGCCGGCGTACCAGCCGTGGGCGCCGGTCGGGACGGCCGGGTCGAGCGTGTAGTCGATGCTCGGCGGGGTGTCGTCGACGTCGCAGTCGGCCACACCGACGCTGACCGCGACGGGAGCGGACCGGGTGACCGTCGAGGCCGAGCTGCCGGCTCCGGAGGCGGTGTAGATGAGGTTGACGGTCTGCGGGCCGCTCGGCACCGCGCCGTCCGGAACCGTCACCGTCACCGCGGAGGCGCCGGCGGAGAAGGTGGCGCCGTTCGACTGGGAGACCCACCCGCCCGGCAGGGTCGCGCTCCTCGAGGCGAGCGCGATCGTCGTACCCGCTGCTGTCGTGGTCGCGCTCGGCGGCGCGATGGCCACGGTCGCCCCGTTGGCCCAGACCTGCTGGCTGCTGCCGCCGCCGTTGCGGACCAGCTCCCAGGCGAACGAGCGGGTGGCGGTCGCGCCCGGACAGAGCTGGCCGAACTGCAGTGTCGGTACCCCGGCGACGACCGCGTCGCCGTCGCCGCTCAGGCCGTCTCCCCACGAGGCGGCCAGGCCGGCCCCGACAAGGAGCACGCCGGCGGCCCCGATGGTCGCCGTACGGCGTAGTGATGTGCGCATGGAAGTCCTCCCAGAAGTCACGGGGCCCCCTGCCCCGTCGGCAACGTAAGCCGCGAAGGCGGGCGCGCGAGGCGGGGTTGGCCGGTACCGGGGTCAAGCCGGGCTCAACGGCACCGGCGCCTGGTCCTTTCGGGCGATGCGCTGCCGCCCGGACGGCCGTCCCGGCCGCTCGCGGACGTCATCCGGACGGAGCCATCTACGGCTCGAACCGGATGACGTCCCGCGGCCGAGGGAGGAGGTCAAGACCTGCCCGCCGCCGGCGAGGGGGCCGACGCTCACGGCTGCTCGGTCTACATCTGCTCGGGTGCGTCGATCCCGAGCAGGCCGAGCCCACTCTCGAGTACGCCGAGGGTCAGCGCGCACAGGCCGAGCCGCGACTCGCGGACGTCCGGCTCGGCCTTGAGCACCGGGCAGTCCTCGTAGAACCGCGTGAACGCCTGCGCCAGGTCGAACAGGTAGCCACACAGTCGGTGCGGCTCGAGGTCGCGGCCGACCTGCGCGACCACGTCGCCGAAGCCGAGCAGCGCGATCGCGAGGGCCCGCTCGGCCGGCTCCGCCACCCGGATCGCGCGCGGGCCGTCGACCGGCTCATCGGCTCGCCTGAAGATCGAGCGGACCCGCGCGGCGGCGTACTGGAGATAGGGGCCGGTGTTGCCCTGCAGCGCGACCATCCGGTCGAGGTCGAAGGTGTACTCGCTGTCGTGCGCCACCGACAGGTCGGCGTACTTCACCGCGCCGATGCCGACGACCGGAGCGAGCGCGGCGCGGATCTCGGCGTCGAGGTCGGGCCGCCTCTCGGCGAGCAGGGCCGCCGCCCGGTCGACCGCCTCATCGAGCAGCGCCATCAGCCGGATCGGGCTGCCGCTGCGGGTGCGCAGCATCCTGCCGTCGGAGCCGAGCACGCTCCCGATCTGCACGTGTACGACGTCCACCTCGGCCGGCAGCCAGCCGGCGAGCCGGGCCGTCTCCCACACCATCCGTAGGTGCAGGTCCTGGGGCGCCCCGATCACGTAGAGCATCCGCTCGGCGCCCAGGTCGCGGACCCGGTGCCGGACCGTCGCCAGGTCGGTGGTCGCGTATCCATAGCCGCCGTCGCGCTTGCGCACGATCAGCGGCAGCGGCCGGCCTTCGCGCCCTGTGAAGCCCTCGAGGAACACGCACAGAGCGCCGTCGCTGACCGTGGCCAGCCCGTCCGACTCAAGCTCGTCGCAGACCTTCGCGAGGTCGTCGTTGTAGCTGCTCTCCCCCGCCAGGTCGTCGTCGGTGAGCAGCACCCCGAGCCGGTCGTAGATGCGGTGGAAGTAGACCTTCGAGAGCTCGACCAGGTGGTGCCACAGCCGCAACGTGTCCGGGTCGCCGGCCTGCAGCGCGACCACCCGGCGCCGGGCCCGCTGGGCGAAGTCGTCCGACTCGTCGAAGGCGCGCCGCGCGGCCTGGTAGAACGCGTTGGGGTCGTCGGCCAGGGCCCGGGCCGCCTCGGAGTCCTCGCCGACGTCGACGAGGTGCTCGATCAGCATCCCGAACGGCGTGCCCCAGTCGCCGACGTGGTTCTGCCGGATCACCCGGTGGCCGAGGTGCTCGAGGATCCGCGCCAGCGCGTCACCGACGACCGTCGTACGCAGGTGGCCGACGTGCATCTCCTTGGCGACGTTGGGCGCGGAGTAGTCGACGACCACGACCTGCGGATCCTGCGTCGGTACGCCGAGCCGCGGGTCGCTCGCGAGTACGCCGGCCGCCTCGCCCAGCCACTGCGACCGCAGCACCAGGTTGACGAAGCCCGGCCCGCTGATCTCCGGCGGCTCGGACAGGTCATCGATCTCGAGCGCGGCCACCAGGTCGTCGGCGATCTCGCGCGGCGGCCGGGCGAGCCGCCGGGCCAGCGGGAGGGCCACATCGGCCTGGAAGTCGGCGTACTGCGAGGGCCGGATCAGCGGGTCGACGTCGGCGTACTCAGGGCCGAAGGCGACCGCGATCGCGCTCCGGAACCGCTGCTCCAGCGCCTGCTCGGGACTCATGGCGTCAGGCTAGGACGTCGCGGCGCCGGCTCACGACTGGCGCGGCGCTCAGAGACCGGTGAGTACGTCGGCCACCAGCGGAGCGATCGCGCGCAGGGCCTTGCCGCGGTGGGAGATCGCGTCCTTGTCGGCGACGGAGAGCTCGGCGGTGGTGACGTCGTACCCGTCGGCGGCGAAGACCACGTCGTACCCGAAGCCGCCGGTCCCCCGGCACTCGCGGACGATCCGGCCGTCCATCCGACCCTCGACGACGTGCTCCGCCGCCCCAGCTTCGCCGACGGGATAGCAGAAGGCGACCGAGCAGACGAAGTGCGCGCCCCGTCGCTCATCGGGTACGTCGGCGAGCTGGTCGAGCAGCAGCTGGTTGTTGCGGTGATCAGACTTCGGCGGACCCGACCAGCGTGCGGAGAGCACGCCCGGCATGCCGTTCAGCGCGTCGACGCAGAGGCCCGAGTCGTCGGCCAGCGACGGCAGCCCGGTCGCCGCGACGGCGGCCCGGGCCTTGAGCAGGGCGTTGCCCTCGAACGTCGGCTGGTCCTCGACCGGCTCGTCGTAGTGCTCCACGTCGTCGAGGCCGAGCACCTCCACCTCGGGCACGTGCTCGGCCAGGATGCGCTGCATCTCGGCGAGCTTCTTGGCGTTGCGGGAGGCCAGGAAGACCCGGGCGTCACCCACCGAGCGCCTCGCGCTGCATCCGGGTCAGGTCCGCGCAGCCCTTCTCGGCGAGCGTCAGCAGGGCGTCGAGCTCCTTGCGGTCGAATGTGGCGCCCTCCGCCGTGCCCTGCACCTCGACGAAGGACCCGGCCCCGGTCATCACCACGTTCATGTCGGTCTCGGCGCGAACGTCCTCTTCGTAGGGCAGGTCCAGCCGCGGCACGCCGTCGATGATGCCGACGCTCACCGCGGCGACCGAGCCGGTCAGCGGCTCGCCCTTCAGCGCCCCCACCTCCCGCAGGTGAGAGACCGCGTCGGCGAGCGCGACGTACGCACCGGTGATGGCGGCCGTGCGGGTCCCGCCGTCGGCCTGGAGTACGTCGCAGTCGAGCACGATCGTGTTCTCGCCGAGCTCCTTGTAGTCGATGATGGCCCGCAGCGAGCGGCCGATCAGCCGGGAGATCTCGTGGGTCCGGCCGCCGATCCTCCCCTTCACGGACTCACGGTCTGAGCGGGTGTTGGTCGAGGCCGGCAGCATGGCGTACTCCGCCGTCACCCAGCCCAGCCCCGAGCCCTTGCGCCAGCGCGGCACGCCCTCGGACGCCGACGCCGCGCACAGCACCCGGGTCCGCCCGAACTCCACCAGCACCGACCCAGCGGCGTGGTCGAGCCAGTTGCGGGTGATCTTCACGGGACGGAGCTCGTCGTCGGCTCGGCCGTCGGCGCGCACGGGGGCGGTGATGGGAGACGTCATACCGTCGACCCTATCCACCGCGCGGACGGCCACGACCATCGGCGGAACGACCCCGTCGACGCCACGAACAACCCGTCGACGGAGCAACCTGACCGGGCGCCGGACTCGTCAACCGGTCAACGACTCGGCGCAGGCCGGTAAGGGCTGACCTCCGCCGGCTGAGCGGTGATGGCGACGTGGCCCGTCGTCCGGGCGACCGGGCGGCGGGCCACGGCCAGCTTGGCCGCCCACGGGCCCAGGTCGCGCGCACGCCGACCCACCCAGGGCGCGCCCTCGGTGACCAGCCAGCGCAGGTCGCCGCGCCAGTCGGGGTCGTAGTGTCCGTCCCGCTCGGGAGACGGCGGCTCGAAGTGGATCCCCCGCTCGGCCAGCAGCTCGGCGTAGCGGCGGGCCAGCGCCCGGTGGCCGAGCTCGGACGGATGCAGCCGGTCGATCGACCAGAACTCGCGGGTCCAGACCTCCGGCTGGGTGGCCAGGTCGATGCTGATGGTGTCGAAGCGGGCGTGGATCTCGTCGTACACGCGGTTGACGGCCTCGATCCGGTCGAACAGCGGCCGGCGCAGTACGCCGGGTAGGCCGAAGACCCGGCCGTGGTCGTGGAACCGCGCCGTCAGCATCAGCGCGCCGGCCGCGTCGAAGGCCTCGGCGCAGGTCATCAGGTCGTCGCGGATCCGCCGCGGGTCCCAGGTCGAGCGCATCGTGTCGTTGACGCCGACGATGAGTGAGACGATGTCCGGCTGGTGCGCCAGCGCTTCGTCGAGCTGGCCGTAGCGCACGGTCAGCGTGGTCGCGCCGGTGACCGCCAGGTTGCAGAAGGACACGTCGTGGCTGGTCGCCATCGCGTCGGAAAGCAGCCGGGCCCAGCCGCGCCAGCCGTCGCCGACCGGGTCGCCGATGCCGTACGTCGTCGAGTCGCCGAGCGCCGCGAACCGCAGGTAGGACCGGTCGGTGGCCGGGTTTGTCGAGATCACGCTCTCAGCGTGTTCTCAGCCGGTACGCCGCGGCCCCCGGCCGGTGTCGTGTCCCGCAACGTTGGGTGAACAAGCCAAACGGGGCCGGCGCCCCCCGTGTCGGACGCCAGCCCCGCGGTCTGATCTGCCCCCTCCTCCCCCGTGGGAGGAGGCAGAAGTCACTTCACCTCTGCTCGCAGTACCCGCCAGAGGCCCACCACGAACGGCAGTGCCAGCCAGAACAGGCCCGAGACCACCAGATGCGCCCACTCGTCGCCGCTCACGCCGCCCTCGACCAGCGGCTGCTGCGCGAACGCGAAGTCCACCCAGGGGCGGAGGTCGTGGAACCAGCCGATGAGCTCGTAGGCGATGCCGAAGATCGTCGGCAGCACGAACGAGTAGACGAAGTAGATGACGATCGCGGCCGGGGTGTTGAGCAGCAGCATGCCGAGCGCGAAGCCGGTCACCAGGCCGAGCAGGTGCAGGAGGAAGAAGTAGAAGATCTGCGCCCCGCCGCCGACCTCCCAGCTGACCGGGTTGCCGGTGAGACCGCCGTACAAGAGGTTGCCGACGGCCGCCAGCGCGAGCCCGAGCACCACCGCGACCACCGCGAGCAGGGCGACCGAGGCGAGCTTGGCCCCGATGACCCGCGACCGCGACGGGGTCTGGGTGAAGGTGACCATCGCGGTGCGCTGGCCCCACTCGCTGGTGACCGACATGACGCCCAGCACCGGGAGCATGATCCCCATCGGCGTGTTCATGGCGATCAGGAAGCCGTGGTAACCGACGGTGAGGTCCTGGGTGACGATCACCAGGAGCTGGATCACCATCACCGCCGCGGTCAGCAGGCCCGTCGAGATCAGCAGCCACAGCCCGGCCCGGGTGTCGTACATCTTGCGCAGCTCGACCGCCACCAGGCGGGCGAACGGCGGCTTCGGGAACCGGTCGAGGTCGATCGTGACGGGCTCGGCCACGGCGCTCATTCGGGGTCCCCGTTCGAAGCGGAGCGAAGCGAGCATT
>DASXRJ010000320.1:0-13863 GCA_036506675.1 Nocardioides sp. | reverse complement strand
TTGTAGGCCACGTTGGTGAAGATCGCGTGCGTGCCTGGGTCGACCGAGTGCAGGGCGGTCGGATTCGTGCCCTCGTTGGTGTCCTTGGCCACGCCGAAGACGCCGTACTCCGGGTTCATGCCGTAGAGCTTGCCGGTCGCCTCGTCGACCCACAGCCAGGCGATGTCGTCACCGTAGAAGGAGACGTGATAGCGCTCGCCGAGCGCGTCGGGAGCCAGCATCATCGCGAGGTTGGTCTTGCCCGAGGCACTCGGGAAGCCACCGCAGATGTGGTAGTCGCGGCCGGTCTCCTTGTCGTGGATCCCGATCAGCATGTACTGCTCGCCGAGGAACTTCTGCGACGCCCAGCCGTCATAGGCCGCCTGGCGCAGGCCGTGTGCGATCTTGCCGAGCAGCGCATTGCCGCCGTACGACGACCCGAAGTGCAGGATCGTGCGCTCGTCGGCCACGGTGACGAAGTAGCGCTGGTCGTCGGGGGTGCCCTGGCCGAGGTTCTCGAGGTCGCCGGTGACGTGCACGGCGCGCACGAACTGGTCGGGGTCCTCGAGGTTCTCGAGGTACTCCACGCCGACCCGCGACATGCGGATCATGTGTAGTGCGACCGTGCGGGCGTCGGTGAGCTCGACACCGGTGGCCCAGGGCGCGAGGGCGTTGCCCGCGGGCGCCATCAGATAGGGGACGACGTACATCGTCTTGCCGGCCGAGGCGCCCCGCATGCGCTCCTCGAGAAGCGGCTTCATCTCCGAGGCCGGCCGCCAGTTGTTGTAGACGCCCCTGTCCTTCGGGTCGTTGGTCGCGACGATGGTGCGCTCCTCGGAGCGCGCGGTGTCCTTGTGGTAGCTCCGCGAGTAGTAACGCCCCTCGCCCGCGGGGAGCAGCTCGCCAGCGTCCAGCGCCTCCCGGATCAGCCGGGCGTCGTCGGCCGCGGTCACGACCTCCACGCGGTCGGCGCCGGTGAGCTCCGCCCAGTAGCGCACGTACTCGCGCACCCGCGGGTTCTTCAGCCCGGCGTCGTCCAGCACCTTGTCCACGTCAGCCATGGTCCGTCCTTGTCAGTCGAAGTGCGCTCGTTCGGAGACTACATTAGTTGAACAATTTTGCAACTCGTGTAGTCGTCATGTAACACTGGTGCGCAGAGTCCACGAGCCAGTCAAAGGATGATGCCAGATGCCGGTGCTGCGGTGAGCACACCCCTTTACCAGGCGAAGGCCGACTTCTTCAAGACGCTGGGGCATCCGGCACGCATCCGCATCCTCGAGCTGCTCACCGAGCGCGACCACGCCGTTCACGAGCTGCTGGAGAAGATCGCCATCGAGCCCAGCAACCTCTCGCAACAGCTCGCGTTGCTCCGGCGTACATCGATGGTGGTCTCGCGCCGCAACGGCTCCGAGGTCGTCTACTCGGTCAGCGTTCCGGAGGTCCGCGACCTGCTCCTGGCCGCCCGCAGCATCCTGTCCGGGATCATCGCGGCCCGCGGTGACCTCGAGGCCGAGCTGACACCCGCCAACCACGCATGAGCCAGACACGCAGCGCCTACCTAGGGCGCGTGACCCAGCTGCTGCCGCGTCGCTCGGACTGGACGCACGCGCGGCCCGGGCGCGACCTGACCGCCGGCCTCATGGTCGGGCTGGTCGCGCTTCCCCTGGCACTGGGTTTCGGGGCCAGCTCGGGGTTGGGAGCGGCCGCCGGTCTGACCACGGCGATCGTGGCCGGGGCGGTCGCGGCCGTCTTCGGCGGCAGCCGCGTCCAGGTCAGCGGGCCGACCGGAGCGATGACCGTGGTCCTCGTGCCGATCATCGCGACCTACGGGGCTCACGGGGTGCTCGTGGTCGGCCTGCTCGCGGGCCTGATCCTGATCGGCCTCGGGTACGCCGGTGCGGGCCGGTTCATCCGCTACGTACCGGTCCCCGTCGTGGAGGGCTTCACTGTGGGCATCGCGGTGATCATCGGCCTGCAGCAGGTGCCAGCCGCACTCGGGGTCGACGTCCATGCCGAGAAGGTCGCAGCGCTGGCCGGCAAGGCCGCGCACGCCTGGGTGTCCGACGTCCAATGGGCGCCGCTCGGCATCGCGGTTGGGGTCGTCAGCCTGGTGCTCGTCCTCGCCCGACTGCAGCCCCTGCTGCCAGGCTCGCTGCTCGCCGTCGTCCTCGCCACCGTCGCGAACTCGACCCTCGGATGGGGTGCCGCGCCGATCGGCCACATCCCCTCGGCACTTCCCTCCCCCTCGCTGCCCGGCGTACCGATCGGCGACCTTGACGCCCTGGTGCTGCCGGCGATCGCGGTCGCCGCGCTCGCGGCGCTTGAGAGCCTGCTCTCCGCGACCGTCGCCGATGGCATGAGCGTCAGCCAGCGTCACGACCCCAACCGCGAGCTCGCCGGCCAGGGCCTGGCCAACCTGGCCGCCCCGCTCTTCGGCGGCATCCCGGCCACGGCCGCGATCGCGCGCACCGCCGTCAACGTCCGTTCCGGAGCCACCTCCCGGCTGGCGGCGCTCACCCACACCGTCGTGCTGCTCGTCATCGTGCTGGTGGCGGCCCGGTGGGTCGCGGAGATCCCCCGCGCCGCCCTGGCCGGCGTCCTCATCGCCACGGCCGTACAGATGGTGAAGGTCTCCAGCCTGACGGCGCTGCTCCGCTCGACCCGCGGGGACGCAGCCGTACTGACCATCACGGCGCTCGCCACGATCGCGTTCGACCTGGTCACCGCTGTCCTCGTGGGCCTGGTCGTGGCCGGGTTCTTCGCCCTGCGCGAGGCCGCCAAGTCGGTCCGCCTGGAGGAGATGCCTCTGGACGACACCGACCACACCGACCACACCGACGAGGAGCGCTCGCTCCTCGATGAGCACATCGTGGCCTACCGCATCGACGGCCCGCTCTTCTTCGCCGCCGCGCACGACTTCCTGCTCGAGCTCGCCGACGTGACGCGGGTGCGCGTGGTGGTCCTGCGCATGTCGCGCGTCACCGCGATCGACGCGACCGGTGCTCACGTCCTGGCCGACACCGTCAGCCGTCTCGAGGGACGCCACATCACCGTCCTACTGTCCGGCGTCCGGCCTCAGCACGAGCAGGTGCTGCGCGAGCTCGGCGTCTACGACCGGCTCGCCCACGAACGCCACCTGTTCACCACGACGCGCGAAGCCATCGCGCACGCCCGCCTCCACGCAGCACGCGTGGCCCACTCCCCCGGTGACGGGTCGACCGACCAGCGCAGCGCCGCGCCCGCTCCACAACATCCGAACCTGCGAAAGGACACCCGATGCGCCTGATCCTCATGGGCCCGCCCGGAGCCGGCAAAGGCACCCAGTCGGCCGCCGTATGCGACCGCTACGGCATCCCGGCGATCTCGACCGGCGATATCTTCCGGGCCAACGTGTCGGCGCGCACCCCTCTCGGCGTGGAGGCCCAGACGTACATGAATGCGGGTGAGTACGTTCCTGACGAAATCACAAACGCCATGGTCCGCGACCGTCTCGGCCAGCCGGACTGCAGGCGCGGTTTCCTGTTGGACGGCTACCCCCGGACCCTGGAGCAGGTCAAGGAGCTCGACGAGATCCTGGCCGAGCTCGACGTACGACTTGACGGCGTGCTGGCGCTCGACGTGGACTCCGACTTACTGGTCAAGCGCCTGCTGGACCGCGCCGAGAAGGAGGGCCGCGCGGACGACACCGAGGAGGTGATCCGCAGGCGCCAGGAGGTGTACGCCGAGCAGACCGCACCGCTGGTCTCCGAGTACGACGCCCGCTGCTCCCTCGTGCGGGTCGACGGGAACGGCCGGGTCGACCACGTCACCGACCGCGTCTACACCGCCATCGCCCAACTCCGCAGGTAGCTCGGCCTGTCACGATGGTCCGCGGCGTGAAGTCTGGCGCGACGACACAAGTACGAGCAGAGTAAAGACTGGTTCACTCGAGGTCCGCGCGGCGGACTCGTCGCGCCCGACCGCCGGTTCGAGCGCCTTGCCTGGAGGCCAGATGTCTGTCCGTGAGTCGTACGACTTCCTCGTCGTCGGAGCGGGAAGTGCCGGCGCCGCCGTCGCGAGCCGGCTGTCGGAGGACCCGACGGTGTCGGTGCTGCTGCTCGAGGCGGGTCCACCCGCCGACGCGCTCGAGATCTCGATGCCAGCGGCGTTCCCGAACCTGTTCAAGACAAAGTGGGACTGGCAGTACCGCACGACTCCCCAGCCAGGGCTCGGCGGTCAGACGGCGTACTGGCCGCGGATGAAGGCGCTCGGCGGCTGCTCGTCGATGAACGCGATGATCTACATCCGCGGCGCGCGCGCCGACTTCGACGGCTGGCTGCGCGACTTCGGTGCGGTCGGCTGGGCGTATGACGACGTACTCCCCTACTTCGTCAGGTCGGAGGGCAACTCAGCACTGAAGGGCCCACTCCACGGCACCGAGGGGCCACTGCACGTGGAGTCCCGCCGCTACACCCACCCGCTCGCGGACGCCTGGGTGCGCTCAGCGATCGCGTCGGGGCTGCCGGCCAACGACGACTTCAACGGCTTGTCCCAGCTCGGTGCCGGGCAGTACCAGGTGACGTGCAAGCGCGGGCGGCGCTGGTCGACGGCCTCGGGGTACCTCGCGTCCGCCGTGACGAAGCGGCCCAACCTCACGGTGCGCACGGGCGCGCTGACCACGCGAGTCCTGCTGGAGGGACAGCGGGCGGTCGGGGTCAGCTACCTGCAGGGCGGCGAGGAGAAGCAGGCGTACGCCGATGCCGAGGTCGTGCTGTCGGGCGGCGCCATCAACTCGCCGCAGCTGCTGATGCTCTCGGGCATCGGCCCGGCCGACCATCTCGCCGAGGTCGGCGTCGACGTTGCGGTGGACCTGCCCGGTGTCGGCGCCAACCTGCACGACCACCCGGTCACTCCCCTGCTGTGGCACACGAAGGGCACGACCGACCTCGCGGTCGACCACGTGACCCCGGCGCGGCTGGTGCAGTGGCAGGCCACCGGGCGCGGCCCGCTGTCGTCCAACGTCGGCGAGGCCGGCGGCTTCGTGGAGACCCGCGACGGGCTCGAGGGTCCCGACATCCAGTACATCGTCGCCGGAGCCGGCTTCTACGACAACGGCTTCCGGGAGCCGGCCGGGCGGATGTTCACCACCGGCGTGACCCTGGTCGACGTCGCGAGCCGGGGACGGCTGCGCCTGAGGTCGAGCGACCCTCGGTGGCGGCCGGAGCTGGATCCCGCCTACTTCGCGGAGGACGCCGACCTCCAGGCCGTGAAGGACGGCTGTCGCCAGGCGATGGCGATGGCGTCGACCGGGCCGCTCGCGAAGCTGATCGACCGGCCGTTCCTGCACCCCTCGGACGCGCCGGACGACGACGCCCTGACCGCGCACATCCGGAAGTGGACCCAGACCCTCTTCCACCCCGTCGGCACCTGCGCCATGGGCACCGGCGACCAGTCCGTCGTCGACCCGGAGCTCCGGGTCCGCGGGATCGCCGGGCTGCGCGTCGCCGATGCGTCCGTGATGCCGCGCATCACCCGAGGCAACACCAACGCGCCCTCGGTCATGATCGGCGAGAAGGCGGCCGACCTCCTGCTCGGCCGCAACCTGCCGCCCCCTGCCCAGCCGCTTGCCACCACCTCTACGAGGGAGACCGTCCGATGACGACCCAGGAGATCGACCACTCGTCGCCCAGGTTCGACGTGCACAACCCGGGCACTGGAGAGGTTGTCGGGACCTTCCCCGTCCACTCCGAGGAGCAGGTGCGGGCCGCGGTCGATCGGGCCAGGGAGGCCTCGGCCTGGTGGCAGAGCATCGGGTACGACGGGCGTCGTACTCGGCTCGATGCGTTCCGTGGTGTCATCGCGCGCCGGATCCAGCAGCTGGCCGGCGTCATCAACGAGGAGATGGGCAAGCCGCACTCCGACGCCGTACTCGAGGTCGCGCTGGTGCTCGACCACCTCGCCTGGGCCGGCAAGCACGCCGGAAGGATCCTCGGTCCGACCCGCGTGGCGTCCGGCCCGCTGGCCGCGCACCTGGCCGCCAAGGTCGAGTACAAGCCGCTCGGTGTCGTCGGCGTGATCGGCCCGTGGAACTACCCCGTCTTCACGCCGATGGGCTCGATCGTCTACGCGCTGGCCGCGGGCAACACGGTCGTCTTCAAGCCCAGCGAGTACACGCCCGGGGTCGGCGCCTGGCTGGTCGACGCGTTCAGCCAGGTCGTTCCCGAGCATCCGGTGCTGCAGCTGGTCACCGGGGACGGCTCGACCGGCGCCGCGCTCTGCCGGGCCGGCGTCGACAAGATCGCCTTCACCGGGTCGACCGCCACCGCGAAGCGGGTGATGGCCACCTGCGCGGAAACGCTGACGCCCCTGGTCGCCGAGTGCGGCGGCAAGGACGCTCTGCTCGTCGACGCGGACGCCGACCTCGAGGCCGCCGCCGAGGGCGCGGTCTGGGGCGGGATGGCCAACGCGGGCCAGTCCTGCATCGGGGTGGAGCGGGTCTACGTCCATGAGCAGGTGTACGACGAGTTCGCGGCGCTGGTCGAGAAGTTGGTGGCCGGCCTGCGCGCCGGCTCGGACCCGGACGCCAAGATCGGGCCGATCACGATGCCCTCGCAGGTCGGGGTCATCACCGGACACGTCGCGGACGCGCTCGAGCGTGGTGGGTCCGTCGCTGCCGGCGCGGCCAGCACCAAGGGACAGGTGGTGCAGCCCGTCGTACTCGTGGACGTGCCGGAGGACGCGGCCGCCGTACGCGAGGAGACGTTCGGGCCCACGCTCACGATGCGCAAGGTGCGCGACATGGACGAGGCGGTCGGGCTGGCGAACGCCTCCCACTACGCCCTGGCCGCATCGGTCTTCAGCCGTAAGTCCGGGACCGAGATCGCGGGCCGGCTCCGCTCCGGAATGGTCTCGGTCAACTCCGTGTTCAGCTTCGCCGTTCTCCCGACGGTGCCCTTCGGCGGCGTCGGGGACTCCGGGTTCGGCCGGATCCACGGAGCCGACGGGCTCCGCGAGTTCTGCTACGCGCACGCCGTGGTGCGGCAGCGGTTCAAGCCGCCGCTCGCGCTGATGACCTTCGGCCGGACCGCCAAGACCGAGGAGCGGCTCGGCAAGATCATCGCCCTCGTCCACGGCGGCAAGTAGGCCGCTTTGTGACGACCGATGCCTGCCGCCGGCAGGTTCGGCGGAAGGGGTGTGGCACGGGCGGACGAGGGGCGTGCGGATGGACGGGCAGTTCACGACCGGAGATGCCCAGCCACACGGGGGTTCTCCCGATCCGGGCCGAACTGCCCGTCCTTAGGAACACCCCGCCCGGGGACCCGCACCGCCTACTCGACCATGGTCGTCGTCGAAGCCCCCTGGCCGGCGCAGGCGACGTACTCCTCGACCGATGCGGGCCTCACTGCGGCGCTTTGCGACTCCGGCCGCTAGGCGCTGCCGATCGACAGCACGTTGCCGTCGGGGTCCTTGACCCAGGCGCCGACGAAGCCTTCCATCCGAGCCAGCCCCTTCTCGTCGGTCGCGAAGGGCCCGTCCGCGTACTGCTCCGGTGTGACGCCCTTGCCGATCAGCTCGTCGATGGCGCCCTCGACATCGTCGACCTGAAAGCCCGCGGCCGTGGCCCCGGACGCCTGGGCCATCGGCGACGGGAAGACGTGGAGGCTGGTGCCGCCGCCACACTGGTAGGTGCGGCCGCCGTCGGGGTCGTCACCCTCGCTCTTCAGGCCGAGCTTGGCTTCGTAGAACTCCGCCGCTCGCCCCATGTCCGAGACCGCGATCGCGGCCCCGACCTTGCCGTCCTGCAGACTCATGGCTTCTCCCTCGGGACGTGGTTGTGGGCGCACTGCTGCGCCGTCCGACACTTCGGACGCTACTCGCGGAGCACCGGTGGGGCCAGGGCGCCAATGCAGGGTTCGTCGTACTGGGGTCGCTGGCGCGCAACCCCGCGCCGGCCTCTCGGCGCAGACTGACCGCCATGAGGGCTCTGTCCATCCGCGTCCCTACAACTGCGGCTTCGGCGCCTGGTCGGCGTCGTGACGCTGAGCGGTGGCATCACCTCATGGACCTACGGTCAGCTGCGACGCGGTTCTCTCTACCGCTACTCCGCGAAGGCCACCGGAACGGTGACGCTGAAGGTGCTCTCCTCCGGCGAGCTCGTCCAGGTCGACGCCCTCGGCCTCAGCCGGCTCTGACCCAGCCTCACACGACCCAGACCACCAAGGACGCAGACCACCAACGACCCAGACCACTTCAGGCTCGGGGCTAGCCGGTGATGCGCATCAGGCTGATGAGGTCGCCCTCGACGGTGAAGGCGAAGTCAG
Source organism: Nocardioides sp. (assembly GCA_036506675.1). Lineage (GTDB taxonomy): Bacteria > Actinomycetota > Actinomycetes > Propionibacteriales > Nocardioidaceae > Nocardioides. The sequence goes on along the minus strand of DASXRJ010000320.1, from coordinate 5,584 downwards.
ACGGGCCGTTGAAGCCCTTGCCTCCCACCTGAGTGCTCACGACTGTGGTGTCGCCGTTCTGGCGGATTCCGGTGACCTGGAGGGTCACCTGCATGCCGATGAACTCCGCGTCGGTCCAGGTTTCGATGTCACGGTGGCCGCGGAACTCCCGGCCCCAGTCGTCGACGACCCCGTCGGTGGCGAAGGCAGCGACGAATGCCTCGGTGTCGCCGGAGTTGGCGGCGTCGAGCGCTGACTGGACGGGTGCAGGCACTGCGGTCATAGCTCTCTCCGATTCACGACTTGCCCCCGGGTTCGAGGTTAGCCTCACTCGGGCGGCCGGGTGACCGGAAGTCGCGCCTCGGCCCACTCCGGAAACCCGTCCTCGAGCCGGGCCGCGGTCACGGACGTTCCGCTGAGCATCCGGACGGCGTCGTCGGCGTAGACGCAGTAGGGGCCCCGGCAGTAGGCGACGACTTCGGCTCCATCGGGGATGTCGCCGAGCCGCGACCTCAGGTCGTGGATCGGGATGGAGATCGCACCGCGGATGTGCCCGGCGGCGTACTCGGCCTCGGGGCGTACGTCGAGGACGACCACGTCGCCGTCGCGCAGCCGGGCGCGCAGGTCGTCACGGGTGATGGACCGCAGCTTGCTGCGATCGCCCAGGTAGTCGGCCGCCAGCTGCTCCAGCCCGGCGACGTGCTCCTCCGCCGTCCGCCTCATGGTCCGCCAGAGGTCACCGACCAGCGGGCTGGACAGCGAGTAGTAGATCCGGGTGCCTTCGCGTCGGGACTCGACCAGGCCGGAGCGCAGCAGCCGCTGGAGGTGCTGGGAGGTGTTGGCCACCGTCTGGTCGATCTCCTGGGCGAGCTCCTCGACCGACCGCTCACCCTGCACGAGTACGTCGACCAGCTCGGCCCGACGCCCGTTGGCCAGCGCCTTGGCCGACTCCGCGAGGGCGTCGTACAGCGCTGCCTTGGCTCCATGGTTCGGCATCTCGCCACCTCCATCCCACAGTATTCAAGATTTCTCTTGACAAAGCCAGCCTGGTTGGGGTGATATTCAAGAGAACTATTGAATTTCCCCCCGAAGGAGCCGGCGATGACCGCCACCGTGAACACCCAAGAGCTCGAGGCCAAGGTCAAGGACATGTACCGGCACGTGGCGCAGCAGCCTCACGACCGGTTCCACTTCGAGCTCGGTGCGCCCGTCGCGCTCCGGGCCGGGTACAACGCCATCCGGCTCGCCGCCGTCCCGGCCAGCGCGGTCGAGTCGTTCGCGGGCGTGGGCTTCTTCTTCGACCTGGCCGCCCTGCGGGCCGGTGAGACGGTGGTCGACCTCGGGAGTGGGTCCGGGATGGACGCCTTCTACGCCGCCGCGCTCGTCGGGCCGACCGGCACGGTCTACGGCGTCGACTTCACCTCGGAGCAGCTGGACAAGGCGCGCCGACTGGCTGACGAGGCCGGCCTCGGGCACGTCGAGTTCCGCGAGGGCCGGATCGAGGCGCTCCCTCTGGACGACGAGACCGTCGACTGCGTGATCTCCAACGGCGTGATCAACCTGTGCCCGGACAAGAAGGCGGTTTTCGCCGAGGCCGCGCGGGTGCTCAAGCCGGGCGGACGCCTGGCGATCGCGGACATCATCACCGAGCGGCAGCTCACCGACGCGATCGTCTGCAACGCCGACCTGTGGGCCTCCTGCATCGGTGGCGCGGCCCAGCAGGAGTCCTACCTCGAGGCGATCGAGTCCGCCGGGCTCACCATCGCCACGAAGCGGTCGAACGCCTACGAGTTCATCTCAGACCAGGCTCGCAACGCCAGCGCGAAGTACGGCGTCAAGAGCATCTCCCTGCTGGCTACCAAGCCGGCCTGACCACCAGCTCGTCTGGATCGAAGGAGTACCGCCATGTCCGACATTCAGAACATCGACGCCCCGCACGAACGGCGTCCCTTCCAGGACCACGGCCACATGGACGTGATCACCCTCGGCGACTTCACGCTCGGGCGAGGCGTCTTCGAGCCCGGCTGGCGTTGGTCGAACGACGTCAAGCCGATCGCCGGCACCGACTCCTGCCAGGTGCGGCACACCGGGATCTGCCTCTCCGGGCAGATGACGATCAGGTTCGACGACGGGCAGGAGGTCACCATCGGTCCTGGTGACGTCCTGGTCGCCGAGCCCGGTCACGACGCCTGGACGGTCGGTGACGAGCCCTGCATCCTGCTCGACACCGGCGTTGCGGCGTACGCCGTCCGTGGGTGACCGCCGTGGCGGAGCGCCGCTCAGCGCTCGAGGCCGACCACGCACCAGCCGAGGCCGCGCCAGCGGTAGGTGTCGCGCAGACCCGAGCTGCGAGCGGCGCCGACCATCGCCGTGGGTGGATGCGCGAAGGCGCGGAACGAGTCTCCCCTGAGCCGGCGCAACGTGTTGTCCATCCACAGCACCGTCTTGGTCACGAGGTTGCGGGGTGGGTGGCTGAACACCAGGAGCCGGCCCGCCTTGGCGGCCGCGACGCCGAGCAGCCGCTCGTAGTCCGGGTAGCAGCAGACGACGCGGTGGAGCACGACCACATCGGCCGGCTCCACCTCGTCGGGCGCCTGCGCGATGTCGACGAACCGGCGCTCGACGCGCCCGGTCATGCCGGTGCGTTCGAGCAACTGCCTCGCCTCGGCCTCGTAGCTCGTCGAGATCTCCAGGTTGGTCGCGGTGGCGGCCCCGCGACGCAGCAGCTCGACGTGCAGCTCGCCGACGCCTCCGCCGATCTCGAGAATGCTGGCACCGTCGATGCCGCGGTCGGTCAGGAACGACTCGATGGCCCGGGCCGCCGGGCTCAGCCCGCGGCGACGGTACCGGCGCGCCATTCTCCGCGCGAACCGGTCGCTGAACGTGACGTCGTACCCCTCGGGACCGCAGCACTCGCCCACACCTCAGTATGCGCCGCGGGTTTCGCCCCGGCGATGGCTCGACCGGACTACCGTCGACTGGTGGCTCGACCGATGGACGGGGCGCTGAGATGACCCGCCCCCACGTCACGACGGTCCCCGACGAGGGGCTCGGGAACACCGCCTACCTGGTCGACCTCGGCGACGGCCGGGCGCTGGCCGTGGATGCCAGCCGCGACCTGCGCGCGCTCGGAGCTTCCGCCGCGACCCGCGGCCTCCGGGTCGCGTACGCCGCCGACACCCATCTCCACGCCGACTTCCTCACCGGGGCGCTGCAGCTGGCCGCCACCGAGGGCGCCAGCGTCGTCGCCTCGGCGGCCGGCCACCGAGAGTTCGCGCATTGTGGGATGCGCGACGGCGACGAGCTCGACCTCGGCGGCCTGCGGCTGCGTGCGCTCGGCACCCCCGGTCACACGGACGAGCACCTGTCCTACCTGCTCCTCGACGGCGAGGCGCCGGTCGGGGTCTTCACGGGCGGCTCCCTGTTGGTGGGGGCCGTCGCCCGCACCGACCTGGTCAGCCCGGACCGGACCGAGGAGCTGGCCCGGGCCCAGTACCGGTCCGTGCAACGCCTGCTCGAGCTTCCAGACGACGTTGAGGTGTGGCCCACGCACGGCGCCGGCTCGTTCTGCGCCGCGCCCGCCGGCGCCGACCGGACCAGCACCATCGGCGCCCAACGAGCCACCAACCCGCTCGTGTCGGCACCGGACGAAGATGCGTTCGTGGCCCGGCTGCTCGGCAGTCTCGGCTCCTTCCCGCCGTACTTCCTGCGGCTCGGCGAGATCAACCGGCTCGGTCCCGCCGTACTGCCTCGCCGGCTCGGCCTCGACCCGATGTCACCGGCCGCGGTCGCCGCCGCTCAAGCCGCCGGAGCGACCATCCTCGACGTCCGGCCGGTCCCTTCCTTCGCGGCCGGCCACCCCGTGGGCGCCGTGTCAATCCCGCTCCGGCCGGCGTTCGCCAGCTGGCTGGGCTGGCTGACCTGGCCCGACCAGCCGCTGGTGGTGCTCCGCGGGCCCGACCAGGACCTCGAGGAGGTGCTGTGGCAGGCCGCCAAGATCGGGTACGACGCGATCCTCGGCGAGCTCGCCGGCGGCCTCGAGGCGTGGACCGCCGCGGGCCTGCCCGTCACCTCGATGCCACTGGTCGAGCCGACCGCCCGGGTCGACGTCCGGGTGCTCGACATCCGCCAAGCGTCCGAGTACCGCTCCGGACACATCCCCGGTGCGCTGCACATCGAGCTCGGCGATCTCCCCGACGCCATCGAACGCCTCGACGACGTACCGACGATGGTCATGTGCGGCCATGGCGAGCGGGCCATGGGCGCCGCGTCCCTCCTGGCCCGGGCGGGGTTCGGAAGGCTCAGCGTCCTCGCAGGAAGTCCCGAGGAGTGGGCGCACGCCAACCACACGTCGCTGGCGACCGGCCCGTGACGCCAAGACCCCGCCGCGGGACGCCCGTCCTCGGGCTGCGTGCCAACGCCGCCCAGTTCGTGCTCCTCGTCGCGGTCAACGCGCTGGTCGGCGGCATGCTCGGCCAGGAGCGCACCGTCCTACCGCTGCTGGCCACCGACGTCTTCGGGCTCGACTCCTTCACCGCCGCCCTGACCTACATCCTGGCCTTCGGGCTGGCCAAGGCGGCGACCAACTACCTCGCCGGCGCCTGGTCGGAGCGGTATGGCCGCAAACCCGTCCTCGTCGCTGGCTGGCTGGTCGCCGTACCCGTCCCGCTGCTGCTCATCTGGGCACCCGACTGGTGGATCGTGGTCGCCGCCAACGTGCTGCTCGGCATCAGCCAGGGACTCACCTGGTCGACCACGGTCATCATGAAGATCGACCTCGTCGGGCCGCAGCGCCGGGGCCTGGCGATGGGCCTCAACGAGTCCGCGGGCTACCTCGCCCTCGCCGTCACCGCCCTGCTCACCGGCAGCATCGCCGCCCACTCCGGCCTCCGACCCGAGCCGTTCCTGGTCGGCATCGCGTACGCCGGCCTCGGCCTCGGCCTGTCCACGCTGGCCGTCCGGGAGACCCGTGGCCACGCCCACCACGAAGCCAGCACCCACGCCGGCCCCGGCGACCTGACCGATCGCGAGGTGTTCGCGCGCACGACCCTGCGCGAGCCGGCTCTGTCGTCGGCCAGCCAGGCCGGCCTGGTCAACAACCTGAACGACGGGCTGGCCTGGGGGGTCTTCCCGGTGCTGTTCACCTCGGCGGGCCTGACGCTGGGCCGGACCGGCGTACTCGTCGCGCTGTACCCGGCGGTCTGGGGACTCGGGCAGCTCGCCACCGGCGCGCTCTCCGACCATTGGGGCCGCAAGCGCCTCATCACCTCGGGGATGCTCCTGCAGGCGGCGGCCCTCGCCTCCATCGCGGCCACCGAGACGTTCGGCAGCTGGGCGATCGCCTCGGTCGCCCTCGGCGCCGGCACCGCCATGGTCTACCCGACCCTGCTCGCCAGCATCGGCGACGTCGCCCACCCGGCCTGGCGGGCCCGCGCGGTCGGCGTCTACCGGCTCTGGCGCGATCTCGGGTTCGCCGTCGGCGCGCTCCTGACCGGGCTGCTCGCCGACGCGTTCGGGGTCCGCGAGGCGATCTGGGCGGTCGCCGGGCTCACGGCAGGCTCCGGGCTGCTCGTCGCCTTGCGCATGTACGAGACCCACCCACGCA
>DASXRJ010000319.1:0-4749 GCA_036506675.1 Nocardioides sp. | reverse complement strand
GAGTGGGGCTACTCCAACCGGCTCGTCGACGTCGTCGCCCTGGTCGCGTCCAAACTGTGAGCACGGTGCGACCATGAGAACACTTGACGACCTGCTGGCCGAGGGGGTGGGCGGTCGCAACGTCCTGGTGCGGACCGACCTGAACGTCCCGCTGGACGGCGGCCAGATCACCGACGACGGCCGGATCAGGGCCTCGCTGCCGACGCTGCGCCGGCTGACCGAGGCGGGCGCGCGGGTGGTCGTCACCGCGCACCTCGGCCGGCCGAAGGGCGGGCCCGAACCGAAGTACTCGCTTGCCCCGGTGGCCGAGCGGCTCGGCGCGCTGATGGGCACTGACGTCGCACTCGCCGACCTCGCCGGTGATGCCGCGGCGAGGGTCGGCGGGCTGGCCGACGGGGCCACGCTGGTGCTGGAGAACATCCGGTTCGACCCGCGCGAGACGTCGAAGGACGACGCGCAGCGCGGCGCGCTGGCCGACGAGCTCGCCACGCTGGTCGGTTCGGGTGCGGCGTTCGTGTCGGACGGCTTTGGCGTGGTGCACCGCAAGCAGGCGTCGGTGTATGACGTGGCGCAGCGGTTGCCGGCCTACGCGGGCGGCCTCGTCCTCGCCGAGGTGGAGGTGCTGCGCACCTTGGCCGGCGACCCGCGCCGCCCGTACGTCGTGGTGTTGGGCGGCTCCAAGGTCTCCGACAAGCTCGGCGTCATCTCGGCGCTGCTGCCCAAGGTGGACACCCTGCTGGTCGGCGGCGGGATGTGCTTCACGTTCCTCGCCGCGCAGGGTCACCCGGTGGGGAAGTCGCTGCTGGAGGCGGACCAGTTGGAGGCCTGCCGAGGCTTCGAGGCCACCGGTAAGGTCGTCCTCCCGGTCGATATCGTGGTCGCCGACGCCTTCGCGGCCGATGCCAAGCAGGACGTCGTCGACGCCGAGCTGATCCCGGACGACTGGATGGGGCTGGATGTCGGCCCGCGGACGGCCGCACGGTTCGCCGAGGTGCTGGACGGCGCGCAGACCGTGTTCTGGAACGGGCCGATGGGGGTCTTCGAGCTTGCCCCCTTCGCCGAGGGCACCCGCGAGGTTGCGGCCGCGATCGCCCGAGCCACCGGGCGAGGGGCGACGACGGTCGTGGGCGGCGGGGACTCGGCGGCGGCCATCCGGGCACTGGGCCTCGACGAGGCCGGCTATACGCACATCTCCACCGGCGGTGGCGCGTCGCTGGAGTACCTCGAGGGCAAGCAACTACCCGGACTCGCCATACTGGACCTGTCATGACTCGAAAACCGCTCATCGCCGGGAACTGGAAGATGAACCTCACCCACGATGAGGGCATCGACCTGGTGCGCAAGCTGTCGTCGGCGCTGCCCGACACGGCGTACGACGCCGTCGAGGTCTCCGTGCTGCCACCGTTCCCGCACCTGCGCGGCGTGCAGCGGCTCGTCACCGTCGAGGACCTGCGGGTCGGCCACGGCGCGCAGGACCTCTCGCCACACGACGGGGGTGCCTACACCGGCGACGTGTCCGGGTCCATGCTGGCCGACCTCGGCTGCCGCTACGTGGTCGTCGGCCACTCGGAGCGCCGGGAGCACCACCGTGAGGACGACGAACTGGTGAACGCGAAAGTCCAGGCCGCGTTACGGCACGGTCTCACCCCGATCCTGTGCGTCGGTGAGGGCCTGCAGGTGCGAACTGAGGGCCGGCATGTCAGTCACTGTCTCGAGCAGCTCGACGCCGATCTGGCGACGTTGACGGCCGGCCAGGTCGCTGGCGTGGTGATCGCGTACGAGCCGGTATGGGCGATCGGCACCGGGCGCGTCGCGACACCGGCGGACGCGCAGGAAGTCTGCGCGGCCCTGCGACAGCGGCTCGCCGAGGTGCACGGCGCGGACACCGCCGATGCCGTACGGATTCTCTACGGCGGCTCGGTCAAGTCCGGCAACGTGCGGGAGCTGGCCGGCCAGCAGGACATCGACGGTGCGCTGGTCGGTGGCGCGAGCCTGGACGTCGAGGACTTCGCCCGGATTTGCACGATCACCGCCGAGGTCACAGCGGAGGTCACAGCGGCTGACCGGTCGGGGCCGGGCAGTACGGGGGCCTGACCGCCTACTGCAGGTCCCTGCTGGCCGGATGTCGGACGACGAGGTTCGACGTGCTCAGCCGATGCCGGGTCTCGATCGTCCGCACCGCGCCGGACAGCGAGCGCATCGACAGCGAATGGGTGGTGGCGGTGTCGGCGGAGTAGCGGACTCCCCGAAGAAGCTCGCCATCGGTAATGCCGGTCGCCGCGACGAAGACGTTGTCGCTGCGCACCATGTCGTCCATCGTGAGGACCCGGTCCAGGTCGTAGCCGGCGTCCATAGCTCGCCGCCGCTCCTCGTCGTCACGCGGGTAGAGCCGTCCGAAGAAAGCACCGCCGAGGCACTTGAGCGCGGCCGCGGCGAGCACCCCCTCGGGGGTACCGCCGATGCCTACCAACAGGTCGACGCCGGTGTTGGGGTCGGCTGCCATGATCGCGCCGGCCACGTCCCCGTCGAGCAGGAACTTGATCCGGGCGCCTGCCGTGCGCACCCGCCTGACCAGCTCCTCCTCGTGCCTGGGCCGGTCGAGGATGCAGACGGTCAGATCCTCCACGGCGAGCCCGCGCCGCCTGGCGATCCGCCGGAGGTTGTCCTCGATCGGTGCCTCGAAGTCGACGGCGTCGGCGAGGTCAGCGGCGATCGCGAGCTTCTCCATGTACACGCACGGGCCAGGGTCGAACATCGTGTGGCGCTCGGCCACGGCCACGATCGCCAGCGCGTTCGGCAGGCTCTTCGCGGTGAGCGTGGTCCCGTCCACCGGGTCGACGGCGATGTCGACCTCCGGACCGGTGCCGTCGCCGACCTGCTCGCCGTTGTACAGCATCGGGGCCTCGTCCTTCTCGCCTTCCCCGATCACGACCGTGCCACGCATCGACACCATTCCAAGCACCGGGCGCATCGCGTCGACCGCCGCCTGGTCGACCTGCTCCTTGTCGCCGCGCCCGAGGAAGCGGCCCGCCGCGATGGCCGCCGCTTCGGTCGCCCGGACCAGGTCGAGGGCGAGGTTGCGGTCCAGATCCGCTGATCTCCGTTCGCGCACGCCGGTCATGAGTGGATCACGCGCTCGGCCGCGCCGCCCGTCGAGAGGAGCTTGTGGCCGTTCGCGCCGGCCACCCGAGCCAGGTGGCGCGCGTCGCGTTCCGGTATGCGCAGATTCGTGCCCCAGGCAAGTTCCCGGGTGAGGCTGCGGCCCGCGATCCTGAGTGCCGGTTTGACGGTGGCCAGTTCCCGGCCGAGGTCGTCGATTCTCAGCTCGACCGCTGCCGCCACGTAGCCACCGGGGCCGAAGACGGGGACGGCGATCGCGCACCGGTTCGGCTCCAGCTCCCACCGCGACACCGCCATGCGGGACAGGCGCGTCGTCGCCAACGTCCGCCGCAGCCGGTCAGGTGCGGTCTGCGTGAACGGCGTGTACGCCTCCAGCCCTTCCTTGATGACCATCTCCACGAACCCCGGCGGAGAGAACGCGAGCAGGGCTTTGCCCATCGCCGTCGCGTGGGCCGGGACGAGCATGTCGTTCGAGAACGTGGTGACCGGCCGCCGCGTGGGCAGCTTCTCGATGTAGGCGACCTTGCGATCCCGCAGGACGCCGAGCCTGACCTCGGTCCCGGTGGTTTCGGAGAGATCCTGCAGCACGAGCGGACCGAGCTCCTCGATGGTGCGACCCGGCCCACCGACCGACCCGATGAGCCGTAGCGGTGGCCCGACGCAGTACTGCCCATCCTCTGTGCGGTCCAGGATCCGCCAGGCGGCGAGCTCCCGGGCGAGCCGGTGCGCCGTGGAGAGCGGGAGCCCGGTTGCTTCCGCGATTTCGGTCACGGAATGCACGTAGCCGTCGAGGAAGGTCATCAGTATCACCGCGGCCTTGCTTATCACCGTCCGGCTCGTTGTTGTGAGTTCTTCGGCCATGAGATGACCCTTCTGTGTTCCTGCGGACGGAACGTGGAGCCCTATCGGCTCGTCACTTCTTCTTCTTGGGTAGGTAGAGGTCGGTGATGGTGCCTTCGAACGCCTCCGCGGCCATGCCGATGGTTTCGGAGAGGGTGGGGTGAGGGTGGATGGTCAGGCCGATGTCGGCGGCGTCCGCGCCCATTTCGATGGCCACGGCGGCCTCGGCGATGAGGTCGCCGGCATTGGGGCCGACGATGCCGCAACCGATGATCCGGTCGTTGCTGTGATCGAAGAGAACCTTGGTCAGTCCCTCGTCCCGGCCGAGCGACAGGGATCGCCCGGACGCGGCCCACGGGAACACGCCCTTGCCGTAGCTGACGCCGGCCGCCTTCGCCTCGTTCTCGGTGACGCCGGCCCAGGCCACCTCGGGGTCGGTGTAGGCGACCGAGGGGATCACCTTGGCGTCGAAGTAGCTGTTCTTTCCGGCGGCAACCTCGGCGGCGACCTTGCCTTCGTGCACCGCCTTGTGCGCCAGCATGGGCTGGCCGACGACGTCGCCGATCGCGAAGATGTGCGGCACGTTCGTGCGCTGCTGCTTGTCCACCGGGATGTAGCCGCGCTCGTCGACCCGCACGCCGGCGTTCTCCGCGCCGACGGACCGGCCGTTCGGCCGGCGGCCGACCGCGACCAGCACCTTGTCGAAGGTGTCGGACGCGGGCGCACCCGCGCCCTCGAACCGCACGGTCAACCCGTTCGCGCCGGCTTCAACCGCGGTGACCTTCGTCT
>DASXRJ010000318.1:0-4930 GCA_036506675.1 Nocardioides sp. | reverse complement strand
CACTTGGAAGGGCCAAACTCGCCACCTCGAAGGGCCAGCCTCGCCACCTCGAAGGGCCAGCCTCGCCACTTGGAAGGGCCAAACTTGCCACCTCGGCGGGCGGGCGGGGGGAACTACGAGTCGCGGTTGACTTGGTACTGGGCGGCTTGGTCGCGGGGGCGGAGGACGAGGAGGTCGACGTTGACGTGCCAGGGGAGGGAGGCGACCCAGCCGATGGTGTCGGCGACGTCGGAGGCGACGAGCGGGCCGGGTACGCCGGCGTACGTCGCGTCGCGCTTGGCCTGGTCGCCGCCGAAGCGGACCAGCCCGAACTCCTCGGTCGCCACCATGCCCGGCGCGACCTCGGTGATCCGCACCGGCTGGCCGAGCAGCTCCTGCCGCAGCATTCGGGTCATCACGGACACGCCGGTCTTCGACACGGTGTAGCCGCTGCCGTTGACGTACGCCTCGTGCGCGGCCGTCGACGTCAGGTTGACGATCAGCCCGTCGCCGGACTCCAGCAGCGCCGGCAGCAGCGCCTGGGTGACCTGCAGGGTGCCCATCACGTTCAGCTCGAACATCGCCCGCCAGTCGTCCGTCGTCGCCGACTCGACCGGGGCCGCCCCGAGCGCTCCGCCGGCGTTGTTGACGAGTACGTCGAGTCGCGGGCCGACCATCGCCGCCAACGAGGCCACGGACGAGGCCGACGTCGTGTCGCACTCGACCGGCGTACCCCCGATCTCCTCGGCCAGAGCCGACAGCCGGTCGAGCCGCCGGGCGGCACAGAAGACGTGGAACCCGTCCGCGGCGAGGCGGCGCGCGGTGGCCGCTCCGATCCCGCTCGAGGCTCCGGTGACGACGGCGGTACGGCGGCTCATGTCGCCCATTCTCAACCCGCGTGCCGCGGGGGTGTCCGCCGCCCCATCAGCCAGTCGTCGAAGAACGACGTCAGCTCGAGCCCGGTCCGCTTCTCGACCCAGTCGAGGTACTGCCGGCGCGTCGCGTTGCCGTCGGCGTGCGCGGTCGGCCACGCGCGCACCATCGACCAGAACGCCTTGTCGCCGAGCCGGTGGCGCAGCTCGTTCCACATCAGCGCCGGGCCGTAGTAGATGTTGCCTTCGCCGAACTCCCCCTTGTCGTAGGCCCCCGGCGGCCCGGCCTCGGCCCGCATTGCCGGCTCGGAGACCGCCCACCGGTCCATCACGCTGTCGATGTCGACCCCGCCGCGGTCGGCCTCGTAGGCGCCCTGGACGAACATCGTCATGCCCTCGTTCATCCACACGTCGCGCCAGTCGGTCGGTGTGACGAGGTCGCCGTACCACTGATGGGTCAGCTCGTGCTCGATCACCTCGGGCGAGCGCGTGTAGTCGGTGTCGCCGAGCGTGATCATGCTCTGCGTCTCCATGCCCGACTCGGAGTCGACGATCAGGATTCCGAGCGACTCGAAGGGGTACCGCCCCAGGTGCCGCTCGTTCCACGCCATGATCCGCGGCGTCACGCGCAGCGCCGCCAGCGCTCGCTCGTCGCCGCGGTGCGTCCAGTAGCTCAGGGGTACGCCGCTGGGCGACTCGTCCTTGGTCTGCACGAAGTCGCCGACCGCGATCGTGGTGAGGTACGACGCCGCTGGGTGCCCGAGGTGCCACCTCGTCACGGTGTGGCCGCCCACCACCCGACGCGACCGCAGCTCGCCGTTGGCCACGCCCACCATCGGACGGGGTACGCGGATCGTGAAGTCATACAGGGCCTTGTCGGCCGGCTGGTCGTTGACCGGGTACCACGTGTACGCCCCGAACGGCTCCTGCATCGTCCAGATCTCGCCATCGTCGGTGATCTCCATGCCGGTCGTAGAGAAGTCCGAGCGGGTGGTCGGCGCGGGGACGGGCCGGGGCGTGCCGGCGTACGTCACCTCGAGCACGTGCCGGGAGTCGGCCTTCACCGGCTCGAGCACCTGCAGTTGGTCGTGACGCTGTGTCCACTTCGTCGACTCGCCGTCGAGGAGCACCCGCGACACCTTGAGCGCGTCGAGCAGGTCGAGCCGCAGCCGGTCGGCGGTGGCCGAGGCGCGCAGCGCGATCGTCGCGGTGCCGGACAGCGTCTTCGTGGCCGGCTGCCAGGTCAGGTCGAGGCCGTAGTGGAGGGTGTCGACGCCGGGGTCGCCGTGGGCGGGGTAGTAGGAGTCCTCGACCGGCTTGCTGAGCGCCGCGTCGTACGCCGGGTCGTCGGCCGGCGAGCGGTCGGGCGAGGGCGAAGCCGACGGCGACCCGGACGACGACCCGGACGGCGACCCGGACGGGTCGATCGGCGATCCGAGCGTCGCGCCGTCATCACCCCAGATCAGCACGGCGCCGACGACGCACCCCACCAGCACGACCAGCGCCGTCACGGCAGCCGCGAGCCTCCCCACGTCGTCCCCCTTCGATGACCGAGAACCTAGATCATCGCACCGACAACCTGCCCGGGCCGCCCACAGTCGTGCTCGGTGCACGCTGGCAGCGAGCTGAGCCGGGGCGGGGACGTCATACCCGTGCAGTTGCAGGAGGGGGCTCGGCCCGGGCCCGGCCACGGAGGCTCGAGCGGGACAGTTCCCTGGACGTCCGGGAACCGGATGTCCAGGGAAGCCTTCAGGATGGGCCGATGGTCACGGGTTGTTCAGCGGCACCACCCACGTTCACGAGCCGGCGAATCACCAATGATCGGCTGAGTCGAACAGCCGGCCCGATCAGCGCTGGCCGACCAACGACAACGCGGCTGATCGGTTGAAGGGACCTGAGCCAATCAAACGCTTTGTTCGGGTGAACTCAGGCTGTGGCTGCGGCGGGAAGTGGGGCGGCAAGTCCTACGCCTGACCGGTGAGGACCTTCGCCATCATCAGCACCCGATGGCCCGGCTCGCCCAGCTCGACCACGTCGGCGTAGCCCCGCGCGCGGTGGAAGGCCAGGGATGGCTCGTTCGGCGGCTCGACATTGACCTCCAACGTCATCCGTGAGTACGCCGCCGCGACCGACTCGAGCTCGTCGTACACCCGGCCGGCGATGCCGCGCCTCCGGAACGCATCGGACACGACCACCCGGTCCAGGTAGTAGAAGTCGTCGCCGAACCGGCTCACACACTCCGCGAAGAACGCCCCGTCGTACGCCGACCCCGGCGCGAACGTCAGCACGAAGCCGGCGACGACCCCGTCCACGACGATCACGTCGCCCCGGTCCGCCCAGCCCAGCAGGGCCCCCAACCGAGAGGGTGTCAGCGGCGACAGCAGCGACACGTGCGCTTCGTTGAGGGCGAGCACCGTGGAGTGGTCGCCCGCGTCGATCGGCCGCAGCGAGACCGAAGTGCTCATTCCGTCAGCCGCAGCAGCGGCCGCACCAGCCGCCGTCCGTCGTGCACCTGCGACTTCACGGTCCCGAGCGGCGCCTCCGTCTCGGCCGCGATCTCGTTGTAGGAGAGCCCGTAGACGTCGCGCAGCAGCAGCGGCGTCACGAACGACGGGTGGTCGCGCTCCAGCACCTCCATCGCCTCGAGCAGGTCGAGGCGGGTGCCGGCGATGACCGACGTCGTACGCGGGTCCGGGCGCTCGAGGTAGACGTCGTCGGTGGCCTGGGCCTGGTTTTTCATCCGCCGGTACGTCGACCGCGCGCTGTTGACCGCGACCGCGTGCACCCAGGTGGTGAACCGCGAGGTGCCGCGGTAGGTCCCGATCTTGCGGGAGATGTTGAGCAGCGCCTCCTGGCAGGCGTCCTCGGCGTCGGGATTGAAGGGCAGCACGCCCCGGCAGATGTTGAGCACCCGCGGCTGGAGCAGCCGCAGCACGTCCTCGAGGGCCTGCCGATCACCGTCGCGGGCGGCGATGGCCAGCGCGTCGATGTCATCCGGTGTGGGCGGCGTACCGCCGAAGTTGGTCATCCTCTGCTCTCCCCCTTGGTCAGTTGCAACATAATGCAGGGGTGTCGATGCCCCAACGCCTAGGTCGCTACGCCGTACGACGGCGCATCGGCTCCGGCGGTTTCGCCACCGTCTGGCTCGCCTACGACGAGCAGCTCGACTCGCCGGTAGCGATCAAGGTGCTCGCGGACAACTGGACCGAGGACTCCCACGTCCGGCGCCGGTTCGTCGAGGAGGGCCGGTTCCTGCGCAAGGTGGACAGTCCCCACGTGGTCGGCGTGTACGACGCCGGGGAGCTCGACGACGGCCGCCCGTATCTCGTGATGACGTACGCCGACCAGGGCACCCTCTCCGACCGGCTCGAGGACGGCGCCCTCGCGGCCGACCAGGGGCTCGACGTCATCCGGCAGGTGGGTCTGGGGCTGACCGCGCTGCACCGCCGCGGCGTACTCCATCGGGACGTGAAGCCCGGCAACGTGCTCTTCCGCACCGACGACACCGACGACGACACCGACGACGACTCCCCCGATCTCAAGGGCGGCGAGGGCGGTGAGGTCGGCAAGCCCGAGCGGGTCCGGGCGATGCTCGGCGACCTGGGCCTGGGCAAGTCCATGGACATGTCGTCGCGGCTGACCATGATCGCGGGCACGCCGTCGTTCGTCGCGCCCGAGCAGGCGCGGGGCGAGTCGCCGGACGCGAGGGCCGACCAGTTCTCCCTGGGTGCGCTGACCTACCTGGTCTTCACCGGCCGACCGCCGTACGGTCACGCCAGCCTCGCCGCGGCCGCCGAACCCGGCCCGCCGCCGCGGCTCGGCACCCCGCAACGTCCGTTCCCGGACGAGGTCGAGGAGGTCGTCGCGCGGGCGCTGGCCACCGACCGCGAGGAGCGGTTCCCCGACGTCCGGTCGTACGTCGCCGCGCTCACCAAGGCCGTCGACGGCCGCGCCGTCCCCGCCGGCCGCTCGCGGCTGCTGCACGACCCGCAGCTCACCCAGGTCGGCGCCCGGCCGTCGCCGGCACCCGCCAAGCCGACCAATCGGGGCAAGACCGGCGAGGACGAGACCGCCGTACG
>DASXRJ010000317.1:0-4735 GCA_036506675.1 Nocardioides sp. | reverse complement strand
ATGAGCCCGTGGCTGGCCGTACCGTCCGGCCTGGCCGTCGGTGCGGCCGCCGGCCTGGTCAACGGGCTGCTGGTCGTGCTCACCCGGATCAACGGCTTCATCGTCACGCTGGCGACGATGACGATCATCTCGGGGCTGCGGTTCGGCATCCACGGCACCGGGACCTACCAGAACTACTCGCCCACGCTGATCGCCTTCGGCCAGGCGTCGGTGCTCGGCGTCCCGACCGTGTTCGTCATCGCCATCGGGGTCGCCTTCGCAGTGGCCGTCTGCTTGCGTCGTACGGCGGCCGGGCGGCGGATGCTGGCCAGCGGCGGCAACCCGATCGCCGCGAGGCTGTCGGGCATCTCGAACGACCGCAGCATCGTGCTCGCCCATGTGCTCTCCGGGGTGCTGGCCGCAGTCGCCGGCGTCATGGTGCTGATCCTTTCGGGCAACGTCAACGCCAGCATCGGCGACGACCTGCTGCTGCCGAGCTTCGCCGCTCCCATCATCGGCGGCGTCGCCCTGACCGGCGGCGTGGTGAGCGTGCTCGGCACCAGCCTGGCCGCGTTCATCGTGCGCCTGGTCGATGTGGCGCAGGCGCAGTACAACATCAGCCCCCGATGGGTCGACCTGGTGGTCGGCGTCGTCGTGCTCGGCGCCGTCCTGCTGAGCCAGGGCCGCGGGAAGAAGGCCGCGTCGTGAGACTTCGCGCCGACGGGCTGGTCAAGGTCTTCCCGGGCGTCCGGGCCCTCGACGGCGTCACCCTGGAGCTGCGGCCCGGGTCGGTGCACGCCCTGCTGGGCGAGAACGGCGCCGGCAAGAGCACCCTGATCAAGATCCTGACCGGGGTGTACGACGCGGACGCGGGCACCGTCTCGGTGGCCGAGGACGACGGCGAGTGGCGCCGGATCTCCTTCCGCGGCCCGTACGACGCGACCGCCGCGGGGATCGGCGTGGTGCACCAGGAGCGCAACCTGGTTCCCGCGTTCTCGGTCGCGGAGAACATCGCGCTGCAGAGGCTGGCCGGGAAGCGCGGGCTCGTGAACCGGGCCGCGATGCGTGAGCTGGCCCGGCGCTGCCTGGCGCAGCTGGACCTGTCTGTGGACGTCGACCGGCCGGTGTCACAGCTGACGGTGGCGCAGATGCAGCTGGTCGAGATCGCCAAGGCGCTGGCCACCGACAGCGGGATCCTGCTGCTGGACGAACCGACCTCGACCCTCACCCCGGAGGAGGCGGCGCGGCTCTACACCGTCGTGGGCCGGCTGCGCGACGCCGGCTGCTCGGTCGTCCTCGTCAGTCACAAGCTCGAGGAGATCTTCGCGATCGCGGACACCGTCACGGTCCTGCGGGACGGGCGGAGTGTGGCCGGGAGCGTGCCGATCGCCGAGCTGACCCGTGCCCGGGTCGTCGACCTGATGGTCGGCCGGGCCTTCCTGGACCTCGAGCCGGACGCCGCCCGCGGTGTCGACCGGGACGGCGTGCCCGCGCTGGAGCTGGACGGGGTCTGCACCGCCGCCGGGCACCGCGACATCTCCCTCGCGGTGCACCCCGGTGAGATCGTCGGCCTCTACGGACTGGTCGGCGCCGGCCGCAGCGAGCTGGCCCGTGCCCTGCTCGGGCTGGAGACGATCACGGCCGGGACGGTGAAGGTACGCGGCGAGCGGGCCACGATACGGTCGGCCGGCGAAGCGCTCGAGCGGTACCGCATCGGCTACGTCACGGAGAACCGCAAGGAGGAGGGCGTCTTCCTCGACCAGACGCTGAGCCGCAACGTCGCCGTCACCACCTGGAACCGGCTGGCTCGCTGGGGCCTGGTGCGCGACCGGGACGAGGACGACCTGCTCGCCACGTACGTCGAGCGCCTGGGGATCCGCGTCTCCGGGCCACGGCAGCTCGCCGGGCAGCTCTCGGGTGGCAACCAGCAGAAGATCAGCCTGGCCAAGTGGCTGGCCGCCGGCTGCTCGATCCTGGTCGTCGACGAGCCGACGGTCGGCATCGACGTGCGCACGAAAGTTGCCTTCCACAACGTCATCGCCGAGCTCGCCGAGCGCGGTCTGGCGATCCTGCTCATCACGTCCGACCTGCCCGAGATGGTGACACTCGCCGACCGGGTGCTGGTGATGCACGGCAGTCTCGTCACCGGCGAGGTCGACAACAGCGCCCACCGGTACGACGTCACCAGCAAGCAGGTGGCCCGGCTCATCCACGGCGAGCCGGCCGCCTGCGCCCCATCGATGACACACCCGCCCCATTGATGACCGGAGGTAGCAGATGAGACGTACAGCACGAACTCGACGCCTGCTCGGCATGGCGGTGGCCGCGGCGGCCGCCTTGTCGTCGACGGCGGTGAGCCTGGCCGCCGTACCGGCCTACGCCGCCGCGGACGGTGACAACCTGGCCCTGAACAGACCGGCGACGCAGAACACCACGGCGTACGGAGGTGTCGCCTCGCGCGCCGTGGACGGCAACACCGACGGGAACTTCTACGACAACTCCACAACGCACACCGACTCGACCGCACAGGCGTGGTGGCAGGTGGATCTGGGCGCGGTCGACAGCATCGCCGACATCGTCGTCTGGAACCGCACGGACTGCTGCTCGAACCGGCTCACCGACTTCTACGTGCTGGTGTCGAGCACGCCGTTCGCGTCGAACGACCTGGCCGCGGCGATGGCGCAGCCAGGTGTGAGCTCGTACTACAGCACCGGCGTCTTGCGGTCGGGCACGGTGCCGATCGGCCGGCAGGGCCGCTACGTGCGCATCCAGCTCGCCGGCACCGGCTATCTCTCGCTGGCCGAGGTGCAGGTCATCAAGGGCACCGAGTCCTCGGCGCCGTCGCGCAACGTGGCGCTGGGCGCGGCCACCAGCCAGTCGAGCATGTACGCGGACATGCGCCCGACGCGGGCCCAGGACAACCAGACGGCCGGTACCGCCACATCGGGGACGATGGCTCACACCGCGTACGAGTACCAGCCGTGGTGGCACGCGGATCTGCGCGCGTCGTACAACCTCACGTCGATCAGGATCTGGAACCGCACCGACTGCTGCACCGATCGGCTGAGCAACTTCTCCGTCCTGGTGTCGAGCACGCCGTTCGTGTCGACCGACCTGGCGACGGCCCGCGCCCAGGCCGGGGTGTCGACGTACCACGTCGGCCAGCTGAGCGGACGCTCGGTGACGATCCCGGTCAACCGCGTGGCGCGATACGTCCGCGTGCAACTGGAGGGCACCAACTACCTGACCCTGCCCGAGGTGCAGGTCTACACCGACCAGCCGGTGAGCGTGCCTCACCCCGCGACGACCAAGGCCTATCTCGCGGACAAGCCGTTCGGCATGTTCATCCACTACGGCCTCGGCACGTACACGAACCAGCAGTGGACGACGCCCGGAACGTCGCCGACGGTGTTCAACCCGACGAACCTGGACACCGACCAGTGGGCGGACGCGGCGAAGTCCGCCGGCATGGAGTTCGGCGTGCTCACCGCGAAGCACCACGACGGATTCGCCCTGTGGGACACCGCGGAGAACTCGTACGACGTGATGTCGAGCTCCTATCCCCACGACGTGGTCCGCGAGTACGTGGACTCGTTCCGGTCCAGGAGCCTCGGCGTCGGCCTGTACTACTCGATCTGGGACCGCACGAACGGCGACAGCCTCGAGCAGTCGCTCAACCAGCTCCGCGAGCTGCTGACCAACTACGGGTTCATCGAGCAGATCTGGTTCGACGGGTGGGGCTGGCACACGCCGTACACCGTCGTCCCGAACGAGACCGTGATCGACTTCATCCGCAACGTGTCACCCGGGACGGTGATCGTCAACAACGACAAGAACTATTCGCTGGCGACGACGGACGTCATCGAGTACGAGGTGTCGAGGCCGCCCGCGGGTAGCCCGCTGCCGACACAGCAGTGCCACGTGATCGCCTCGACGGGAGAGTGGTTCGAGACGGACACGACGGGCGCTCCACGCAGCACGGCGGACATCGTCTCGGACTACGACTTCGACAAGTCGAACGGGTACCAGTACCTGTTGAACGTCGGTCCGAGTGACGACGGCCGGATGCGGCCGGAGTACGTGCAGCGTCTCGCCGAGGTCGGGCAGGCGATCGGAGCCGCCTGAGCCGCGCTATGACCGGTTGCGGTCCGGGGCCCCTCCTCCGGGCCGCAACCCTCGGCGCCGCGGTCCAGTCGGTGACGTAGTCGGGGTGCTGCTGTTTCGGCATCGGGGCGTGGCGGCGACCCGCCCGACGTGGTCGGTGATCTGCTCCGGGCCGCCGCTTGCGTGTCCTCGTCACCAGAGCTTGTCGATGCTCCCCGGGTAGAGCTCGATGCGGGTGTGCTCGAAGGACGCGCGGTTGCGCCGGCCCAGGCCGGAGAAGAACGCGGCCATGGTCACCTTGTCGAAGCCTGGCTGGTCGCTGGCCAGCGGTGCGTCGGGCGTGCCGCCGACGAGGGCCGTGCCAGGCAGAAGTTCCCAGCCGGCGCTCTCGTAGAACGGCCGCAGCGGCCGGTCGCAGGTGAAGATCCCGAGGTCGAGGTCGGTCGCCATGGCGTCGCGGGCGGCGGTCACCAGGCGCCGGCCGTGCCCCTGCCCTTGCGATGCCGCCCGGGTGACGACCGTGCTGAGGCCGCCGGCCCGGTAGCGCTCGCCGGCGTGGGTGATCTCCTTGTACAGGATGTCGAGGGCGGCCAGCACGGTCTCGCCGTCCACGATCAGCATGGACAGCGGCCGCAGCGCCGGGTCGTGGCTG
>DASXRJ010000316.1:0-3217 GCA_036506675.1 Nocardioides sp. | reverse complement strand
GGGCCGACGATCAGCACGCCGCCCGACTCGTAGCGGCGCCGGTCGGTGTAGAGCAGGTACGCCGCCCGGTGCAGCGCCACGACCGTCTTGCCGGTGCCCGGCCCGCCGGAGATCAGTACGGCGCCGCGGGCGGGTGCCCGGATCGCCTTGTCCTGCTCGGCCTGGATGGTGGCCACGATGGAGTGCATGGACCGGTCGCGGGCCCGGGAGAGCTGCGCCATCAGCGCACCCTCGCCGACGATCGGCAGGTCGGTGTCGACCGAGTCGTCGAGCAGCTCGTCCTCGACGCCGACCACGGTGGGTCCGGTGCTGCGCAGCACGCGACGGCGTACGACGCGCTGGGGGTCGGCCGCGGTGGCCTGGTAGAAGACCGCGGCGGCCGGGGCCCGCCAGTCGACCAGCAGCGAGTCCCGCTGCTCGTCGCGCAGGCCGATCCGGCCGATGTAGCGCGGCTGGTCGTCGAACGCCGGGTCCAGGTCGAGGCGGCCGAACACCAGCCCCTCGTGCGCGGCGTCGAGCTGGGCGATCCGCCGGGCGGCCTGGAAGACCATGGCGTCGCGCTCCACGAGCCCGCCCTCGTGACCGAGACGGCCGCGCTGGTGTCCCTCCCGCGCGAGTTCTTGAGCGGCGGCCGCGGACTTCTCCAGCTGGAGATAGACCCGGTCCACGAACTGCTGTTCGTGGGCGATTTCCCGCTCGGCTACTTCTTCTGACAACGCTCCCCCGGAGGTGCACTTGACGTGACTAGGCGAGTCGACAACTCTACCCCGGCCCGACGACGAGCCCGCACCCGAAGCCCTGTCAACCAACGGACCAGGCCACCCCGTCACACTGGTGCGTCCCCAAACGAGAGGAGGGACGATGCGCCCGTCCCTGAAAGCACCCGCGATGCTGGCGGCCGGCGCCGCCCTGTCCGTGATGGGAGCAGCGCTGGTGGTCGCCACGCCGACGACGAGTGAGGGCAGCGCAGCGAAGAACTACACCTACACGTTCGTGTCGAGTCCCGACTTCCTCAACACCGACGTGGGCGACGTCGCCGGCGCTCCCGGGTACGCCGCCTGGAAGCCCAACTCCACCAACTCCTCCTACCGCGACGCGCTCGCCTACGTGCTGCACGCGTTCAAGGCGGAGGGCCCGCAGGACGTCTTGGTCGCCGGCGACCTGGTGCAGGGCCACTGGGGCAAGGACACCGAGCACACCGGCACGTTCGGACCCGTCTCCGACGACACCAAGCGGCGGGCAGCCGTGAAGGCGGCGGCCGCGGTCTACTTCCGGCAGTGGAAGTCGCGCTTCAACTCGCGCGACCTCGACGTACACGCGGCGCTCGGCGACCACGACATCGGCGACAACCCGTGGGATGCCCACAAGAACGCGTACGCCGCCTTCAAGCAGCGCAACGTGGCGCTGTTCAAGTCGCTGTTCCACAAGTACGTCACCGGTCCCAACGGCTACGCCGTGCACCCGAGCGGCCCGGCGGCCGGCACGGCGTACGCCGTCCGCCTCGACCCGGACGTCCTGCTGGTGACCGTCGACGTCTTCCAGCGGACCACCGACAACGTCGCGATCCGGATCGACCCGCAGCAGCTCGCCTGGCTGGACACCGTGCTGGCCCGGGCGGACGCCAACGGCGTGAAGTGGATCTTCGTGCAGGGCCACACCCCGGTCATCGGCCCGGTCCGCAAGCAGCAGTCGTCGGGGCTCACCTACTACGGCGGCGCCAAGTCGGGCTTCTGGCACACGATGGCCCGCCACCACGTCGACCTCTACCTGTGCGGCGAGGTGCACGCCACGACGGCCATCCACGACAACGCCACCGGGATCACCCAGATCTGCCACGGCGGGCTCTTCGACTTCGGCCTGACGACGTACCTCACCGGACGCGTGTACGCCGATGGGTCGCGGATCGACCTCGACACGACCGGGTTCGACTTCACCAGCTCGCTGGAGTACGACAGGACCGCCCGGCTCTGGCAGACCGACATGAACAGCACCAAGCCGCCCGAGGTGATCGCCTACAGCAACCCACACACCACCGGCCGGATGACGCTGACCAGCGACAACACGGTGGTGTCTCGCAGCGGCATGTTGGGCGTGTACACGCCGTGACCACGCTGGCGCCCGCGACCCCGGTCGGCCGCTCGCGCGGCCGCCCGGGGTCGGGGACGCCCGCATCGCCATCTCTAGTTGAATGTCCCCTGGAGGTGGGCAACGGGGTGACCCAGGACTTCACGGAGTTCGTCGAGACGCGCAGCCAGACGCTCTGGCGCGCGGCGTGGTTGTTGACCGGTGACGCCGCCCTCGCCGAGGACCTCCTGCAGACCGCGCTGGCCAAGACCTGGCCGCATTTCTCGAAGGTCTCCCGCACCGGCTCCTACGAGGCCTACGTACGCCGGACCATCTTCACCACCTACGCCTCCTGGTGGCAGCGCAAGTGGCGGGGAGAGGTGCCGACCGAGCAGCTGCCCGAGCACGCGGGCCGGGGTGCGGACGTCGACCTCTCGCTCGACGTACGCGCGGCACTGGCGCAGCTGTCGCCGAAGCAGCGAGCCGTCGTCGTCCTCCGGTACTTCGAGGACCTCACCGAGGCCGAGACGGCGCTCGAGCTGGGCTGCAGCGTCGGCTCGGTGAAGACCCACCACTCCCGGGCGATCGCCCGGCTGCGCGAGTCGGGGCTGCTGGCCCGGTTGGGGGGTCGGGTGTGAGCGGACTCGACCCGTTCGAGCGGGACCAGCTGACGCGGGCGCTGCACGACGCCGTACCCGACCAGCAGGCGCGGCGGAACCGGGCCGCCAGCGCGGAGCTCCTCGGCCGTCGGCTGCGGCGGCGGCGCCGCGGGCAGGCCGCGCTCGCCGCGGCCGCGGTGGTCGCGGGCGTGGCCCTGCTGCCGACGGCGATCGGGCACCTGCGTGCGTCAGACAGCCCGACGGACCCGGCGACCTCGCCTGGTTCGCCCACCGCCCCCACGTCGGCGCCGCCCTCGACGGACGATCCGCCCGAGTGCCGCACCGGTACGTTGGCCACCCACTCCGATCTCGCCTCCGGTACGCCGGAGTTCCTCCAGTTCTGCGACCCGACCGGCCACTGGAACGGCGTGGTCCGGCCCCCGCGCGAGCCGCTCACCGAGGGGCTGCCCGAGCTGCTGAACGGCTGGACCTCCGAGGAGCTGCACGAGTGCATGCTCGACCCCGTCTCCGACCAGTACCGCTTCCAGGTCGTC
>DASXRJ010000315.1:0-13277 GCA_036506675.1 Nocardioides sp. | reverse complement strand
GAATTTCTACTCGGTCTCGATCTCCGGTTACCACATCGCCGAGGCGGGCGCGAACCCGATCAGCCAGCTCGCCTTCACGCTGGCGAACGGCTTCACGATCGTCGAGTACTACCTCGCGCGCGGCATGGCCATCGACGACTTCGCCCCCAACCTGTCGTTCTTCTTCAGCAACGGCATGGACCCGGAGTACTCCGTGATGGGCCGCGTGGCCCGCCGGATCTGGGCCGTCACGATGCGCGACAAGTACGGCGCCAACGAGCGTTCGCAGAAGCTGAAGTACCACGTGCAGACCTCCGGCCGGTCCCTGCACGCGCAGGAGATGGACTTCAACGACATCCGCACCACGCTGCAGGCGCTGATCGCGATCTACGACAACGCCAACAGCCTCCACACCAACGCGTACGACGAGGCCGTCACCACGCCCACCGAGGAGTCGGTACGGCGGGCGCTGGCGATCCAGCTGATCATCAACCGCGAGTGGGGCCTGGCCATGAACGAGAACCCGCTCCAGGGGTCGTTCATCATCGATGAGCTCACCGACCTGGTCGAGGCCGCCGTACTCGCGGAGTTCGACCGGATCAGCGAGCGCGGCGGCGTACTCGGGGCCATGGAGACCGGCTACCAGCGCGGCAAGATCCAGGACGAGTCGATGCTCTACGAGCACCGCAAGCACGACGGCTCGCTGCCGATCATCGGCGTCAACACCTTCCGCAGCCCGAACGGCTCCGAGGTCCCGCGGACCCTCGAGCTGGCCCGCGCGACCGAGGACGAGAAGTCCTCCCAGCTCACCCGGGTGCGGGAGTTCAACGCCGTCCACTCCGAGGAGGCGGCGGCCGCGCTGGCCCGGCTCAAGCAGGCGGCCACCACCGACGAGAACGTCTTCGCCGTCCTCATGGACGCGGCCCGGGTGTGCTCGCTGGGCCAGATCACCGAGGCGTTCTTCGAGGTCGGCGGGCAGTACCGCCGCAACGTCTGACCGACGCTGCGGTCAGTCGACCGCGAGGAGCCCCTCCTGACGACCCACGATGGCCGACATCCCGACGGTGACGGCTGCCGCCACCAGGGTCAGCGTGGTGACCGCGCTGCTCTTGATCACCACGAAGTCGACCGTCGACTGGGACAGCAGCAGCCACAGCGTCAGGCTCCCCTTGACCACGATCACGAGTCCCCAGAGCAGCGTGAGTCGTTGGAAGAGCCGCCGGATCCGCGGTCGCGCGGCCAGTGCCCGGTCGACCGGATAGAAGTCAGGTGCGAGTCGAGCGACGATCGGCCTGCCGGTGCACAGCGACCCCAGGAAGACCGTCGCGACCAGGGCGTCGGTGAAGACCGGCTGCACGAAGTAGACGAACGTGTTGCCGGTGGCCAGCGTGAAGGCCGTCTTGATGGTCATGATCCCCAGGGCAAGCAGGAGCACCGCGGACACCGGCCGCCTGGTGGCCCATCGCCAGCCCATCGCGCCGACCATCCAGACCAGCGCGACGACCACTGCGGTCTCGATGTTGAAGACCAGCAGTGTCGTCGTCACCAGGGCAGCGGGCGTCACCACCGCGGTGAGCAGGCTCACCGCGGTGCGGGCGACGACGGCCCGCAGGCGAATGCCAGGAGCGTCGAAAAAAGGGATCGTGGCGAGGTCGGCGGTTGCGGTCAAGTGATGGCCCGTCTCCGGCGATAGCATCCGGATGTCTGGGTGTCCACCGAAAATGACGGAGCAAGAGCTCTGCGTGCTGGGAATCCTCGGCATGGCCACCCTACCCGACCGGCCCGTCAGGGGTGCTTCTTCTACGAGGCCACCATCCGCCGCTGCATGATCGCGCCGATGTTCTCCGGCGAGAAGAACGCCTCGGGCGACAGGGGTCCCGGCGTCGTACGGCCACGCGACCACGACCAGGGTGAGCCCGTCGTTGATCGGCATCACGCCGAACGAGCGGTACGGCCGGATGTATGCCTGCATCCCGTCGGTGGGCAGGTCTCGGAAGTAGGTGCATAGCCGTACTGGAGCTTCGGCTTCTCGTGGTCCAGCAATGCTCAGCGAGTGCCGGCACCACCGCGGACTCGGGCGTCCTGACCGATCGCCCAGTGCACCAGGTCGCGGGCCGGGCCCGCGGGCGGGTTGGCCCCGCCGGTCCACACGGCGTGCAGCCGGCGCGACAGGTCCAGGCCGGTCACCGCGATCGCCACCAGCCGACCGGACGCGAGGTCGTCGCGGACGGCATGCGCGCTCAGCGCTGCGGGACCGGCACCGGCCGCGACCGCGGCCCGGACCGCAGCAGTGCTGGACAGCTCCAGGACCGGGACCGCGGTCGGAAGGTCGGCGAGCGCGCGCTCGAGCACCGTGCGGGTCCCCGACCCCACCTCGCGTACGACGAGTGGTGTGCGGGCCAAGGTGGCCGCGGTGACCCGGCGGCTCGGGCGCTGGGCCCAGGAATGCATGGGCCCGACCACCACGACCAGCTCGTCGACGCCCACCAGCCGGTGCCGCAGACCCTCCGGGGCGTCGGGCCCTTCCACGAAGCCGAGATCCACGGCACCGGAGGTGACCAGGCCGGACACGCGCTGAGTGTTGGTGGCGGTCATCGTGAACTCGGTCGGCACGACACCGTGGCTCTGTTGCTGGGCGCGCATGGCCACCAGCCAACCGGGCAGGAGGTGCTCAGCGATGGTCAGGCTGGCCGCGACCCTCAGGTGGCCGTGCTGGTCCTGGCGAAGTGCGGTGATGCCGGCATCCAGCTGCTCGGCCGCGTCGAGCACCCGCGCGGCCCACTGCACCACCAGCTCGCCGGTCTGGGTGAGCACCGACCCGCGCTTGGTGCGGGCCAGCAGCGGCGCGCCGACCAATGCCTCCATGGTGCGCATCCGGGACGAGGCCGCCTGCTGGGTGATGCCCAGCTCCTGAGCGGCGGCACTGAGACTGCCGGTGCGGGCCACGCCGACCAGCAGCTCGAGCGCGCGCAGGTCCGGCACGTGGGATCCCAACATGGGTCACAAGGCTACCTTGTGACATCACAAGCACAACTTCGTTCTGTGGCCGGCTGGGCCTCGCGAGACTGGTTGGCATGAGTCTTCGTGTTGCCGTCGTGGGCGGCGGGCCGGCCGGCATCTTCGCCGCTGACATCCTGACCAAGTCCGACGCGGACGTGTCCGTCGACATCCTCGAGCGCCTGCCTGCGCCGTACGGCCTGGTGCGGTACGGCGTCGCGCCCGACCACCCGCGCATCAAGGAGATCGTCAAGGCACTGCAGCGGGTCCTCGCGCATCCGGACGTGCACTTCCTCGGCAACGTGACCTACGGCGTGGACGTGAAGCTCGACGACCTGCGCGAGTTCTACGACGCCGTCATCGTGGCCACCGGCGCGATGGCGGACCGCGACCTCGGCATCCCGGGAGAGGAGCTGCCGGGCTCGTTCGGTGCCGCCGACTTCGTCTCCTGGTACGACGGCCACCCCGATGTCGCGCGTACCTGGCCGCTCACCGCCCGCAGCGTCGCCGTACTCGGCGCCGGCAACGTCGCCATCGACGTCGCCCGGGTGCTGGCCAAGACCGCCGACGAGATGCTGACCACCGACATCCCCGACAACGTGTACGCCGGCCTCCGCGCCAACCAGGCCACGGACGTGCACGTCTTCGCCCGCCGCGGACCGGCGTACGCCAAGTTCTCGCCTCTGGAGCTGCGCGAGCTGGCGCACTCGCCCAACGTCGACGTCATCGTCCACCCCGAGGGCTTCGAGGTCGACGAGGCGAGCATGGAGCACATCGCCACGAACAAGCAGGCCAAGATGGTGCTCGACACCCTGGCCAACTGGGTGGGCCGCGAGCCGGCCGGCAAGCCGCACCGGATCCACCAGCACTTCCTCGAGCAGCCGGTCGCGATCGAGGGCGACGGCGCGGTCGAGGTGCTGCGCACCGAGCGCACCCAACTGGTCGGCGACGGCTCGGTGACAGGCACCGGCGAGACGACCGACTGGGACGTCCAGGCGGTCTACCGCGCCGTCGGCTACCGCAGCACTCCCCTGCCCGGGCTGCCCTTCGACGACCGCCACGCGGTGATCCCCAACGACGGCGGCCGGATTCTCGACCTGGACAGCGACCCCGTGCCCGGCACCTACGTGACCGGCTGGGTCAAGCGCGGCCCCGTCGGCCTGATCGGACACACGAAGAGCGACGCCGCCGAGACCGTCGCACACCTGCTCGCCGAGACGACTCAGACTGCAGTCGAGCGGGACCCCGATGCGGTCCTCGCCTACTTCGCCGAACGCGGCGTCGACGTCATGACATTCACGCACTGGGAGCGGCTCGACCAGCACGAGGTCGCCCTGGGCGAGCCCCGCGGCCGGGCTCGGGTCAAGGTCGTCGACCGCGAGGAGATGCTCCGCGTCGCCCGCTGAACGCGTGGCTTCGGCGCACCCAGCGAGGCGTCATGCTCGGGTACGACGACCTGGGCGCGCCCGGGTCAGGGTCGTCGGGGCAGGGTCCGCCAACCCAGGACGGACAGGTGGGCCGCTCGGCTCAGCTCGATGAGCGTGATGACACCGATCGGCCGGCCGGCCTGTTCGACGACGGCGGCGCCGCCATGCGTGCGGATCTGTGTTGCGACCTCGGCCGCGTCGGCATCCGGGGCGACCACCACCGGGGAGGCGTGCCGAGTTCCCAGGGCACCGAGCCGGGTCTCGCCACGCTGCTTGGGCGCGACCGTGTCGAGGTCGGCGAGTGTGAAGACGCCGGTGGTGTGGCCGTCGACGTCTACGACGGGGAAGACACCGGCGCTGATCCGGGGCGGTGACAGCTGGGCTACGAACTGTTCGACCGTCCACCAGGCCGGCCCGAGGACCGTGGTGGGCGTCATCACGTCGGCGGCCTTCAGACCGGTCAGGTGCGCGTCACTCGCGGCCGCCTTCTCGGCGCCGGCGCCGCTGAGGATGAACCACCCGACCAGCGCGAGCCACAGGCCCGCGGCGACCCCGGCGAAGGCGTCGAGCAGCCCCAGAGCGATCAGGATGTAGCCGACCAGCCGTCCCACTCGCGCGGCGGCCATGGCAGCGCGGTCGCGATCGCCGGACCGCCACCACACCAGCGCCCGCAGCACCCGACCACCGTCGAGCGGCGCTCCAGGGAGCAGGTTGAACACCGCGAGCAAGACGCTGACGGAGGCGAGCCAGACCAGCGCCGTACCCACGAGGCCGGAGGTGCCCACCAGCGCGGCCAGGGCTGCGCTGACACCGCCGACGCCCAGGCTTGTCGCCGGGCCGGCGATCGCGACCAGCAGGTCCGCTCGTGCGGTCGGGCTGGGACTGTCGAGCTGGGTGACCCCACCGAGCAGCCACAGGGTGATCCGGTTGACCTTCATGCCGAACGCACGAGCCACCAAGGCATGCGCCAGCTCGTGAGCGAGCAGGCTGAGGAAGAAGACGACCGCGGTGCCGACGGCCACCAGCCAGTACGCCGTCCGCGAGTCGCCAGGGTGCGCATCGGGGAGAGTGGCGCTCGCCAGGATGGTGGCGAACAGCGCCACGGTGAGGAGCACGGACCAGTGCGCGTCGATCTCGACCCCACGCCAACGACCCAGGGGAATGTTCGCGGTCAGCCCGCGATCCGCACTCCCCCGTGGCTGGCCAGGACGGGCGTCTGTCGGTCCTGTCATCGCTTCTCTCCCTTGCTCGTTCGGGCTGCCGGCCGATCAACGGCACCACAGCTGGGCGAAGTGGTAGCCCCTCGCCTTGAGAGCTCGCAGGATGGTCGGCAGGGCGGCAACGGTCTGGCTGCGATCGCCGCCGCCGTCGTGGAACAGGACCACCGAGCCGCCGACCACGTTGTTGAGCACCCGGTGCACGATCACCGAGACACCCGGGCGCGACCAGTCCCGCGGATCGACGGTCCACAGCCGGATCTTCTTGCGGAGGCGGGCCGCCCGGTCGTAGACGAGGGCGTTCACCGCGCCGTACGGCGGTCGCAGGCAGCGCGGCGTGTAGCCGGTCCGCGCGCGGATCTGCCGGTCGGTCGCCAGGACCTCGTGGCGGAACCGGGTCCACGACACGTGGCGCAGGTCCGGGTGCGACCACGTGTGGTTCTGCACGCTGTGGCCGCGCCGATGCACCCGCGCGGTCAGGCCGGGGTAGCGCGAGACATTGCTGCCCAGTTCGAAGAAGGTTGCCCGGACGCCGAACGCACGCAGGACGTCAAGCACCTGCTGCGTGTAGCGCGGATCCGGACCGTCGTCGAAGGTCAGGTAGACGTACCTCGTGGCGGCCGACTGCGCGCCGTGCCCCCGCGCCTGCAGGGCCGGCCCGCTGGCTCGGACCTCGGCCGTTCCGAGGGCGGCGATCAGGCCGGCGAGCAGCACCGCCACGAACACGCGAGCGGCCCGGTGTCCCGACGCGAGCAGGCATCGGCTACCGAACATGATCCCTCCCACGGGCTCCGGATCACGGGCCCGTCCACACCAGCGTCCGGCCCGCCTCCACCGCCCGGCAGAGCCGTCCGGGCCATGGGCGGCAGGACCTAGGGCCCCAGATCCCGTCAGAAGTCCGCCTGCACCTTGACCGGGGCCACCTCACCTGCCAATGGTGTGATTGGAGAGGAACGATGACCTTCAAGGACCGCGACGACGCCGGCCGACAGCTGGCCGAGGCGCTGACTCGTTACCGGGGCCAGGATGTGGTGGTGCTCGGGCTCCCGCGTGGAGGAGTGCCGGTGGCGTTCCTGGTCGCCCAGGCTCTCGACGCTCCGTTGGACGTGATCGTCGTGCGCAAGCTCGGCCTGCCCTACCAGCCCGAACTGGCCATGGGCGCCATCGGTGAGGGCGGCGTACGCGTGCTCAACGAGGAGGTCCTGCGCTCTGTTCACGTGACGCCGTCGGAGATCAGCGCGGTCGAGTCCGCCGAACGGGCCGAGCTGAACCGCCGGGTCACCCAGCTCCGTCGGGGCCATTCGGCCCAAGCCCTGGACGGGCGAACCGTGATCATCGTCGACGACGGAGTGGCCACCGGTACGACGGCCCGGGCCGCCTGCCAGATCGCCCGCGCCCGGGGCCCGGACCGGGTCGTCCTGGCCGTTCCCATCGGATCGTCACACACCGTCGCCAACCTTCGTTCCGACGCCGACGAGGTGGTCTGCCTGAAGATGCCCCACTGGTTCAGCGCGGTCGGACAGGCCTACCGGAACTTCGAGCAGGTCTCCGACGATGAGGTCGTCGACCTTCTCCGCAGAGCGCACGCACTCACTCTGAACGGCGGCCCGCCACGCAGCACCGGAGCCGCGTCCGATCGGGAGGTCCAGGTCCAGGCGGGAGCCACCGCGTTGGCCGGCCAGCTGACGGTCCCGGACCGCCCTCTCGGCCTGGTCGTCTTCGCGCACGGTAGCGGGAGCAGCCGGTTCAGCCCACGCAACCGGCACGTCGCCCAGAGCCTCAACACGGCCGGTCTGGGCACCCTCCTGGTCGACCTCCTCACGTCACCCGAGGAGCACGACCGGGTGCTGGTCTTCGACATCCGGCTCCTCGCCGATCGCCTCGTCGAGCTGACCAGGTGGCTGCGCACCCAGCCCGAGTGCGAGGGGCTCTCCGTCGGCTACTTCGGCGCGAGCACCGGGGCAGGGGCGGCCCTGTGGGCGGCCGCCGACCCGACGGCACAGGTGAGCGCCGTGGTGTCGCGCGGAGGTCGGCCGGACCTCGCCGGGGCCCGCCTGGCTCAAGTGCGGGCCCCGACGCTGCTGATCGTGGGCGGACGCGACCAGGTCGTCCTCGACCTCAACCGCACCGCCCAAGCCCTGCTGTCCGGCACGACTCGGCTCGCTGTCGTCCCGGGTGCCACGCACCTCTTCGAGGAGCCCGGCGCTCTCGACCAGGTCGCGCAGCTCGCTCGCGACTGGTTCCTCACCTATCTCCGCGACTAGGCACCGCCCCTCGGGACGCTCGCCCCGAAGAGCGGCTTCGGATCCAGCGGAGCGTCCGCAACCGGCGGCGGGGACGAGTCCGCCGGACCTCCTACCCGGCCGGCCACTGCGGGCAGGTGGCCTGGTAGTCGCGGCTCGGGAAGAACTTCGCCCATTCCGCTTGGGTGAGGTTGCGGCCGGCGATGGCGCACCCGCGTTCGGCCCAGGTGTCGGTGCGGGTGTCCGCGAACCAGGTCCGGCCGTCGGCCGCGGCGATGACGAGGCCGGAGCTGTCCTCGAGGTAGGCGATCGAGACGTAGCCGGTGTCGGCGGGCAGGGGCAGGCTGGCCTGGTAGGCACCCGTGCGTCCGTCCCACAGCGAGACCCGCTCCCCCACGACGGCGGCGATCTGGCTGCCGTCGGGCGCGTAGTCGCGGTCGTCGCCCCACCGGGCGCCGGAGTCCGGGCTGACCCAGCTCAGGGTCTCCGAGTCGAGCAGGCGCAGGTTCCGGGCCGCATCGGCGGCGGCCAGCACCGAGCCGTCCGGCGAGCTGAGCAGACTCTCGCCGGAGAGGGTGCCCGCCGACGCCTTGGCCAAGACCCGGCCGGTATCGGGATCGATCCGGGTCAGCGCTCCGTCGATCGTGCCCGCCAGGACCGACCCGTCCCTCAGGTTGGCGAGCAGGCTGGTGACCCCCGTGCCGATCTGGACGGCCGGGTGTACCGGGAGCAGGGTGTCGGTGTAGAGCGCATCGAGCCCGCCGGACCCGTCGGGGAGGTAGAACCTGGTGCTGTCCGGCGCGAACGCCACCGGCAGCGAGTCGCCGTAGTGCTGCTGTTGCGCGAGCTGGCGACCCGACTCCGCATCCCAGACCCTGAGCACGCTGTCCGGCCCCCAGGTCAGGAACCTGCGCGAGTCCGGCGACCATTTGGTTCCCCAGATCTGAGGCAGCTCGGGGGAGTGTGGCGTCTCGAGGCCGGTCCTCGTGTCGACGAACCACAGCCGGTCCGCCCGCAGCCGCGCCAGGAGGCGTCCTCCCGGCCCAGGTAGGGAGAAGTCGTAGCCGCTCCCGGGAGGTAGCTCGGTGTCCTCGCCCAGGGTCAGTAGCCCGGGCGCCTGGTCGAGGTTCCAGGACATGATCTGGTTGTGCTCCCCCTCGCCCATCCCGTGGAGGGTGTAGACGGACCGGCCGTCGGGGGCCAGCCTCGCGTCGGGCGTGTCGTCGGTGCTGGCGGTGAAGCGGTGCAGCAGCTCACCGGTGACCGAGTCCCAGATGAAGGCGCTCCGGGCGCCTCCGACGGCGAGCAGGAGCTTGCCGTCGTGTGAGTACGTCGGGCACCCGAGATCGGCTGTGCGGATCGGGTCGGCGGCGGGCCGGAGGGAGTCGGCATCGAGGCGGAGGAGCCGGTCCGGGGTGCTGACGGCCAGGGTCGACCCGTCGGGGCTGACATCGAGGCAGCCACTCCTCGCCGCCAACCCCGGGATTCGGACAGCCCGCAGAAGGCGGCCCGAGTCCACGTCGTACACGCGGAGCGGATCCTTGCCCATCATCGCGGCGTAGAGGCGCCGGCCGTCGGGGCTGAGCGCGACCGTGGCGTACTCCGGCACCGGCGCCCGGAAGATCGGCTGCGCGGGGTGCGCGAGGTCCCAGACGGTGGCGTTCCCGAGCTTGGTGAACTTCCCGGTGGCGCGGACGTAGTGCTGGACCACGGTGGCGAGGCGGCGGCCGTCGTCGCTGAAGTCGAGCGCGTACTCCACGCTGCTGCCGTCCGGCATCCCGCCGAGCTGGTGTTCCGACAAGGTGCCGCCCGGAAACTCGTAGAGCCGAAGCGGCATCGGGTCGATCCGCGGCGGAGCCTGTCGGTCGGGGGTCCACTGGTTCACGGCCACCGCGAGCACGCTCCCGTCGGGAGAGAACCCGACGATGCTCGACGGAGGGGTCTCATCCTCGAAGGTGACCGGCTCGAGCGAGCCGGTGTCCATCAGCCGGGTGGGGTGCGTGGGCATGCCAAGGGCTACCAGCTGTCCGTCGGGACTCACCGACATGGACATGGGGCTCTCGCCGGCGTCCCCGACTCGGGTAACAGGCCCAGCCCGGGTCAGCACTGCCGCGAGGTTGTCCCAGGCGGGCCCGGAGTCGTCGGCTTTCAGGGCCTCGACCGCGACCACCAGGGCCGTGGCGAGGTTGCGCTCCGTCACGGCCGCGGACCCCGCCTTCCGAGTCTCCGAGAGTACGGCGGCCGCCTCGCGGTCCTGCCTTTCCTGCTCGACCCTGTTGGCGTTCCGGATCGCGAGGACGCCGCCGATGAGCGCCAGCACGAGGAACACCCCGACTCCGGCCAGGGCGCCACGCAGGCGAAGCCGGGACCGGCGCTCCCGGGCCACCCGCGCCTCATCGGCGCGATGCTCGGCCGAGGAGAACGCGACCGAGGCGTCGAGGAATGCGGTCTCGGTGTCGTTCAGGTCCGGCGTGGCGCGGTCCCGCCACTCCAGGCTGCGGCTCAGCCGCATCCCACGGTAGAGCTCGCTGTCGGGCCGTCCCATCGCGTCCCAGGCGTCGGCGGCACCGGCAAGGTGACGGAACAGCCGCTGGCCGTCCACGTCGTCGTCGAGCCAGCCGCGCAGCCGCGGCCACACGCGCACGAGAGCCTCGTGCGCGATCTGCAGGGTGTCCCCGTCGACCGCCACGAGCCGGGCGGTGACCAACAGCTCGACCAGGCCCGAGTGGGTGACGTCGGTGGCGACCTTGTCGCGCTGCAGTCGGGTCCGCACCGGGTCGCCGTCGTCGGCCGCCGAGACCAGGCGGAGCATCAGCCCGCGCAGCTGAGTACGACGAGCGGCGTCCATGCCGTCGTACAGCGACTCGGCGGACTGGGCGACCGCCTGCCGGATCCCGCCGGTGGCCCGGTAGCCCGCCACAGTCAGGGTCGGCCCCTCGCGTCGCTGCCAGGTCTCGCGCAGCACGTGGGAGAGCAGCGGCAGCGCGGCCGGCTCACCCTCGACGTCACGGACCAGCAGGTCGACCAGCCCGGGCTCGAGGCGCAGGCCGGCCCGGTGGGCGGGCCCCTCGATCGCACTGCGAAGCCCGGCCTCGCTGAGTGGCCCGAGCAGGTAGAGGCCCTCCTCCACGACGCGCGCGATCTCCGGGTACGGCGCCAGGTCGCCCAGGTGGTCGGCACGGACCGCGAGCACCAGCGCGCCACCGGCCCCCACATGCACCGCGAGCGCCGCGAAGTACCTCGCCCGTTCGGCCGGGTCGGCGCAGAGCGTGACCGCCTCCTCGGCCTGGTCGACCACCAGCGTCTGCAGTCCGCGTGGCTTCAACGGCGTCAACGAGTCCAGCGGATGCGCTCCCGGCGTCGTGACCAGCACCGCGGTGCCGCTCCGCGCGAGTGACGCGACGACTCCCGCCCGGACCAGGGAGGACTTCCCGACCCCGGAGGGGCCGACCACGGTGAGCACCTTGGTGTCGCGAAGCCGCCGGAGACACGCGGCGATGTCGTCATGGCGCCCGAAGAAGGTGTCCGCGTCGGCAGCGTCGTACGGCAACAGG
Organism: Nocardioides sp.; assembly: GCA_036506675.1. Lineage (GTDB taxonomy): Bacteria > Actinomycetota > Actinomycetes > Propionibacteriales > Nocardioidaceae > Nocardioides. Next base: position 1,860 of record DASXRJ010000315.1, on the reverse strand, counting down.
CCGCGGTAGGGACAGGCGCTGCTGACCTCGTGCTCCGGCGCCGGAAGCAGGGACGGGTCCTGCCGCAGCAGCATCGCCTCGAGGTCGACCAGGTCCGAGCCCGGATCGAGACCGAACTCGTCCATCAGCATCGCCCGAGCACGCCGCAGCGCACCGAGCGCCTCCGGCTCGCGTCCCGACTGGTGCAGAGCGCGGGCCAGCAGGCCCCACCGCCGCTCTCGGTACGGCGCCTGCGCAGCCAGGACCCGGGCCCGGTCCACGACCTCGCGCGCCCGGCCGGCCTGAATACCCGCCTCGACCAACACCTCCTCGGCGTCCATCCGCAGACCCTCGAGCCGGGCGGACTCCACCTGTCCCGCCGACCACTCCTCGAGGTCAGGCAGCGCCGGGCCGCGCCACAGGTCGAGCGACTCCTGCGCAAGGTACGACGCTCGCGCCGGATCGCCGCCGGAGAGCGAGTCTCGGGAGCGCTGCAGCAGCCGCTCGAAGACCCGAAGATCCAGCTCGTCGTCGGTGAGCGCGAGGCGGTAGCCGGCGCCGTCGGACTCGATCGCGGCTCCGCCCAGCAGCTTGCGCAGCCGCACCACGCAGCCCTGGAGCACCTTCATCCACGACGCCGGTAGCTCCTCGCCCCACAGTGCATCGGCGAGTGCCTCGGTGGAGATGGACTCGCCGGCGCGCACGACCAGGGCCGACAGCACGACCCGGTCCCGAGGGCTCAGGCCGTTCTGCTGACCGTCGACCTGCAGCGGGCCGAGTACGGCGATCCCCATGCTTCGACTGTCTGCCTGCCGGTGCCGTCCGTCAATGGGCCCGATACCGAGCCGATACCGGTCCGAAGGCGTGCTGGAACCGGGCGCAGGCACAACGGGAGAACCACCTACTCCCGACAGCCGGAGATCACCATGACCAGAAACTCGACCCGAGGCATCCTGCCGCTCCTGGTGGCAGCATCGCTGCTGCTCGCCGCCTGCGGCAACGACCCGTCCGGCGCGACTCAGTCGGCCACCACCCCCTCCACCGGCGCGAAAGACGGCACCACGGACGTCGGGCCTGCCTGGAGATATCTCGCTGGCGAGCCCGAGGACGTTCCGTTGCCCGCGGGGGCCTACGGGCTCACCGCCAACGGCGTGTCCGACCACGTGGTGGTGATCCAGGCTCCCGAGGGCTTCCGGCAGTTTGCGGGATTCGCGTTCCTCCAGCTTGAGCCCCAGCCGTTCCGCACCATGGGCTTCCACACAGCAGCGCGTGTCCCCCCAGACCCCTGCGGTTCGAAGGGGCACGACAAGTTCGACGCGGCCGTGGACCCGGGCCCTTCCGTGCGGGACCTGGCCAACGCCCTGGTCGCCCAACTGGGCGCCGAGACGTCGAAGCCCATCCCGGTCACGGTCGATGGTCACCTGGGCCTGTACCTGACCTACCAGGTCGAGAAGGGCATCGACGTTGCGAAGTGCCAGGAGCAGGCCTTCGACATCTTCAACACCGGTCCCGACGGTGTCTTCTACCTCGGGGCGTCGCTTGAGCGAGCCGCCATCTGGATCCTCGACGTCGACGGCGAGCGCCTCGTCCTGGCCTGGGTCGCCGCGCCCGGTGTCACCCGGGCGCAGATGCGGGAGCTGACCCGCATGGTCCGTTCGGCCCGCTTTGTCGACGCGGGGTGAGCTCGGATGTCCGGGTCGACCAAGCGGCTCGGCGGGGCCCGCCGGGTCCGCCTCGAGCTGGCCGTCGGGCTGTCCGCCCTGGGCCTTGCCGCCTCGGCCGCGGCCTGCGGCCGACTTGCTGACCAGGTCAGCGTGCTCCCGACGACGTCGGCGGGCTCCGGCCCGGCTCACGGCCGTCCGCTCGACCCGGGGCGCCCGC
>DASXRJ010000314.1:0-11385 GCA_036506675.1 Nocardioides sp. | reverse complement strand
GCGACTCGAGCGCGCCGGCGGCACCCAGGAGGTGGCCGGTCATCGACTTGGTCGAGGTGACGATGGTGCCGTCGACGGCGTCGCCCAGCGCGGCCCGGATGGCGCCGGCCTCGGCCACGTCGCCCTGCGGGGTCGAGGTGGCGTGCGCGTTGATGTGGCGTACGTCGCCGGGCGTGATCCCGGCCTCGCGCATCGCGATCACCATTGCCCGGGTCGCGCCCAGACCGGACGGGTCGGGCTGGGCGATGTCGTGCGAGTCGGCGGTGATGCCGGCGCCCGCTGCCTCGGCGTACACCTTGGCGCCGCGGGCCTCGGCGTGCTCGGCGGACTCGAGGACCAGCACCGCCGCGCCCTCGCCGAGGACGAAGCCGTCGCGGCCCTTGTCCCACGGCCGCGAGGCGCGCTCGGGCTCGTCGTTGCGCTTGGACAGCGCCATCATGTTGCCGAACGCTGCCATCGGCAGCGGGTGTATGGCGGCCTCGGTGCCGCCCACGACCACGACGTCGGCCCGGCCGAGCCGGATCATGTCGATGCCGAGCGCGATCGCCTCGTTGCCCGACGCGCACGCCGACACCGGGGTGTGTACGCCGGCCTTGGCGCCGATCAGCAGGCCGATGTTGGCGGCGGGGGAGTTGGGCATCAGCATCGGGATCGCCAGCGGCGAGACCCGGCGCGGGCCCTTCTCGTTCATGGCGTCGTAGTTGGCGAGCAGCGTCTGGACGCCGCCGATGCCCGAGGCCATGGCCACGCCGAGGCGCTCGGGATCGACGGCTCCGTCCAGACCGCTGTCGGCCCACGCCTCCTGCGCGGCCACCATGGCCAGCTGCGCCGAGCGGTCGAGCCGGCGAGCCTTCACCCGGTCGAGGACCTCGGTCGGGTCGACCGCGACCTCCGCGGCCAGCCGGGTGCCGAGCGGGGCGGCCCACTCGTGGGTCAGGGGCGCCACTCCGGACTTGCCCTCCAGCAGGGCGGCCCAGGTGGACCTGGTGTCACCACCGACCGGAGAGGTGGTGCCGAGACCGGTGACGAGTACGCGCTTGGCAGACATGGGTTTCCTTCGGGTCGTCGAGGGCCGGCCGGGTGGCTGGCTCGGTCGGCCGGCTGGGTCGGTGGCGGGTCAGCCCTGGGCGGACTCGATGAACGCCACCGCGTCGCCGACCGTCTTGAGGTTCTTGACCTGGTCATCGGGGATGGAGACGCCGAACTTCTCCTCGGCCGCGACAACGACCTCGACCATCGACAGGGAGTCCACGTCGAGGTCGTCGACGAACGACTTGTCGAGTACGACGTCCTCGGTGTCGACTCCAGCGATCTCGTTGACGATGTCGGCGAGGTCGGCGCGAATCTCTTCGGTGGTGGCCATCTTCGGTGGTTCCTCTCGGTTGGTGGTGCTGCTTGGTGGTGAATCTCGGTTGGTCAGGGAATGGTGACGACCTGGGCGGCGTACGCCAGGCCGGCGCCGAAGGCGACGAACAGTGCGGTGTCTCCGGACTTGGCGTCCCCGTCCTTGATCATCTGGTCGAGGGCCAGCGGGATCGAGGCCGCCGAGGCGTTGCCCTGCTCGGCGACGTCACGGGCCACGGCGACCCGAGCCGGCAGCTTCATCGAGCGCGCCATCGCGTCGATGATGCGCATGTTGGCCTGGTGCGGGACGAAGACGTCGAGGTCGTCGATGGTGAGCCCTGCCCGGTCGAGGGCCTGTTCGGCGACCTTGGCCATCTCGTAGACAGCCCACCGGAACACCGGGTTGCCCTGCATGATCAGGTGCGGCATCTCGGGACGCTCGGCGTCGACGACGTCGCGCCAGTCCTCCTTCTGCCGGATCAGGTCGAACTGCTCGCCGTCGGAGCCCCAGACCACCGGGCCGATGCCCTCGGTCTCGGACGGCCCGACCACGGCTGCACCGGCACCGTCGGCGAAGATGAACGCCGTCCCGCGGTCCTGGACGTCGGTGATGTCGGAGAGTCGCTCCACGCCGACCACCAGCACGTGACCCGCGCTGCCGGCGCGGACCATGTCGGAGGCGAGGGCGATGCCGTGGCAGAAGCCCGCGCACGCCGCGGAGATGTCGAAGGCGGCCGCGTTGTCGGTGCCCAGGTCGGTCGCCACCAGAGTCGCCACGGCCGGGGTCTGCAGCATGTGCGAGACGGTCGCGACGATGACGCAGTCGATCTGCCGAGAGTCGATGCCGGCCTGCTCGATGGCGCGCCGCCCCGACTCGGTGGCCATGAACTGGACCGTCTCCTCGGGCGTCGCCCAGCGGCGCTGCTTGATGCCGGAGCGCTGCTGGATCCACTCGTCGCTGGAGTCGATCACGTCGACGATCTCGGCGTTGGGGATCACGCGCGAGGCGCGGTAGCTACCGATCCCGAGGATGGCGGCGTGCGTGGCACCGGTCAGGGTGATCATGAGGCGGCTCCAGAGGGGTGAAGGCGGACAAGCGGTTGGCCGGGCGAGACAAGGTCGCCGTCCTCGACCAGCCACTCGACGACGTGACCGCCGTGCACGGTGGTCACGGTGGTCTCATCGCGCAGGCTGGCGACGGCGCCGATGGCGGCATTGGCGGGGAGCACGTCGGCGTCCGCGGCGTACTCGTCGCGCCGGAAGGTCCCCTTGGCGGGTGACACGACCATCCGCCACGTCGGGTGCAGCTCGACGGGGGAGGCCTCGCCGTGCTTGTCGCAGAAGGCGCGCGCGGCGTCGAGCTGGTCGGGGGTCTTGAGCGCGAAGGTCTCGACGCCCTTCATGGCCCGCTTGGCGATGCCGGTCAGGGTGCCGGCCGGCGGCATCTCCAGGAGTCCGGTCACGCCGAGGTCGAGCATGGTGTCCATGCAGAGGTCCCAGCGGACCGGGTTGCCGATCTGCGTGACGATGCGCTTGAGCACCTCTTGGCCGTCGTGGATGACCTTGCCGTCGCGGTTGGAGATGATCCGGGTGCGGGGGTCGTGGGTCGACACCGACTTGGCCAGGGCGGCCAGGTGGCCGACGGCTGGGCTCATGTGCTCGGTGTGGAACGCCCCGGCCACCGAGAGCGGGATCAGCCGCGCCTTGGCCGGTGGGTGGGCGGCGAACGCCTCCAGCTGCTCGACGGTGCCGGCCGCGACGATCTGGCCGGGGCCGTTGTCGTTGGCGGCGGTGAGCCCGTTCGCGCTGATGGCGGCGAGGACCTCGTCGCGGTCACCACCGAGTACGGCGGTCATGCTGGTGTGGGTCACGGAGGCCGCCTGCGCCATCGCCTTGCCGCGCTCGCGGACCAGGACCATGGCCTGTTCCGCTGAGATGGCCCGGGCACCCGCCGCGGCGGCCAGCTCGCCGACGCTGTGACCGGCGACCGCGCTCACCCGCCCGAAGGCGTCGGCCGGGTGCGGGAAGAGCTCGAGGGCCGCGAGGAGTGCCGAGCCGACCAGCAGCGGCTGGGCGATGGCGGTGTCGCGGATGGTGTCCGCGTCGGCCTCGGTGCCGTAGTGGACCAGGTCGAGGTCCGTAACGGCGGACAGCCAGTGGAGGCGGCTCGCGAAAACCGGATCCTCGAGCCAGGGCTTGAGGAATCCGGGCGTCTGAGCGCCTTGACCGGGAGCAACGATGACGAGCACCTGTCTACTGTCCCAAGTGAGCCGCCGCACTATCGCGTCCAGCTCGCACGAATCTCCCGTCCGAAACTTTGTGGGGTTCTTACAAATCGTGTAAACGGCCGAGTACCAAAGCGATCGCGTAGGTAAACGCGTGGCGAGGCTGCGTCGCCGTCAGGCCGGTGAGCTCGGCGGCCGCCTTCAGGCGGTAGCGGACGGTGTTCGGGTGGACGAACAGGGCCCGCGCGGTGGCCTCGACGGAGGTGCCCCGGTCGAAGTAGGCGCTCACGGTGTCGAGCAACACCCGCGACTCGGCGAGCGGCTGGTAGACCTCCTCGACCAGCTGGCGGCGAGCGTGGCCGTCGCCGAACAGCGCGCGCTCGGGCAGCAGGTCGTCGCTGCTCACCGGTCGCGGACGGTCCGGCCAGGCAGGGGCGACGCGCAGCGCGGACAGGGCCGCGCGAGCCGAGACATGAGCATGCGCCAGGTCGGGGGTGAGCGGACCGGTGACCACCGGTCCGTCCGCGAAGAGCGACTCGACCACCCCCGCCGCCTTCAGCGGGTCCTTGACCCCGCCGAGCACCGCGACCATCCGGTCTCCCTGGGTGGCGCAGAGCGCGTCGAGGCCCTGGGACCGCGCGGCACGTCGTACGTCGCTGAAGATGTTGGTGGCCAGCCGCTCAGGCGGCGCGATCCCGAGTACGACGACCACACCCTCGCGCTCGGCCCAACCCAGCGCGCTGGCCCGGGACAGCACGGCCTCGTCGGTCTCCGAGCGGAGCACCGAGTCGACCACGAGCGCCTCGAGCCGGGCGTCCCACGCTCCGCGCAGCTCCGCGGCCCGGGCGTGCACCTGGGCGGTCGCGAAGGCCACCTCGCGCGCGTAGCGCAGGATCGCGGCGTGGACGAGCGGCGCGTCCTCGGCGTCGACGAAGTTGTCGATGTTCAGCTCGACGACCTCGATGCCGAGCCGGACCAGGTCGACGGTCTGCTGCAGGTTGATCACCCCGGTCAGGGCCTGGGGCGCGGCGCCGAAGACGTCCGCGGCCAGACCGGATCCGGGGATGGTGTCCTTGCCCTCGCGGTACCACGCGATGAAGGCCTGGATGCCGGATTGCGCGATCAGCCCGACCCAGGACCGGTCCTCCGCGCTGAGCTTGGCGAACCAGGGCAGGTCGGAGTCCATGCGCTGCATCGCGGCGGTGCTGAGCGCGCCCACCGAACGCTGCAGCTGATCGGCGACTCGCTCCCGTGACGACACGTCTTGAGATTAGTGCTTCCCCACAAAACCGGATATGCCACCCTCCGAGGCACCCGCGGACGACTGGAGAAATCCGACCTACGCAGCGGGGTCACAGACCTGGGACCATCTGATTGAATCTTCAGTCACTGCCGGTGTGCGAAAGGGGTTGGGGATGAGCGACGCCTTCGAAGTCTCGTACGTCACGTTGCACGGTCATCGCAGGGCCTATGTGAAGGCGGGCGACGGGCCGGTGCTGCTCCTGCTGCACGGCCTCGGCTGCGACCACACGACCTGGTCGCCGGTGATCGAGCGGCTGGCCCGCAAGTACACCGTGATCGCGCCGGACCTGCTCGGCCACGGCGAGTCCGACAAGCCCCGGGCCGACTACAGCGTCGGCGGCTACGCCAACGGCATGCGCGACCTGCTGACCGTCCTGGGGATCGACCGGGTGACCGTGGTGGGACACAGCCTCGGCGGGGGAGTGGCGATGCAGTTCGCCTACCAGTTCCCGGAGCGGACCCAGCGGCTGATCCTGGTCTCGCCCGGCGGGCTCGGCCCCGAGGTGTCGCCGGCGATCCGGATGATCACGACGCCCGGCTTCCACCGGGCGATGGGCCTGGTCACGTTGCCGGTGCTGCGGCAGGCGACGACCGAGTCGCTGCGGCTGCTGTCGCGCTCGCGGATCCCGCACACCCGCGACCTCGATGAGATGGCGGCCGTGGTCGAGACCTTCCGCGACCCGCGCACCCGCGCCGCGATCCGCCACGTCGTACGCGCGGTGGTGGACTGGCGCGGTCAGATCGTCACCATGGCCGACCGCGCCTATCTCACCGAGGCGATCCCGACCTTCCTGATCTGGGGCACCGACGACGGCGTCATCCCGGCCAGCCACGCGGCCAACGCGGTGGCCTTGGCGCCCGGGCTGCGGGTGGAGCTGATCCCCGACTGTGGTCACTTCCCGCACAAGGACCACCCGGAGCGGTTCGTGCGGATCGTCAACCAGTTCATGCGCAGCACCCAGCCGGCGGTCTACGACCGTGGTCGGTTCCGGTCGATGCTCAAGGCCGGTCCGCGCCCGGTCGCGGTACAGGCGGGAGCCGGGCCCTCGCCGGGGTCGCCGATCGGGTCGCTCAGCCCGGCCTGAGGCTCCGGCCTGAGACTCCGGCCCGAAAGTCTGGCCCGAAGTGTGGCCCGAAACGGAGCCGCCCGACCGCGCCGGGCGGCGCGATCGGGCGGACTTGCCGTCGAGTACGGCGCTCAGGCGTCGCCGCCCTCCTGCTTGACTCCGGCCACCGCGGTGGGGTCGTCGATCTGGTACTTCTCGAACGCCGCGACCACGGTCTCGCGCGGGATCGAGCCGCCGTCGGCCAGCGCCTGCAGGGCCTGTACGACGACCGACTGCGCGTCGACGTGGAAGAACCGGCGCGCGGCCGGCCGGGTGTCGGCGAACCCGAACCCGTCGGTGCCCAGCACTCGGTAGTCACCCGGCACCCAGCGCGCGATCTGCAACGGCACCGCGCACATGTAGTCCGAGACCGCCACGATCGGGCCCTCGGCCGCCTCGAGCTTGTCCGCGACGTACGCCGTCCGCGGCGACTCGGCCGGGTGCAGCAGGTTCCAGTCCTCGGCCGCCACCGCGTCGCGGGCCAGCTCGTTCCACGAGGTCACCGACCAGGTGTCCGCGCGCACGCCCCAGTCCTCGGCGAGAAGCCGCTGCGCGTCGGCTATCCACGGGTAGCCGACGCCCGAGGCCATCAGCTGCACCCGCGGGCCGTCGCCCTCGGCGGTCGATGTCTTGTGCAGGCCCTTGAGGATGCCCTCGACGTCGACCGACTCCGGCTCGGCCGGCTGCGAGACCGGCTCGTTGTAGACGGTGATGTAGAAGATGACGTTCTCGGAGTCGGCGCCGTACATCCGCTCCAGGCCCGACTGCATGATGTGGCTGACCTCGTACGCGAACGCCGGGTCGTAGTGGACCACCGCCGGGTTGGTCGCCGCGAGCAGCGGCGAGTGACCGTCGGCGTGCTGCAGACCTTCACCGGTAAGCGTCGTGCGGCCGGCGGTGGCGCCGATCAGGAAGCCGCGAGCCAGCTGGTCGGCCATCGCCCAGATCGAGTCGCCGGTGCGCTGGAACCCGAACATCGAGTAGAAGATGTAGAACGGGATCATGTGCTCGCCGTGCGTGGAGTACGCCGACCCCGCGGCCGTCGCCGACGCCATCGCGCCGGCCTCGGAGATGCCCTCGTGCAGCATCTGCCCCTGCGCCGACTCCTTGTAGGAGAGCAGCAGCTTGCGGTCGACCGACTCGTACTGCTGGCCGGCGGGGTTGTAGACCTTGGCGCTCGGGAACATGGCGTCCATGCCGAAGGTGCGGTACTCGTCGGGCGCGATCGGCACGATCCGCTTGCCGATCTCGGGGTCCTTCATCCAGTCCTTGAGCAGCCGGACGACGGCCATCGTGGTGGCGATCTTGTTCTTGCCCGAGCCCTGCTTCAGCTCGGCGTAGACCTTGTCGCCGGGGAGCTTCAGCGCCTTGGCGCGGACCTCGCGCTTGGGCAGCGAGCCGCCGAGAGCCGAGCGCCGGTCCATCATGTACTCGATCTCCGGTGCCTTGGCTCCCGGGTGGAAGAACGGCGCCGCGCCGGTCTCGTTGTACGACGTCTCCAGGTCGCGGTCGCTGATCGGCAGGTAGAGCCGGTCGCGGAACCGCTTGAGGTCGTCCTGGGTCAGCTTCTTCATCTGGTGGGTGGCGTTCTTGCCCTCGAGGGCGTCGATGGTCCAGCCCTTGATGGTCTTGGCCAGGATCACGGTCGGCTGGCCGACGTGCTTGGTGGCCGCGTCGAAGGCGGCGTACACCTTGCGGTAGTCGTGGCCGCCACGGGGCAGCTTGCGGATCTGCTCGTCGGTCATGTGCTCGACCATGGCGCGCAGCCGCTGGTCGCCGCCGAAGAAGTTGTCGCGGATGTAGGCGCCGGTCTCGACCGAGTAGGTCTGGAACTGGCCGTCGGGCGTGGTGTTCATCTTGTTGACGAGTACGCCGTCGACGTCGCGGGCCAGCAGCGGGTCCCACTCACGGCCCCAGATCACCTTGATGACGTTCCAGCCGGCACCCCGGAAGTTGGACTCCAGCTCCTGGATGATCTTGCCGTTGCCGGTGACCGGACCGTCGAGCTGCTGCAGGTTGCAGTTGATCACCCACGTGAGGTTGTCGAGCTCCTCGCGCGCGGCGATCCGGATCGCGCCCAGCGACTCGGGCTCGGCCATCTCTCCGTCGCCGAGGAAGGCCCACACGCGCTGCTGGCTGGTGTCCTTGATGCCGCGGTTCTGGAGGTAGCGGTTGAAGCGCGCCTGGTAGATCGAGTTGATGCCGGTGAGACCCATCGACACCGTGGGGAACTCCCAGAAGTCGGGCATCAGCCGCGGGTGCGGGTACGACGACAGGCCGGCGTGCGCGCCGTGCTGGACCTCCTGCCGGAAGCGGTAGAGCTGCTCCTCGCTGAGCCGGCCCTCGAGGTAGGCCCGCGCGTAGATGCCGGGGGAGGCGTGGCCCTGGATGTAGATCTGGTCGCCGCCGCCGGGCGCGTCGTGGCCACGGAAGAAGTGGTTGAAGCCGACCTCGTAGAGGCTCGCCGACGACTGGTACGTCGCGATGTGGCCGCCGACCTCGAGGCCCTTGCGGTTGGCGCTGGACACCGTCACGGCGGCGTTCCAGCGGATGAATGCGCGGATCCGGCGTTCGACCTCTTCGTCGCCGGGGAACCACGGCTCGCGTTCCGGAGGGATCGTGTTGATGTAGTCGGTGCTGCGCAAGGCCGGTACGCCGACCTGGGTCTCCCGCGCGCGTTCGAGCAGGCGGAGCATGACGTAACGGGCACGCTCGCGGCCGCGGTCGGTGACGAGGGAGTCGAACGACGCGAGCCATTCCTGGGTCTCGTCGGGGTCGATGTCGGGCAGCTGAGTCGGCAGGCCCTCGTGGATGACCGAGACCAGGGGTGTGGTCTTGGCGGCCTGCGCCGGGGTGAGTGCGGGGTCGTTCACGTATGCCATCGTTGCATGGGTCACAGACGGACCAAATCTACCGACGAGTACGTCCGACGATCGGACTGGCGCGGATACCCGCGGTAGCCACGCTGTGGACGGGCTTGCGTCGGGAGCGCAACTCCGCTGGACTACTCAACACAATTTGTACGCATCAGATGGAGGAGTCAGTGAGCTCGACCGCGGGTGGCGGGTCCGCCCACACCGAGGGCACCGCCCCGGAAGCCAGGCAAGACATCAGCACCAAGCTCGGGTTCACGCCCGGGATGGTGATCCAAGAGCTCGGGTGGGACAACGACACCGACGACGACCTTCGAGCGGCCATCGAGGACGCCATCGACGGAGACCTGGTCGATGGTGACCACGGCAACGTCGTCGACGGCGTCGTGCTCTGGTGGCGCGACGACGACGGAGATCTGGTCGACGGGTTGGTCGACGCGCTCACCGACCTGGTCGGCGGTGGCGCCATCTGGCTGCTGACGCCGAAGGTCGGCCGGCCCAACTCGGTCGACGCCGCCGACATCGCCGAGGCCGCCCCGATCGCCGGGCTCTCGCAGACGACCACCGCGGCGGTGAGCAAGGACTGGGCGGCAACGCGCCTGGTCACCCCCAAGTCGACGCACTGATCGACCTCCCCTCCCGACGCAAGGACCCGCCATGCCCAAGGCCACTCGACGAATCGCTGCCGGACTCAGCTCCGGACTGACCTCGGTGCGGGTCCTGACCGGCGCGGGCGTCGTCCGCCCCTACTCACCGGTGACGCTCGCCAGGCTGGGCCTGCTGGTGAAGTCGTGGGGCACCGGACCGGCGGGCGGCTTCGCCAGCCTGGCGCTGCGCTACCCCGACCGGGTCGGGCTCATCGACGAGCGCGGCTCGCTGACCTTCGGACAGATCCAGCGGCGCAGCAACGCGCTCGCGCACGCGCTGGAGGAGCTCGGCATCGCCGAGGGCGACTCGGTGGCCCTGATGGCCCGCAACCATCGCGGGTTCCTCGAGGCCAGCCTGGCGGTCGCCAAGCTGGGTGCGGACGTGCTCTACCTCAACACCGCGTTCGCCGGGCCGCAGCTGGTCGACGTACTCGAGCGGGAGAAGCCGAAGGCGGTCATCTACGACGAGGAGTTCACCGGCCTGCTGGCGGAGGCGCCGGTCGACGTCCGGGTGCTCGCGTGGGTCGACACCCGGACCCACGACAACCGGACCCACGACAACCAGACCCACGACAACCAGACCGACGCCGACACGATCGACTCGCTGATCGCGCGGTTCCCCGGCGAGGACCTCCAGGCGCCGGTACGCCGGTCGCGCGCGGTCATCCTCACCTCGGGCACGACCGGGACCCCCAAGGGTGCGCCGCGCAGCGAGGCCGGCATCGACGCGGCCGTGGCGCTGCTGTCGCGGATGCCGCTGCAGGAGGGCTGGAAGACCCACATCGCGGCGCCGCTCTTCCACACGTGGGGCTACGCGCACCTGGCGCTGGGCATGCTGCTCGGCTCGACCGTCGTACTCACCCGCAAGTTCGACCCGGAGACCTGCCTGCGGCTCACCCAGGACAACGCCTGCGACTCGCTGGTGGTCATCCCGGTGATGCTGCAGCGGATCCTGCAGCTGCCCGACGCCACGCTGGCGGCGTACGACCTGTCCTCGGTGAAGGTGGTCGCCGCGTCCGGGTCCGCGCTGCCCGGAGACCTGGGCACCGAGTGGATGGACCGCTTCGGTGACAACCTCTACAACATCTACGGCTCGACCGAGGTGGCGTACGCCGCCGTCGCGCAGCCCGCCGACCTGCGCGCGGCTCCCGGGACGGCCGGCAAGCCACCGCACGGCACCGTGGTCCGGATCCTCGACGCGGACGGCACCGCGCTGCCCCAGGGCCAGTCCGGCCGGATCTTCGTCGGCAACGGGATGCTCTTCGAGGGCTACACCGGTGGCGGCGGCAAGGAGGTCATCGACGGCCTGATGTCCTCGGGCGACGTCGGCCGCTTCGACTCCGAGGGCCGGCTGTTCATCGAGGGCCGCGACGACGAGATGATCGTCTCCGGCGGGGAGAACGTCTTCCCCAAGGAGGTCGAGGACTGCCTGACCCGCCACGAAGGAGTCGTCGAGGTGGCCGCCATCGGCGTGGACGACGACGACTTCGGCAAGCGGCTGCGGGCGTTCGTCGTGGTCAACCGGCCGGTCGAGGAGGACGCGCTGCGCGACTGGGTCAAGGCCAACCTGGCGCGGTTCAAGGTCCCGCGCGAGTTCGTGTTCCTCGACGAGCTGCCGCGCAACGCGACTGGCAAGATCCTCAAGCGCGAACTCGTCCACTGGGACGACTGAGTCGCTCGCGCAAGTGACCCGCAAATGACAGCGGCGGCCGGGGCGTGATCGCCCGCGGCCGCCTCGTCGGCGTTCGCTACTTCTTGACCTGCTGGTTCCAGCACATGATCACGTTGCCGCCCGCCTGGGCCCAGCCGTCCGCGTTGTCGTGGTACGAGGTGAGGTACTGCTTGGTGCTGGTCAGCTTGGGGCACCGGGTGCGGGTGAGCTTCTTGA
>DASXRJ010000313.1:0-5048 GCA_036506675.1 Nocardioides sp. | reverse complement strand
TCGCCACCGCGGCCGACAAGAGCGCGTTCAGCGCCGCGATGGCCGGTGCCGGGGTCGCAGTCCCGGAGTCGGCGCCGTTCTCCGACTGGGACTCGGTGCGGGAGGTGACAGCCGACCTGCTCAGCCGGCACGAACGCGTGTGGGTCCGGGCGCGGGTCGGCGCGGGTGCCCGGGGCTCCCTGCCCGTCCGGTCGCCCGAGCAGGCCGAGGCGTGGATCCGCTGGTGGGAGGTCGAGCGGGGGCTCTCGCCCGGCGACTTCATGGCGGCGCAGATGCTCCCCGGGCGTGAGTTCGCGTACCAGAGCATCTGGCAGGACGGCGAGCTGGTGGCGGGCCAGGCGCGGGAACGGGTCGAGTACCTGTACGGCCACCTCACGCCCCACGGTCAGACGTCGACGCCGGCGGTCGCCCGCACGGTGAAGCTCCCGCATCTCGACACGCTGGCCTGCGCCGCCATCCGGCGACTCGATGCCTACCCGTCCGGCGTCTACTGCGTCGACATCAAGGAGTCCGCCGACGGTGAGCCGATGGTGACCGAGGTCAACGCCGGCCGCTTCTTCACGACGTCCAACTTCTTGGCCGCCGCGGGCCTGAACATGCCCGACATGCTGGTTCGGGCGGCACTCGGTGAGCGGCTCGCGCGGGTCGGCTCGTCGCCGCTGCCCGAGGGGCTCTACTGGATTCGCATGGTCGACATGGGATACGAGCTGGTCGAGAGCGACCACCTCGACCGTTGGCCGCGCCACCCCATCGATCCAACCGATCATGGCTGAGCGCACGGGGCTCGCGATCGATCTCGGCCCGGCGCCCATCGTCGACTTCGACGGCACGATCGCCGCGCTGCCGGTCGACTGGCGTGCGCTCCGGCAGGAGCTGCGCGTGCGTCGGATCGACGATCTCTGGCTCGATGCGACGGCCACCGGTGACCCCGAGGGCGCCTGGTCGACGGTGACGCAGGCCGAGAGCGAGGCGGCCGCGCAGGCGACCCCGATCGAACCCGTCGCTCGTGCGCTGGCCCTGGCGACGGGCTTCGCCGTCCTGACCAGCAACAGTGGCCTGGCCGTGATGCGGTTCCTCGAGGGGCACCCTCACCTGCGCGCCCGCGTCGTCACGGTCGTCGGCCGCGAAGGCCTCGGCGGCCCGAAGAGCGACTTCAACCGCTTCCGGGACGGGTTCGGCCGGTGCCGAGCTGCGACGTCGTCGCTCCGGGGCGGGGGTGATGTGGTCTATGTCGGTGACCGCGAGTACGAGCTCGACTTCGCTCGGCGGCTCGGCGCGCTCGCGGTCGACGTGGCGGACCTGCTCGCATGAATGGAGGCTGAAAACGATGCAGCAACCCCTTCGCCTGGGCCTCGTCGGGGCCGGCACGATGGGCGCGAACCACGCACGCGTCATCGGTGATTCGCCGGACGCGTCGCTCGCCGTCGTCGTCGACCCCGACGTCACCCGGGCGGCGGCCCTTGCGGGTTCGGACGCGCACGCCACCGCCGACGTGCAGGCGGTGTTCGGCTGCGACGCCGTCGTGGTGGCCTCGCCCACCGAGAGCCATGCCGGGATCGCGCTCGAGCTGCTCGCCGCCGGCGTCCCGCTGCTGGTCGAGAAGCCGTTGTCCGCCGACCTCGCGTCGGTGCACGCCATGGTCGACGCGTCCAAGGCCGGCGACGTGGCCCTGATGTGTGGCTTCGTCGAGCGGTTCAATGCCGCCGTCATGACGGCACGTGCCCTCCTCGACGAGTCACCGATCCACATCCTCTCGATGCGGCACTCGCCTCTCGCGCCCCGGATCACGACCAGCGTCGTCTACGACCTGCTCATCCACGACATCGACCTGGCGGTGCGGCTCTCGCGGGGCGAGATCGTCGCGTCGGTGACGGGCGGTGACTGGCAACACCCCGAATCGGGCGTCGCGGAGGTCGCCGACTGCACGCTGCGGTTCACCAACGGCATGGTGGCGACGCTGTCCGCGTCCCGGCGGAGCCAACGCAAGATCCGGTCGCTGCTGGTGACCACCGCCGAGCAACTCGTCGAGGTCGATCTCCTCCGTCAGGACGTGACCGTGTACCGCAACGTGGGGCAGAGCCAGGTTGGCGACACGCCCACGTACCGGGCCGAGACCGTGGTCGACATCCCGTTCGTTCGTCATGCCGGCGAGCCGCTGGCGCTTCAGCTGGCGCACTTCGTCGCTCTGGTGCGGGGGGAGAAGGATCCGAGCGAGGAGCGCGAGTCGATCCTGGAACCCCATCGCATCTCCGCCCGGGTGGCGGCGGGCGACGCGGCGCAGCCCGCGGCGCCGACGTTCGGGGTGGACGCGTGATCCGGGTCACCGAGGTCCGACTCGACCCTGCCGCCGAGCGGCTGGTGCTCGAGGTGCTCCGGTCCGGGCGCCTGGCGCAGGGGCCGATGGTGGCCCGCTTCGAGGACGCCTTTCGCGTGGTGAGCGGGACGGCGCACGCGGTCGCCGTCAACAACGGGACGACGGCGCTGGTCGCCGCCCTCGAAGCCATCGGCATCGGCCCCGACGACGAGGTCGTCACCTCGCCGTTCACGTTCGTCGCCACGATCAACGCCGTGCTCCAACGCGGGGCCCGGGTGCGGTTCGCCGACATCCGGCCCGACGACTTCACCCTCGATCCTGCGGCGGTGCGAGAGACGGTGACCCCCCGCACCCGGGCGCTCATGCCGGTGCACCTCTACGGCCACCCGGCCGACATGGTCGCCTTCGACCGCATGGCCGAGGAGCTGGACCTGGCTCTCGTCGAGGACGCCGCGCAAGCTCATGGCGCCTCGGTGGACGGACGCCCGGTGGGCAGCTTCGGCGTGGGCTGCTTCTCGTTCTACGCGACCAAGAACCTGATGACAGGGGAGGGGGGCATGGTCACGACCGACGACGATGCTGTCGCCGATCGGCTCGCGCTTCTCCGCAACCAGGGCATGCGCGAGCGGTACGTCTACGAGCTGGCCGGCCACAACTACCGGATGACCGAGGTGGAGGCGGCGATCGGCGTGGCCGAGGTCGCCCAGCTCGAGATCCGGACCAAGCGGCGCCGCGCCAACGCGTTGGCGCTGAGCGAGATGCTGGCCGGCATCGAGGGCCTCGACACCCCGGTCGAGCGCCCCGGGCACCACCACGTGTACCACCAGTACACGGTCCGGGTGAACGACGTCGCGCCCCTGGGCCGGGACGATGTCGTCACGGCCCTGGCCGCCCGGGGCGTCGAGTCCGGCGTCTACTACCCGCGCCTCGCCTACGACTACGCGTGCTACCGCGACAATCCGGCCGTCCGGATCGACCCCATGCCCGAGGCCGAGCGGGCGGCCCGGCAGGTGGTGTCGCTCCCGGTGCACCCCTGGCTGTCCGACTCGGACCTCGAACAGGTCGCGACGGCCGTGCGCCAGGTGCTGAGCTGACCATGTACAAGGGTCACTCCGTCGCTGTCGTGGTGCCGGCCTACAACGAGGAGCGCCACATCGGGCAGGTGGTGACCACCATGCCCGACTACGTCGACCACGTGATCGTGATCGACGACGCCAGCACCGACGGCACGAGCGCCACGGCGCGTGCCACCGGCGACCCCCGCCTGCAGTTGATCGTCCACGAATCGAACACGGGCGTCGGGGGTGCGGTGGTCGACGGACACAGGCGGGCGATCGAGCTGGGCGTCGACATCGTGTGCATCATGGCCGGCGACGGCCAGACCGACCCGCAGTACCTGCAGTCGTTGCTCGACCCCGTGGTCGACGGCCGGTGCGACATGGCCAAGGCCAACCGGTTCTTCTCGTCGCGGTCGTTCTCCGGCATGCCGCGCCACCGCGTGTTCGGCAACGTCGTCCTGTCGTTCGTCAACAAGCTCGCGTCGGGCTACTGGCACGTGTTCGACCCCCAGAACGGCTACCTCGCCGTGCGCAGGGAGGTTCTCGAGGCCATTCCGCTCGATCGCATCGCCTCGGGCTACTCGCTGGAGAACGACTTCCTCATCAACCTCAACATCGTCGGCGCCCGTGTCGCCGACGTTCCGGTGCCGGCGCTCTACGCCGACGAGCGCTCGACCATCAAGCTGCGTCGGGAGATCCCCGCGCTCCTGTCTCTGCTGACCGGCGGCTTCATCCGGCGCATCTTCCGGAAGTACGTGCTGTGGTCGTTCTCGCCCGTCGCGCTGTTCCTGTTGACGGGCTTCTTCCTGATCGTCACCGGCTTGGCGGTCGGTGTCTGGGTCGTGGTGCACACCCTGGGGGAGCCGGTTGCGACGACGGGATCGGTGCTCCTCTCGGTCGGTCCGTTGCTCGTGGGCGTCAACCTGGTCGTGTCTGGTCTCGTGTTGGACATCCAGGAAGGGCAACGACTCGAGGTCCAGCTCGATCCGTTCGGAGGGCACGCGACCCGCGAGATGCAACGGCGTCGACTGGAGCACCGCGACCGGTCGCAGGCGACGCTGGACCAGATGACGTTTCCACGAGGCGAGGATCCGCGTGTGTCCGAGGAGAACGTCCGTGACTAGCGCATCGGGCCGGCGTGCACGCCGGCCGCGTCGCGCTGGGCGCGACAACACCGGCAGCATGGTGCCGTCGTGGTGCGCTGAGGGTCGGCGGTCGCGTTAGGTTGGCCGCCGTGGGGAACGAGCACGCACAGCTTGAGGTCGTCGAGCGCACCGAGCGTGCCGTTACCGCGCGGCTGTCCGGCGACCTCGACATCGTGACCTCCGAGGAGATCAAGCGCGAGCTCAGGCAGCTCGTCGACGTCGGGCACGTGGCGCTCGAGCTCGATGTGTCCGACGTCGGTTTCGTCGACTCCAGCGGGCTGGGGGTGCTGGTGGCCGTCCACCGCCACGCCGAGGCCGCCGGCGGGCGGTTCGTGGTGCGGTCGGTGCCGCCCCAGCTCATGCGGCTGTTCGAGATCACCCGGCTGGGCGACCTGCTCACCGTCGACGGCTGACCCGGGCACCCGCGGCACCTCGCGGACCGGATCGTCCTCCTGCCGACCGCGGCCCGGAGTTCGCGGTCACGGCCGACCGCGAGGCCGGGCTGCGAGGTGGTCTATCGCCACCGTCCTG
>DASXRJ010000312.1:0-8366 GCA_036506675.1 Nocardioides sp. | reverse complement strand
CTGCAACGGGCGAAGCTGGTGCTCGTCGAGCGGTTCGACCCGATGGCTACGCTCGACCTGATCGAGGATGAGGCGTGCAGCGTGCTGCCGGTCGCGCCGCCGGTCTTCGCGCACTGGCTGCCCGTCGAGCAGCTCCGCGAGCGGCTGGGCTCGGTGCGGCTGGTGATGTCCGGCAGCGCGCCCCTGTCGCCCCAGGTGGCGGCGAAGTTCACCGAGCTCACCGGCCTCCCTGTGCACCAGGGCTACGGCCTCACGGAGGCGGCCCCGGTCGTCACCAGCACGCTCCACAGCCCCGACCTCGAGCCCGGCTCGGTCGGCTCCGCGCTGCCCGGCATCGAGCTGCGGCTGGTCGACGACGACGGCCGCCCGCCCGAGGGTGAGGACGCCGGCGAGATCTGGATCAAGGGCGCCAACCTGTTCAGCGGCTACTGGCCCGACGGCGCCGACGGCCCCGACCGCGACGGCTGGTGGCCGACCGGCGACGTGGGCTTCCTGGACCCCGACGGCGATCTCTTCCTGGTCGACCGGCTCCGCGAGCTGGTGATCGTCAGCGGGTTCAACGTCTACCCGTCCGAGGTCGAGGACGTCATCGAGGAGGTCGACGGCGTCCGCGGCGCCGCGGTGATCGGGGTGGCCGACGAGCGGACCGGCGAGGCGGTGGTGGCCTATGTGCAGGCGGTCGACGAGACCGACGGTCTCGCGGAGCGAGTCCGCGCGCACTGCGCCGTACGGCTGGCGCGGTTCAAGCAGCCATCCCGGATCGAGGTCGTCGACGAGCTGCCGCTGACCGTCACGGGCAAGGTCCAGAAGGGCCGGCTGCGGGCCGTCGAACGCCGCCGCGCGCTGTCCCTGCTGGAGGGCGAGTGACCGCGCGCGTCACGCTCTACTCGCGTCCGGGCTGTCACCTGTGCGACGACGCCCGGGCCGTCATCGCGCGGGTCTGCGCCGAGCTGGGTGAGAGCTTCGAGGAGTTCAGCATCGACGACGACGCGACGCTGCGGGACAAGTACGCCGAGGAGATCCCGGTGACCCTCGTCGACGGGCGCCAGCATGACTTCTGGCGGGTCGACGAGGGTCGGCTGCGGGCCGCGTTGGCTTGACCCGGGTCCTGAGCTCTGGCGATGGCCACTGGATCCGCCCGGCCCCGTCGTTGACACAGCCGTGCTGCCAACGCCAGGTGGTGCTACCGGGTTGTCGACACGGGTGTGTCACCAACGCGGGACGGTGATCCGTATTCGGCGGCACGCTCGCCTCCGCAACGCCGCAATGGCTCTCTTCGCTGGCGCTGGCGTGTGGCGCTGGCGTGTGGCGCAGGGAGGGGTTACGCAGGTTCGCGCCGGCCGGCTGTCGGGCTGGGCTGTCCGGAACGACGGACAGTTCGCCGCGACACGCCAAGGTTTCGAACTGTGCACCGGGTGTGTCGCCCGAACTGCCTGTCGTTGGGTACGACGCGCCTGGCAGCTCTTCCCTCGGTCACGCCCTGAGCGGCCGGGTTGCCTGCGCGCCCGGCACACGGGCAACCCGACCAACTCCCGGGAATGGCCGCGAGGAGCTCGGTTGAACCGCCGGACCCTTCCAGACCAAGCGCTCGACCCGGCCCTGGACAGCGTTGTGGTGATCGACGGAAGTTGGCCGCGCCTCGATGAACTCACCGAGGTGACCGATGGTCAGGCGGACGCGGTCTCCGTGACCGTCCCACTGGTGGCCCCGCCGGCCCTGGCGGCTCGACGCCGACCGCCGAGCCACTGCCCGAGGGCGACCAGGCCGAAGCCGGCCCCGAAGATGGCGAGCGTGGCCACGCCGTACGGAAGGATCCCCTTGATGCCTCCGTCGCCGAAGCCGGCTCCGGAGCCGCCGCTCGCTTCGTCCATGGCGAGGTACCAGCCCTGGAAGGTGAAGGCCCACAGGTAGGCCACGGCGTACGCCGTGTTGGCGGCCAGCCGGGAAGTGACGAAGAACCCCAGCGGGAAGGCCAGCAGGATCGTGACGATCGCGATCATGTCGGCCCCTCAGTCGAGCACCGGCACCGGCCGGTGCGCGTTGGAGAACATCAGCACGATGGTGACGACCGTGTAGACCAGGCTGACGGCGACGAGCAGCTTCACCCAGGACGGCACGTCTACGAAGAACCCCGGCAGGGCGGTGACGCCGATCAGGATCAGCGAGCCTGCAGCCACGCGGAGCGCGGCCCGGCTGCCCGAGCGCCAGGCGAGTACGACGGCGACCACGCCGACGATGCCCAGGGGGGTGTCCACCCAGAGCACCTCGAGCGGTGGTCCGGGTTCCGAGTCGCTGCCGGACGGGGTGAGGACGCTGGGGATGTTGGTGGCGGCGAGGACACCGGCCATCACGAGGCCGACCTTCTGTCGCGTGGACGTGTTGCTCATTTCGACTCCTTGACTCGGGAAGTGGTTGCCACGAGCCTCGGTCCCCGCGCCTTCCCAGGCCCAGGGCACGGGTCTCGGGACCCCCGCTCACAGGTGAGTCATCTCACCTGTGCTAGGTCCGGAAAGCGGACCTTGTCGCGGTCAGTTTGTTCTCACGTTCACAAACTCCTAAAGTGATCGAGCCGCATGGAAACTTCTCGGGCACACCGCCCATTCCGGCGGCTTCTGGAGACGAGAGCATTGACCGCACGCACACCCACGACCGGCGGCCCGGACCAGGGCCTGCCGACCGGTGTGACGGCCGTCGAGGTGACGCCCGGGCGAGACATCCCCGAGGCCACCGTGGCGCGGCTGCCGATCTACCTGCGCGCACTGACGAGCCTGGCCGAGGCCGGCACCGGCACCTGTTCCAGCGAGGACCTCGCCACCGCCGCCGGCGTCAACAGCGCCAAGCTCCGCAAGGACCTCTCCTACCTGGGCTCCTACGGCACCCGCGGCGTCGGGTACGACGTCGACTACCTCCGCTACCAGATCGCCCGCGAGATCGGGGTCACCCAGGACTGGCCGGTCATCATCGTCGGCATCGGGAACCTGGGCCACGCGCTCGCCAACTACTCCGGCTTCCGCAGCCGGGGCTTCCGCGTGGTCGCGCTGCTCGACGCGGACCCGGCCCGGCACGGCTCGGTCGTCGCCGGCCTGCCGGTGCGGGCCTTCGACGAGCTGGCCCAGATCACCACGGAGCAGGACGTCGCCATCGGCGTGATCGCCACCCCGGCCGCGGCGGCCCAGTCGGTGGCCGACGCGATGGTCGCCGCGGGCATCACCAGCGTGCTCAACTTCGCGCCGACGGTTCTCTCGGTGCCCGACGGGGTCGACGTACGCAAGGTCGACCTGTCGATCGAGCTGCAGATCCTGGCGTTCCACGAGCAGCGCAAGGCGCCGCTCCCGGCCCAGGAGGAGACGGCATGAACACCCCATTCGAATGCTCGCTCCGCTCCGCTTCGAACGGGGGCCCCGAATGAGTGTCCTGGTCGTGGGCGTGTCCCACCGCACCGCCTCGGTCGAGGTGCTCGAACGCCTCGCCCTCGACTCCGACGGCATCCGCAAGCTGCTCACCGACGTCGCCGGCTGCGACCACGTCGCCGAGGCGATGGTGCTGGCCACCTGCAACCGGCTGGAGATCTACACCGAGGTCGACCGCTTCCACGGCTCGGTGGAGAGCATCTCGCGGCTGCTCTGCGACCGCTCCGACCAGTGCGTCGACGACCTGATCCCGCACCTCTACGTCCACTACGACGACGCCGCCGTCTCCCACCTCTTCAAGGTGGCCGCAGGGCTCGACTCGATGGTCATCGGCGAGGGTCAGATCCTCGGCCAGACCCGCGAGGCGCTCCGGCTCGGCCAGGAGCACGCCACCGTCGGACCGGCCCTCAACGTGCTCTTCCAGCAGGCCCTGCGGGTCGGCAAGCGGGCCCACGCCGAGACCGACATCGACCGCGCCGCGCCGTCCCTGGTCACGGCCGCGCTCGACCGCGGCGTCGTCGAGCTCGGCTCGATCCAGGGTCGCCGGAGCGTCGTGGTCGGCGCCGGCGCGATGGCCTCGCTGGCCACCAGCACGCTGTCCCGCCTCGGCGCCGCCGACATCGCCGTGGTCAACCGCACGGTCGGCAACGCCAAGCGCCTCGCCACCGAGTACGCCGCCCGCTCCGTCGCCCTGGCCGACCTGCCCACCGAGCTGGCCGACGCCGACGTGGTGATCTCGTGCACCGGCGCTGCCGGCGTCGTACTCACTCAAGCGCAGGTGGCCGCCACCCGCACCCCCGACAGCGGTCCGCTGGTCGTCATCGACCTCGCCCTGCCGCACGACGTGGAGCCGTCGGTCGGCGAGCTGCCCGGCGTCACCCTGGTCGGCCTGCGTCGCCTGGCCGACGAGCTGCGCGACCACCAGGCCAGCCTGGAGATCGACGGCGTACGCCAGATCGTCGACGAGGAGATCACCGCCTTCGCCTCGGCCCGCCGCCAGGCCAGCGTCACCCCCACCGTGGTCGCGCTCCGCTCGATGGCGACCGCCGTCGTGGAGGCCGAGCTGGAGCGCCTGGTCAGCCGGGCACCCGAGCTCGACGGCGCCACCCGAGCCGAGGTCGAGATGGCCGTACGACGGGTGGCCGACAAGCTGCTCCACCAGCCCACCGTGCGGGTCAAGGAGCTGGCCAACGAGACCGGCGCCATCTCGTACGCCGCCGCGCTGGCCGAGCTCTTCTCGCTCGACCCCGAGGCCGTCGACGCCGTGACCCGGCCGGAGGGACGTTCATGAGCACCCCACTGCGCCTCGGCACCCGCGCCTCGCTGCTCGCCCGCACCCAGTCCGGGCTGGTCGCCGACCTGATCCGCACCCGGATGGGTGTCGAGGTCGAGCTGGTCGAGGTCTCCACCGAGGGCGACGTCACCACCGCCTCACTCGCCAGCCTGGGCGGCACCGGCGTCTTCGTGAGCGCGCTGCGCGATGCGCTGCTGCGCGACGAGGTCGACCTGGCCGTGCACTCGCTCAAGGACCTCCCGACCGGCCCGCAGGACGGCATCGCGCTGGCGGCCGTACCCACTCGTGAGGACCCGCGCGACGCGCTCGTGGCCCGCGACGGGCTCACCCTCGGCGAGCTGCCGGCCGGCAGTGTCGTCGGCACCGGCTCGCCGCGCCGGGTGGCCCAGCTGCACGCGCTCGGCCTCGGGCTCGAGATCGTCGACATCCGGGGCAACGTCGACACCCGGCTGCGCAAGGTCACCGACGGCGTACTCGACGGCGTCATCCTGGCCCGGGCCGGACTGGCCCGGATCGGGCGCGACGACGTCATCACCGAGACTCTCGACCCGCTGCAGATGCTTCCGGCTCCCGGCCAGGGCGCGCTTGCGGTCGAGTGCCGCAGCGGCGACGAGGTCCTGGTCAAGGAGCTGGCCGCCGCGCTCGACGACCCGAACACCCGGGCCGCGGTCGAGGCCGAACGCTCCTTGCTCGCCACCCTCGAAGCCGGCTGCGCCGCTCCGGTCGGCGCCCTCGCGGAGGTCGTCGAGGGCGAGGACGGCGACGAGCTCTGGATCCGTGCCGTGGCCCTGTCGGCCGACGGTGCGGTCGCCGTACGCAACTCAGCAACCGGAACCCCCGCCGACGCCGCCGGCGTCGGCCGGCGTCTCGCCGAGGAGCTCCTCGCCGACGGCGCCGACAGCCTGATCACCCCCACCGAACCACCAGCAAGAAGGCAGCAGGCATGACTGGACGCACCAGCCAGGTTTCCACCAGCACCGACCAGGGCGCCGTGACCATCCCGTCGCAGACACGGGGGTGGGTGTCATTCGTCGGGGCGGGTCCGGGCGACCCGGACCTGCTCACCCTGCGGGCCGCGGAGCTTCTGCGCGGCGCCGACGTGGTGATCACCGAGGCGCCCGAGCCGCGGGTCACGGTCGACGAGGACGGCAACGAGACGACTCTGCCGGCCGAGGGCCCCGAGATCGTCGACGGTGGGTTCGGCACCGACGGCCAGCCGCTGACCCACGCCGCGCGCGCGAAGGTCGTGGTCAGGCACGCCAAGTCGGGGCGGAACGTCGTACGACTGATGACCGGCGACCCGTTCCTCTACGCCTCCGGCCCCGAGGAGGCGCAGGCCTGCGTCAAGGCCGGGATGGGCTTCGAGATCGTGCCCGGCGTCTCGTCGGTCAACGCGGTCCCGGCGTACGCCGGCATCCCGCTGACCACGAAGAACAACCGCGAGGTCGCCGTCGTCACCTGCGGCGAGCGCGTCGACTGGAGCAAGTACGCCGACGACCGCACCCTGGTCCTGCTCTCGGCCGTCGGGTCGATCCGTGAGACCGCCCAGGCGCTCATCGACGCAGGCCGGTCGCCGCAGACCCCGGTCGCGATGACCCGGGTCGGCACCACCACCGCCCAGGCCACGGTCTGCTCGACGCTCGAGCACATCGCCGACGACGCCCGCGCCGCCAAGATCGCGCCGCCGGCGGTGACCGTGGTCGGCGACGTGGTCGACCTGCGTCAGACGCTGTCGTGGTTCGAGACCAAGCCGCTGTTCGGGTGGCGGGTGCTGGTGCCGCGCACCAAGGAGCAGGCGGCGACGCTGTCGACCCGGTTGCGTGGCTACGGCTCGATCCCCGAGGAGGTCCCGACCATCTCGGTCGAGCCGCCGCGCAACCCGCAGCAGATGGACAAGGCCGTCCGAGGTCTGGTCGAGGGTCGTTACGAGTGGATCGCCTTCACCTCGGTTAACGCGGTCAAGGCGGTGCGCGAGAAGTTCGAGGAGTACGGCCTCGACGCCCGCGCCTTCTCCGGCCTCAAGATCGCGGCCGTCGGCGAGAGAACCGCCGCCGCGATCGCCGCCTGGGGCCTGCGGGCCGACCTGGTGCCGTCGGGCGAGCAGTCGGCCGCCGGCCTGCTCGAGGACTGGCCGCCGTACGACGAGCTGCTCGACCCGATCAACCGGGTCTTCCTGCCGCGCGCCGACATCGCGACCGAGAACCTGGTCGCCGGCCTGGTCGACCTGGGCTGGGAGTGCGACGACGTGACGGCGTACCGCACCGTGCGGGCGACGCCGCCGCCGGCGCCGACCCGCGACGCGATCAAGACCGGCAAGTTCGACGCGGTCGTCTTCACCTCGTCCTCGACCGTGCGCAACCTGGTCGGCATCGCCGGCAAGCCGCACGCGTCGACGATCATCGCGGTGATCGGCCCGGCGACCGCCAAGACCGCCGAGGAGCACGGCCTCCGGGTCGACGTGCTGGCTCCCTCGCCGTCGGTCGAGGAGCTGGTCGACGCACTGGCCGACTTCGGTGCCTCGCGCCGGGCGGCCATGATCGAGAGTGGTCAGCCGGTCACCAAGCCGTCCGACCGCAAGCCGTCGGCGCGCCGGAAGGCTACGTCGAACTGATGGATCCGCTCGCGCCGGGACGTCATACGGGTGGAGCCATCTATGGCTCGCCCCGGATGACGTTCCGCGGCGGGCGGCCGCGCTGGAGGATGACCTGATGAGCTACCCGGAGATCCGGCCCCGTCGACTGCGGCGTACTCCTGCGCTGCGGCGGATGGTTGCCGAGACGACACTGCGGCCGAACCAGCTGGTGCTGCCGCTGTTCGTGCGCGAAGGGGCCAGCGAGCCGCGGCCGATCTCCTCGATGCCCGGCGTGGTCCAGCACACCCGGTCGTCGCTGGTGAAGGCGGCCTCGCAGGCGGCCGAGCTGGGGCTGGGCGGCGTGATGCTGTTCGGGATCCCCGAGCGCAAGGACGCGGTGGGGTCCGGCGCGGTCGACCCGGCCGGCGTACTCAATGTCGCGATCAACGACGTCGTCGCCGAGGTGGGCGACGCGCTCACGGTGATGAGCGACCTCTGCCTCGACGAGTTCACCGACCACGGGCACTGCGGCGTACTCACCTCTGACGGGCGGGTCGACAACGACGCCACCCTCGAGCTGTACGCCGAGATGGCGCGCGCCCAGGCCGCAGCCGGCGTCGACATGGTCGGACCCAGCGGCATGATGGACGGCCAGGTCGGTGTGGTCCGGGCGGCGCTCGACGGCGCCGGCCATCAGGACGTTGCGATCCTGGCCTACTCGGCGAAGTACGCCTCGGCCTTCTTCGGACCCTTCCGCGAGGCGGTCGACTCGTCACTGAAGGGCGACCGGCGTACTTACCAGCAGGACTCCGCCAACGCCGTCGAGGGCGTCCGCGAGGTGCTGCTCGACGTGGCCGAGGGCGCGGACATCGTGATGGTGAAGCCGGCGCTGGCCTACCTCGACGTCATACGCCGGGTGCGGGACGCGGTGCAGGTGCCGGTGGCGGCGTACAACGTCTCGGGCGAGTACGCCATGGTCGAGGCCGCCGCCGCCAACGGCTGGATCGACCGCGACGCCGCCATCCTCGAGACCCTCACCTCGATCCGCCGCGCAGGCGCGGACATCATCTTGACCTACTGGGCCGCCGAG
>DASXRJ010000311.1:0-3961 GCA_036506675.1 Nocardioides sp. | reverse complement strand
TCCAAGCTGGAGATCCTGTTCGGACGGCAGACCCGGGACCAGGTGAGTTGCCCGTACCGGGAGATTTCGTTACCGAGCGTCGAGTTTCGCCAGGAACGGGCAACGTTGATCGATCCTCGAACGCGGCACGTGGTCACCGATGGTGGCAGCTACGAGCCGGACATCCTGGTCGTCGCGCTCGGCGCCGACTACGACCCGGCCGCGACACCGGGCTTCGTGGACAACGGATATGAGTACTACTCGGTCGCCGGCGCCGAGCGGCTCCGCGGGGTTCTGGAGTCGTTCTCCGGCGGGCAGGTGGTGATCGCGATCCTGGGGGTTCCGTTCAAGTGCCCGCCGGCGCCGTACGAGGGAGCGCTGATGCTCCACGACTACCTGGTCGGTCGCGGGCTGAGGAGCGCCACCCGGATCGAGGTGATAAGCCCGATGGACTCGCCGGTCCCGGTGTCGCCGGAAACCTCGGAGGCGATCGTGCGGGCGCTGCGGGATCGAGACATCGGCTACACGCCGGGGCGAAGGGTGCGCAGCCTCGACCCCGCCGGGGGCCTGGCCCGGCTGAAGACCGGAGACCTCCCCTACGACCTGTTCATCGGGATCCCGGTGCACCGAGCGCCGGCGGTCGTCGAGCAGTCCGGCCTGACAGCCGGCGGGAACGACGGCTGGGTCGCCGTCGATCGCCGCAACCTGGCCACGCGCTACCCGAACGTGTACGCGCTCGGCGATTGCGCCGACGCCCCCGTTCCCCGGGCCGGTGTTTTCGCCGAGACCGCGGCGCGCGCCGTCGCCGACGACATCGCCGCAAGGCTCCACGGATCGGGAGACACGGACCCCTACGACGGCAAGGGATCGTGCTACATCGAATTCGGTGGAGGGTTCGTCGGCAAGGTCGATGCCGACTTCCTGTCCGGGTCGTCGCCGAAGGCGCCGTTCTTCGGGCCATCCCAGGAGCTGGCCGCCGAGAAGGACCAGTTCGCCTCCACGCGGCGCCGGCGCTGGTTCGGCCGCTGAGCGGACGACGCGGCTGCGGCCGTGCGGCATCGCGGCCGGACCGCGGTGGTCCGGCCACGTTTCCGGGCGTCGCGATGCCGCGGATCGACAAGCTGTTGTCAGGTGCCGGTGTCTGACTGACGCTGCCGGTCTTCCTGTGCGTGCCGACGCTCCTGCGCAGCGAACTCCATCGCGTGGCGGCTGTCGATCCGAATCCGCTCGACCGCGTGGCGGGCCTCCAGCCACAAGAACTGGGACGCGTGCCGCAGTTCCATCCAGGCATGCTGGGCGCCGTGCAGGGTACTGAGCGCGGCCTTGCGTCGGAGACCCGCGTCGGTCGCCTTCCGGTGCTCGGCGACGTGCTGGTCGGCCAACCGGTTGTGTTCATTGTCGTGCTGGGCGCACAACTCCTCGTGTACCGCGAGATGCCGCCTGGACACCTCGGCGTGACGCTCGATGTGCCGTCGTTCGACTTCGGCATGGTCGGTCGCATGCCGGCGGCCAACTGCCGACTTGTCGTCCTCATCCATGATGACCTCCTCGCCAGGACAGCGGACGGCCACTTCGACGCTACACATCAACCACCCGGTGTCCTAGGGCTCGTGAGTCACGTCGAGCTGATCGGCGAGCTCGACGATGGTCGCGATCAGCAGGGCTCCGTCGAGCAGCGACGGATCGTTGTGGTCGGCTCCTTCGATCTCGACCAGGCGCACCAGCGTCTGCGCCGCCCCGGCGACCGCACGGCTCTGCTGTGGCGGTACGACGGTGTCGGCACCGCCGTACACCACCGCGACCGGGACTTTCACCGTCGCGAGCTGCTCGGCAAGTGGGTACCGGTCCCTGAGCAGGAACCTGACCGGAAGGAACGGGTAGTGGGTCTGCCCGACCGAGGCGAGGTCGGCGAACGGCGAACGGAGCACGAGCCCGCCCGGTGCTACCTCGGTCGCGAGCTCGGTGACCACTGCGGCGCCGAGGCTCTCGCCGTAGTAGATGACGCGACCAGGTGCCATGCCGGCGTCCTCGACGAGGAACCGCTGTGCCGCACGGACATCCCGCGCAAGCCCCTGTTCGCTGGGGCTCCCCTCGTTGCCGCCGTAGCCGCGGTAGTCGAACAGCAGCACCGTCAGCCCCTCGGCAGCCAACGCCCGCGCGAGCGGGGCCCGCGCCGCCCGGTTCCCGGCGTTGCCGTTGGCAACCAGTACCGCCACGTCGCGATCGGGCTCAGCGGCCGGCACGAGCCAGCCACCCAGCCTCAGGCCGTCATCGGTTTCGAGCACCACGTCCCGTGCGCCGGGTACGACGGCCGCCGCCGGTGGCACAGCGTCGGCGTCCGGAAAGTAGATCAGGTGCCGCTGGAGTCCCCACAGCAAGGCGAGCAGCAGGACGACCACTGCCGACCCGACCACCACGGCGCGCACCACTCAACCAGTGTCCCGTGCCGGCCGCGTACCGGCCCGCGGCAGGGCCGCCTGGCGGCGGAGCTGCTCCAGGAGCACCGGGTCGAGCTTGCCGGGCACCAGCCGCTCCTCGAAGTTCTCCACGCCCGCCCAGCTGTCGAGCGCCTCGACCAACCTGGCCCCGCGGTCCGTGGGATAGCCGAGCTTGTCCAGGCTGACGGCCACCTCAGCGGCCACGTCCCCTTCCAGCGGCAGGAGGCTCGCCGGTTCGGGCTTGCCGAAGTACAGCTCGTGCAGGTCGAGTAGGCGGCCGAGCTCGTCGACCGGCGCCCGGTGGTCGTCGACGCGCAGGTCGGCGGCGATGTCGAGGATCCCGCCGTACGCCGCTCCCTCGCGCCAGATCCGCAGCGCCGCGCTCTGGCGGCCACGCCGGTCACCGCCGGACCGGTCGCCGGCTGCCAGCGCCGCCAGGAGCCGCCGCTCGAACGCCTCACCGGCGCGGTGCTGCCAGGCGCGGGTCATCTCCGCCACCACCTGCGGGCCGACCAGGATGTTGCCCTGCACCGCGTAGCCGTCACCGGCCTCTCCGCCCGCCCAGTCCAGGCAGGAGCCACCGGTGAAGGTGGCGCCGCGGCCCCGGGCGTCGACCACGCCGACCTGGCGGTGCTCGTACCCGTCGTCGGCATCGGTCAGCCGCGCAACCACCTGGTCGGCCGGGAGGCCGTCGGCGAGCAGGTCGAGGCCGTCCGGCCCGTAGGCGAGGTTGGCCATGGCCTGGGTGGCGACCGCGCCGGCGCCGGCCCGCCCCCAGGGCACCACCGCGCCGACCGCCAGGAACTTCGACGCGACCGCGATCCCCCAGGACCCGGAATCCGCATCGAACGCCACGATCGAGAAGGTCATCGCACGCTCCAGTCCGCCGGGTCGGGTCGAGGCCGCCCGCCGACTCACGTTCTGGCCGAGAAACGCCAAAGAGTCTAGGCCCGTGGCGGACACTACGGCCCGAGCGACGACGTCAGGAGATGGTCCGCAGGCTCGGCCAGAGCGTGCTCCAGGGCGCGCGCAGGTCGGTGCACACGGAGACGGCCTTTCCCTGCTCGCCGTTCTTGATACCGAGCCCGTTGTCGATGTGGGCGACGATGCGGCAGCCGACGAAGAACCGGCTCCAGTCGGGTGGTCGCCAGTCCCCGACGTGTACGACGACCGTGCGGTCGGCCGGCGGGGGTCCCCAGTCCCAGTACGCGTTGTGGCCCGAGTAGACCGGTGGCAGCCCGGTGCCCAGGAGGATCAGCGGGCTCGCCTCGCTGTAGTCGTTCGTCAGGATCACCGCGCGTGCGCGCTGGTCCGCCGGCAGCGCGGCCACCACCGCCTCCACCGTGGCGACGAACTCCGGCCAGCCGATCTGCTCGGCCAGCACCGGGTCCTGGGTGGGTAGCGACGTCTTCGCGAACGCCCTGGGCGGGAGGATCGGCAGGGTCAGATACGCCGTGAGCGCACCCGAGATCGCCGCCGCGGCGACGAAGCTCGCGACACGGAGGCGCGGGCGGCCGCGGGCGAGCCAGCGGTCGAGGAGGACG
>DASXRJ010000310.1:0-15257 GCA_036506675.1 Nocardioides sp. | reverse complement strand
TCAGCCGTGTCGAAGGCAACGGTCACGTCGTCGAGCGCACGAACCAGTGCATCGCCGACGCCGTAGGTCTTGGTGAGGTTGAGCACGCGCGCCGCCGGGTTGGTGCCCGGAGCGAATCCTGGGGCGGTCATGAGATCCACTGTCTCGTGACTCGCACGGCGCTGCTACCGGATTGTCCCTGATCCGACCCCGGGATTGCCCCGAGGCTTCGAACACACTTTCGAAGCTTCTGTTATCGTGGCCGGGTGAGCGTCGAGATCCAGGGCAACCTGTTCGACACCGCGCCGGTGGTGGAGGTGCGGCCGCTGGCCGGCGCCACCCGGCGTACTCCCCTGCGGCGGGGCGCCTGGGTCGACGTCCGGCCCAACTGGGTGCTCGGCGCCGACGAGGTGCTGGCGACCCTGATCGGCGACGTGCCGTGGCGGGCCGAGCGACGCGAGATGTACGACCGGGTGGTCGACGTACCCCGACTCGTGCACACGTACGGCGACGGCGAGCCGCTGCCCCATCCGGAGTTGACCACGATGCGTTCGATGCTGAGCGAGCACTACCTGCCCGAGCTTCGCGAGCCGTTCGTGACCGCGGGGTGCTGCTACTACCGCGACGGGCGCGACTCGGTGGCGTGGCACGGCGACACCTCCGGCCGCGGCAGCACCGAGGACACCATGGTCGCGATCGTCTCCTTCGGCGACCCGCGGCGGCTGCAGCTGCGGCCCCGAGGCGGTGGCGCGTCGATCTCGTTCACGATGGGCCACGGCGACCTGCTGGTGATGGGCGGCTCGTGCCAGCGCACCTGGGAGCACGCCGTACCCAAGGTCGCGCACGCCGGCCCGCGGATCTCCGTGCAGTTCCGCCCGCAGGGCGTCTTCTGAGCAGCCTGGGTCGTGCGGCCGGTCAGCGGCTCGAGTGCCGGCCGCGACGCTGCCGGCGCGGGATGGAGCGCAGGAACCCCCAGCCCCAGGTGAGGTGCATGGTGGCGACCACCAGCGGCAGCCACAGCCGCGACCTCAGCGGCAGGCGACGGCCCATCGGCACCGACGCGGCGAGTACGCCGGCCAGGTAGCCCACCGGCGCCAGCCAGCCCACGGCCGGCCAGGGCCAGCCGAGCGGCAGCCCGGCCCCGCCCACGACGATCCCGAGCAGGATCGCGGCCGTCACCACCGGGGCGGCGAGATAGCGCAGGCTCGCGGTGTCCGGGTGCTCCTCCACGATCTGCCGGCGCCACTGGCCCGACCCGTAGAACTGCTTTCCGAGCGCTCGCAGGTTGCGCCGCGGCCGGTAGGTCACGGCCAGGTGCGGGGTGAACCACACCGTCTCGCCGGCCCGGCGGAGGCGGTAGTTGAGCTCCCAGTCCTGGGCCCGCCAGAAGTGCTCGTCGAAGCCGCCGAGCCGGTCGAGTACGTCGCGCCGGAACGCGCCCAGGTAGACCGTCCGGGCCGGCCCGGGCTCGCCGCCGACGTGGAACTTCGAGCCGCCGATGCCCAGCGGCGACGACATCGCGCGCGCGACGGCGTACCCGAAGGCGTCCTCGCCCTCGACCCGCATCATCCCGCCGACGTTGGCGGCCCCGGTGGTGTCGAGCAGCCGGACCACCTCGGCGACGTACCCGTCGGGCAGGAAGCCGTGCGCGTCGACGCGGATCACGTAGGGGTGGCTGGAGGCGCGGACCGCGGCGTTGAGCGCGTGCGGGGTCTTGCCGAGCGGATTGGGTACGACGCGGACCCGGTCGTCCTCGGCCTCCAGCGCCCGGGCGATCTCCTCGGTGCGGTCGAGTGAGGGACCGACGGCCAGGACCAGCTCCAGCTCGCCGTCGTACTCCTGAGCGAGTACGCCGGCCACGGACTGCGCGAGGTACCGCTCCTCGTTGAGCACCGGCATCACCACCGACACCGGGGTCGTGACCCGCCGGCGCCCCGGCGCCTCGGGAGCCGACGCCTCGACCGGAGTCGCGCCCACCTCGAGCGTCACGACACGCCCAGGCCGGTGTAGGTCCAACCGGCTCGTCGCCAGCGGTCCCGGTCGAGGCAGTTGCGCGCGTCGACCACGTGATGGCCGGTGACGACCTCCCCGAGCGCGACCGGGTCGATCGCGCGGTAGTCCGGCCACTCGGTCAGGTGCAGCACGACCTCCGAGCCGGCGCAGGCGGCGAACGCCGAGTCGACGTACTCCAGCTGGGGCGCGACCCGGCGGGCCGCCTCGGTGGCCACCGGGTCGTGCACCCGGACCCGGGCGCCCGCGGCCGCGAGCCGGGACGCCACCTCCAGGGCGGGCGAGTCGCGGACGTCGTCGGAGTTCGGCTTGAACGCCGCGCCCAGCGCCGCAACCCGCCGCCCGTGTACGTCGCCGCCCAGCAGCTCGGTAGCGAGCTCGACCACCCGGTCGCGGCGGCGCAGGTTGATCGCGTCGACCTCGGCGAGCAGGGCCAGGTCGATGCCCAGCTCGGCCGCGCGGGCCCGGAAGGCCCGGACGTCCTTCGGCAGGCAGCCGCCGCCGAAGCCGAGCCCGGCGCCGAGGAACTGCCGGCCGATCCGGACGTCGTGGCCGAGCGCGTCGGCCAGTGTTGTCACGTCGGCTCCGGTGGCCTCGCAGACCTCGGCGATCGCGTTCACGAAGGAGAGCTTTGTGGCCAGGAAGGCGTTGGCACTCGTCTTGACCAGCTCGGCGGTGGCCAGGTCGGTCACGACGACGGGCGTGTCGCCGGCGATCGCGTCGGCGTACACCTCGCGCAGCACGGCCTCCGCGGCCGCGTCGCGGACCCCGAAGACGAGCCGGTCCGGTCGCAGCGTGTCGGAGACCGCATGGCCCTCGCGCAGGAACTCGGGGTTCCACGCCAGCCCCACGCCGTACTCGGCGAAGCGCTCGGCCACCCTCGCGGCGGTGCCGACCGGCACGGTCGACTTGCCGACGACGAGGCTGCCCGGACGGACGTGCCGGCGCAGGCTCTCGACGGCGGAGTCCACGTGACTCAGGTCGGCGCCCGGCCCGTCGGGCAGCTGCGGCGTACCCACGCAGAGGAAGTGCACGTCGGCGCCGGCCACCGCGGCGACAGCGGTGGTGAACCGCAGCCGGCCGCTCTCGACGTGCTTGCGCAGGAGCGGCTCCAGGTCCGGCTCGTAGAACGGGACGCTGCCCTCACCCAACGTGGCGATCCGATCGGCGTCGACATCGACGCCGATCACCTCGAACCCCAGCTCCGCCATGCCCGCGGCATGGACGGCGCCGAGATAGCCGGTGCCGATCACGGATACCCGCACGTTTCGTTCCTTCCGTGCACCCTCGTGGTCGCGGCGCCGGTACGACGCCCGCCGGCCGGGGTTGTCCGACCGGTGACATTAAGTCTACTGGATTACACGACTTAATGTCACCGGGGCTATCCGTGACGAGCAAAGGGCCGAAAGATCAGTCCTGGCCGACCGGCCGGTAGACCCGCGCCGCCTTCCGGGCCACCCACGCCTGCCGGGCCACGTCGCCGCGCGCGAAGACCAGGACCGCCTGTCCGGGGCCGGTGACGTGCCGCAGCAGCAGGACGTACCCGCTGTCGGTGAAGTGCCGGCTGACGTCGGTCTCCGACCAGCGGCCCTCGGCGCGGTCGGTCCCGACCACGGCCTGAACCACCAGCGCGGACGACAGGAGCTGGGTGCCGCCCTCGATGACCTGCTCGACCCGGTCACCACCGTCGAGACGGACCACGACCCGCTCGGCGGCGGCCTCGGGGCAGGCGTCGTCCAACCGGAGCGACGGCACCTCGACCAGCTCGTGCTCGTCGCCGCCGACCTCCACCTTGACCGTGCCGGCCACCTCGGCCAGCGCGGCATGGACGTAGTCGACCCCGGCCGCGGAGACGGCGGCGGAGTTGCGCTGATGCGCAACCGGGTCGGCCTCGAAGGCGATCGTCCGGCACTCCGGCAGCTTGTCGCGCAGCCATCGGCTGTACGACGCGTCGCCGGCGCCGACCTCCAACGAGACCGTCGGCTCGAGCACCCGGCAGATCCGCCGGAAGGCCAGCTCGGCCCGCCGCGCCACCACCTCGGGCGGCAGCTCGGTCCAGGTCTCCAGGGCGCTGTCGAAGTTCGTCGTGAAGGCGTACGTCGCGTCGACCCGGAGCCGCTTCGGCTTGGCCTTGGCGGCCGCCTTCTTGACCGGCACCTCCTGGAACTCGGCAGGCAACGCCGGCACCTCGGACCCGAGGAACTTGCCGAGCAGTCGCCGGCGCTCGTCGTACGCCCTCACGAACGGCTCGACGACCTGCGCGCCGCCGAGCGCGGACGCCATGCCGTCGGCCGACCAGTCTGGGTAGGCGGTCTCGAGGACGTACCAGTCGTCGTGGCCCGACAGGTCCTCCCACTTGCGCCGGTAGCCCTTGCTGGTCAGCAGGGTGTGCAGCGCCTCGCGCTGGTGGTCGTTGTGCTCGACCGAGATGCAGGCGATCCGGTAGCTGTCGAAGTCGAATGCGTTGAGGATCCGCAGCTCGGACCCCTCGGTGTCGATCGAGAGGAAGTCGATCTCCTTCGGCGCGCCCGACTCCGCCAGCAGATCGCCGAGGGTGACCGTCTCGACGTCGTGCGCGATGTACCGCTCCCGAAGGTGGCTGCGCGCGTCCTCGGTGCCGAAGCCCGCGATCGACGACAGCGCCGGCCGCCCCTGGACAGCATGGAAGGTGACGGTCTCGCCGGTCGCGTCGAAGACGCACTTGGTCGAGATCGTGCACGTGCGGTTCTGGCGTACGGCGGCCGCGTAGGCCGGGTGTGGCTCCGCGACGACACCCGACCAGCCGAGCTGCTCGAGCAGGTACGTGTTGGAGAAGTCCTTGCCGTTGAGCGCCCCGAACTCCACGAAGTAGCCCTGCCGGCCGAAGCCGGTCTCCCACAGCGCCCAGATGTCCTGGAACCGCTGCGAGTAGGAGTGCGGCAGCAGGTTGCGGGCGAAGGCCAGGAACGCCTCACGGTCCTCACGCCCCTCCGGCCCCGGCAGTACGACGGCGCCGGGCTCGATCTTCTGCGGAGCCGCCGCCTTCTGCGGGGCTGCCTCGGCCGCCGGCGCAGGAGCGGCCGGAGCGGGCGCCGGAGACGGCGTCTCGCGACCGTCGTACAACGACTGCAGCGCGTAGCCCATCTCCTCGACGTTGCGCTCGATCGCGGCGGCGCGGTGCGCGGAGAGCCGCCCGTGCAGCTCGGTCAGCTCCTCCTCGGGCATCCGCAGCGCGGCGGCGAGGCCCTCGATGGAGCGGCCGGCCGGGTAGCTCACGCAGGGCAGGTTGTAGACGGTGGCGGTCCAGCGGTCGAGGATCGCCGGCACCTTGAAGCCGATCGACGACGAGACCGCGGCGGTGATCTTCCAGGTGCGGTAGTCGCGGCGGCCCTCGGGTAGCAGCGGAAGCAGGAACGACGAGCGGGCCAGCTCGGAGTAGAAGACGTCGCTGAGCACGTAGCCGGACTCCTCGTCGACCGGCGCGAACGAGAAGACGTCGTCCAGACCTCGGTCGGCGACCATCCGCTGCAGCTCTGCGCGGTCCTTGCCGCCGCCCACGATGGCGATCTCGATCTCGTCGCGGCCAACCTCGTCGAGCAACCCGGGCAGCGCCTCGAGCACCAGCGAGTAGTCGCGGTTGCGGAAGTCGACGGCCCCCGGGATGGTGATCCGGCGGCGTTCACCGGGCGACGGCTCGTCGCCCTCCGGCATGTCCCACATCCACGCGGTCATCGTGGCGGTGTCGCCGAACAGATGCGGCCCCTCGGCCATCAGCCATGACGTGGCGTGCGGCGCGAGCGTCAGCAGCCGGGCCTCGCCCTTGCGCACCATGTCGCGGCACTCCGCCTGGTCGACGATGAGCTTCGGGTTGTGTACGACGCCCAGCAGCGGCAGCCCCAGCCCCCGCGCCCACGAGGCCTGACCGTCTCGCCGGAACGTGTTGAAGACCAGCAGGTCGAACTCACGAACCTCGTCGGCCAGGGCGTGCCAGTCCTCCCTGGCGTCGAGGGGGCGGTAGTTCACGCGGTCGCCGTACTCGGTGAACCGGGAGAAGATGTCGCCGCGCCCGAGGATCCGATCGTTGAGGAACGCGGTCGGTTCGATGCCGTTGCCGATCAGCGCATGGAAGACGGAGCCGATGACCTCTTCGTGCACCGCCTCAAGCTGTACGACGGCGGCCCGAAGCGGGCCCTTCCGACCGTTCCCGGGCAGTGAGTCCGGGGACCACGGGACCATGGTGTACCTCTTCCTGAGACGCAACGGCGAGTCTAGACGCGAGCTCCTGACGGCCGGCCCCCACATACGCCAGCCGGACACTCGTTCGCCGGACGCTATCGCCCCCGGCGCCGAGCGGGCGCAGCGGGAGTGGCGAATCTCTCGCAGCCGGGGATTCCTCGCAACCGCCCGGGGTATCCGTACTATTGGCCGTTGTGACCAGACCCGACCGGCTCCGAGCGAGGCACCAGTGAGCACCACGGCAGAGGCCGAACGGCCCGACCTGGACGGAGGCGACCTGGCCGAGAGGTACGGGCTCCGCAAGGTCGGCGGACGTCCCACGCTGCGCGTCTACATCCGTCAGGTGTGGGAGCGCCGGCACTTCGCCATCGCGTTCGCCCGGGCCAAGGCCTACTCCGGCAACCAGGGCAGCTACCTCGGCCAGCTCTGGGCGATCCTGACCCCACTGCTGTGGGCCGCGCTCTACTTCTTGGTCTTCGGCATGCTGCTCAAGACCGATCGCGGCATCGACAACTTTGCCGCGTTCCTGGTCACCGGCCTGTTCGTCATCCGCTTCATCAACGGCTGCATGAACGGCTCAGCCGGCTCGATCGACAAGAGCCACAACCTGATCAGCTCCCTGCAGTTCCCGCGGATCCTGATCCCGATGGCCTACGCCGGTTCGGCGTTCATCAACCTGGTCCCGGCGCTGGTCGTGCTCTTCGGGATAAGCCTCCTCACCGGCGAGCCGATCCGGTGGCAGATGTTGCTGATCGTGCCCACCGTCCTCATGGCGTTCGTCTTCGCCACGGGGCTGGCGTTCTTCTCGGCCCGATTGGTCGACGAGGTCGCCGACCTGAACAACATCATCCCGTTCACCAACCGGGCGATCATGTACTCCTCGGGCGTCTTCTTCGACCTCTCGAGGTATGGCGACGGCACCGCCCACACGATCATGAGCCACCAGCCGTGGGCGATCTTCATCGAGCTGGCCCGAGTTGCGGTGCTCGGCGGCTACACCGTCGAGCCGGACATCTGGCTCTGGGCGCTCGGCTGGGCGCTGCTGACATTCGTGACGGGGTTCATCTTCTTCTGGCGTGCGGAGGCGAAGTACGGTCGTGGCTGAGTCGACACCTGCCCTGATCATGGACGACGTCCATGTCACCTACCGCACCTTCGGCGGCAAACGCCAGGTCGAAGGCGCCAAGAAGCCCAACTGGATGCGCCAGCACATCGGCGCGGTCGACCTGGTCAAGGCCGTGCAGGGCGTCTCGTTCGTCGCCCATCACGGCGAGTCGATCGGGCTGATCGGCCACAACGGCTCGGGCAAGAGCACGCTGATGCGCGCGATGGCCGGGCTGGTGCCGCTCGCT
This sequence comes from Nocardioides sp., assembly GCA_036506675.1. Taxonomy (GTDB): domain Bacteria; phylum Actinomycetota; class Actinomycetes; order Propionibacteriales; family Nocardioidaceae; genus Nocardioides. Next base: position 7,701 of record DASXRJ010000310.1, on the reverse strand, counting down.
GGTGGCGCGGTGTACACCGACGGTACGGCGTCGCTGCTCGGCGTCGGTGGCGCGCTGATGAAGGACCTCTCCGGCGAGCGCAACGTCAAGCTCGGCTGCCTGGCCCTTGGGCTGACGCCCAAGGAGCTCGACGCGCAGTACGAGTCGGTCGTGGAGTTCGCCGGCATCGGCGAGTTCATCCAGCTGCCGATGCGCGCCTACTCCTCCGGCATGGGCGCCCGGCTGCGGTTCGCGATCTCGACCGCCGCGCGGCCCGACATCCTGCTCATCGACGAGGCACTGGCCACCGGTGACCAGCAGTTCAAGCGGCGCAGCCAGGAGCGCATCGACGAGATCAAGGAGCACGCCGGCACGATCCTGCTGGTCAGCCACTCGATGTCCACGATCCGGGAGTCCTGCACGCGCGCGCTGTGGCTGCACCGCGGCAAGCTGCGGATGGACGGGCCGGTCGACGAGGTCGTCGACGCGTACGAAGACTCGATGGGCTAGTTACTCGCGGGTAAAAAGTTCGTGACCGCCGCCACAGGCGGTCGTTGATCCGCGCATGAACACTCGCACCGCTGGTCGGGCCCGAGCCGCGGCCGTCGTACTCTCCCTGCTCGCCGGGACGCTCACCGCGACGCTCGGCGTGACCATGGGCACCGGCTCCGGCCCGGCGTCCGCGGCGACCGGAGTCACGGTCACCAACGGCTGCGTCGCCAGCCGCCCGGAGCCGGGCACCACGAGCCCGGTCAAGATCTGCTACTCGCTGTTCCGGCCGGCGGTGGCGACCTCGTCGCACCAGGTGCCGGTGATCATGCAGGGCCACGGCTGGGGCGGGTCGCGCACGACCGACCCGGCGGCGTTCGCGAAGTGGTTCGCGCACGGGTACGCCGTCCTCTCCTTCGACCAGCGCGGCTGGGGCGAGAGCGGCGGCAAGGCGCACATCCTCAACCCCGCGATCGAGGGCGTCGACGTGCAGCGGCTGATCGCGATGGTCGCCGCCAAGCCCTGGGTGAAGCTGGACGGCCCGGGCGACCCGCGGCTGGGCGCGATCGGCGGGTCGTACGGCGGCGGCTACCAGTTCATGGGCGCGTTCCGGAACCTGCAGACCCGCGGCAAGCCGGTCTTCGACGCGCTGGCTCCCCAGATCACCTGGAACGACCTCTCCGACAGCCTGGCCCCGAGCGGCGTCGTACGCACGGAGTGGGCGCTGGCGCTGTCGGCGGCCGCCGCACCCAGCGACGCGCTGGAGACCAGCGTCTACGAGGCGCTCGTCGAGGGCGCCGCGACCGGCACCTGGCCCGACGGGTCGATCCCGGGCACGTTCGATATGACGGGCTACGTCGCCCACAACGGACCCAAGTGGCACGTCTCGCAGGGCCGGCGTCTCGACATCCCGGTGCTCTTCGGGCAGGGCACCACCGACACCCTCTTCCCGCTCCAGCAGGCCTTCGTCAACTGGCGCACCGCGCTGACCCCGGCCTCCCGCAAGCAGTCGATCTTCGTGGCCTACAACGGCGGCCACGTGCTGCCCGGCGTACTGCCGCCGACCGAGGCCGCGACCTCCGACCCGTGCAGCAAGCAGCTGGCCGGCGGCAGCTTCGAGGACCTGTCGATCCGGTTCTTCGACGAGAAGCTCCGGCACCTGCGCACCGGGCTGACCGGCTACAACGCCTATCACCTGGCGACCATCGCCGGCTCGTGCCTGAACGTGCACACGGTCGCCGCGGACGCGACGTACCCGGTGGGTCAGGTAGCGACCACCGAGGCGGTCGGCGTGCCGATCTCCTACAAGGTCGTCGACGGGCCGATCACGATCGCCGGTACGCCGTACCTCACCGGATCCGTGACCGCCCTCGGCCTGGAGAACCGGGCGTTCTACGGGCTGGCCGTCGGCACCTCGCCGCTGGACGCCAAGCTGGTGCAGGGCAACCTGCTGCCGCTGCGCGAGGCGCTGCCGGTGACCGGCGTCGACCGGCGGGTGGCGCTGCCGTCGGTCGCGGTGCGGGTGCCGAAGGGCAAGTCGCTGTTCGTGATGGCCTCGGCCTTCAGCGACATGTTCCTCGGGATGGGCAGCCGGACGCCGGGCGCGATCGTCATCGACGGGACCGTCGTACACCTGCCTGTGGTCGGCAACTGAGGCTCCGGCGACCCGGACTGAGGTAGGCCGGGTACCTCAGGTCCCTGAGGTGCCCGGCCGGCCGCCAAGATAGGGGGTTTCTCCCGATTCCGAGGGCCCGGCTTAGGTGTTCTCTGAAGTCATGAACTTCTTCACTGACCCCAGCACCGCACTCACCACCGCCCGCTACCACCAGGCCGACGTCCGGGCCGCGTTCCCGCGTCGTCTCCCCCGCCCGGTCCTGTGGCCGCGCCCGAAGCGCCAGTACGGCGGCATCACCGCCGTGCCGGCCGTCTCGGTCCCGCAGCCTCGGCCCGAGCAGGAACCCGTCCACCACAGCGCCGCCTGACCGATGAAAGTCGGCGACGACACCACCACAACCCAGTGAGCCGGGACCCGAGGGTCCCGGCTCACTGGTATTTGGCGGGTTAGCCCGTGACCGGGATCAGGGCGACCGAGGTGACCGGGGCGAAGCACTCTTCGAGGGTGCCATCGGCGTACTCGGGTGTGACGGCGTACGTGTCGCCCTGCCGCTCCACGGTCACGTCGGAGGGTACGTCGCAGCCGACGAACACGTAGCCGTAGAGCCGGCTGCCCTCGGCGCCGTGCCACCTGGTGACCTTCGCGCGAACCTGGCGGGCCAGCGGGTTCGTGATCCCGTCGACCAGCCGGTCGGTGCCACCCGGCAGCGCGATGGCGGCCTCCGACTCCTTGGTGGCACCGGCCGCGGTGCCGTGCAGGATCACGACCTTGCCGGTCTGCACCGGGCCGCGCGTGGTCGGCTCGCTGTTGCTCGGCGAGCCGGCGTCCGGAGAGCCGTCGTCGCTGCCGCAGCCGGCGGCCAGGAGGGCGGTCAGGGCGAGGGGTGCGAGGAGATAACGCATGGTGGTTGTGACGGTATCGACTCGGACCGGGTTCCCTGCTGACCGCCCCCGCGACTCACCTGCCTCAGGGTGTGTCTCCCTATCCTCGGCCGTCGCGAGCGGCGTCCCGTTCGTGCGCTGGCAAGGCGGAGGAGGGAGGCGATGCGCCAGCATCGACGACCGACGACAACGAAGCCAGGGCGCGTGCGGGGCGTCGCGCAGCAGGCCATGGGATAGGGAGACACACCCTAGATCACCACGCCGACGAGGAGCACGAACACCAGCCCGCTCACCGACAGCACGGTCTCCATCAGCGACCAGCTCTTCAGGGTCTGGCCGACGCTCAGCCCGAAGTACTCCTTGACCAGCCAGAAGCCCGCGTCGTTCACGTGGGAGAAGAACACCGAACCCGCGCCCACGGCGAGTACGACGAGCGAGGTCTCACCGGTGCTCAGCCCCTCCACCAGCCCGACCATCAGCGACGACGCGGTGATCGTGGCGACCGTGGCGGACCCGGTCGCAAGCCGGATGAGTACGGCGAGCACCCACGCCAGGATCAGCACCGGGAAGTCGGCCTTGGTCGCCCATTCGGCCAGCTGCGTGCCGATGCCGGTGTCGACCAGCACCTGCTTGAAGCCACCGCCGGCGGCCACGATCAGCAGGATGCCGGCGATCGCCGGGAGTGCCGACTCGACGCAGTCCGAGATCTGCCGGCGGGTCATGCCCGAGCCGGTGCCGAGCGTGAACATGGCGACCACGACGGCGATGAGCAGCGCGATCAGCGGCGTACCCAGCACGTCGAGGACCTGGCGCACGCCGTCCTCCTCGTCGGCGATGAAGATGTCGGCCACGGCCTTGGCCAGCATCAGCACCACCGGCAGCAGCACGCTCGCGATCGTGACGACGAACGTCGGACGGCGTACCGCGGTCTTGATCGTGCCGCTGAGCCCGGAGGACGCGCTGCCGGTCGGGGTCGCGCCCGCGGTGTCGGGGTCGGCGTCGAAGAGGTGCGGGGCGGGTACGACGACCCAGGTGCCGGCGAGCTTGCCGAAGAGCGGTCCGGCGATGATCACGGTCGGGACGGCCACCAGCACACCGAGCGCCAGCGTGACGCCGAGGTCGGCGCCGAGGTAGTCGATCGCGGTCAGCGGGCCCGGGTGCGGCGGGACCAGCCCGTGCATCGCCGAGAGACCGGCCAGCGCCGGGATGCCGACGGTGATCAGCGAGACCTGGGCCCGGCGGGCGACCAGGTAGATGACCGGCATCAGCAGCACGAGGCCGATCTCGAAGAACATCGGCAGCCCGATGATCGCGCCGACGGCCGCCATCGCCCACGGAAGTGCCCGGGCCGAGGCGTTGCCGACGATGGTGTCGACGATCTGGTCGGCGCCGCCGGAGTCGGCGAGCAGCTTGGCGAACATCGCACCCAACGCGATGAGTACGCCGACGCCCGCGGCCGTGGCTCCGAAGCCGGTGGAGAAGCTGGTCAGCACGTCGGTGACGTTCTGGCCGGCCAGGACGCCGACGGTCAGGCCGCCGAAGATCAGGGCCGGGAACGGGTGCACCTTCGCAACCGTGATCAGGACGACGATGGCCGCGATGGCCAGCAGGGCGGCGACGACGAGGCGGCCACCCGAGGCGACGGGTTCGACGAGGTCGGTGCCGGCGAGCGGCAGTACGGCGGGCAGGACGGACATCAGGACTCCTTGGTGGGGGCGGTGCGGGACTTGGTGCGGGACTTGCTGCTGAACTCGGTGCGGGACGGGTCGGAGATCGAGGCGACGTACTCCTCGACGATGCGGTCGACGGACTGGGCGACGTCGACCACTACGCCGCGCTCGTCGGGGGCGAGCGGCTCGAGGGTGGCGAACTGCGAGGCGAGCAGCGAGGTGGGCATGAAGTGACCCGGCCGGCTGGCCTGGCGGGCGGTGATCACCTCGGGCGACCCGTCGAGGTGCAGGAACTCGACGATCGGCGCGTGTCTGCGGAGCGTGTCACGGTAGGACCGCTTGAGCGCCGAGCAGCTCATCACGCCACCGACCCGGTGGGCGGCGAGCCAACGGCCGATCGCTTCCAGCCACGGCACCCGGTCCTGGTCGTCGAGCGCCCGGCCGGCGGTCATCTTCGCGATGTTGGCGGGCGGGTGGAAGTCGTCGGCGTCCGCGAACGGGACGCGCAGCCGCTGGGCGATCGCGGCCCCGACGGTCGACTTGCCGGAACCGGACACGCCCATCACGACGAGTAGCGGTCGATGGGTCATCACTGTCTCCTCAGATGTGGTCGCCGTCACATGGTGACCCAATGATCATCTCTTTGCAACCCATCCGAGGCAAATAGTCTGTTGTTTGCTCGACAGGTGAGATGACAAGATGTGCGCGTGACCAGTCCCCGACCGACCCGCGAGCTCCACGCCAACGTGCTGGCCGCGCTCGGGTCCCGGATCGTGTCCGGAGAGCTCGAGATCGGCGCCGTACTCACCCTCGACGGCGTCTGCGTGGAGTACGGCGTGTCCCGCAGCGTCGCGCGCGAGGCGATCCGCGTGCTGGAGTCGATGGGGCTGGTGTCGTCGCGGCGCCGGGTCGGGATCACCGTCCAGCCGAGAGACAGCTGGAACGTCTTCGACCCGCTGGTGATCCGCTGGCGGCTCGACGGAAGCGACCGCACCGAGCAGCTGCTGCTGCTCTCCGAGCTGCGCCGCGGCATCGAGCCGGTGGCCGCCGCGCTGGCCGCCCAGCGGGCCACCGCCGACCAGTGCCGGACTCTCGCGGGAGCCGTGAGCGACCTCGTCGTACACGGGCAGACCGGCGACCTCGACGCCTACCTCGAGGCCGACACGCTCTTCCACCGGACGCTGCTGGAGGCCAGCGGCAACGAGATGCTGCGGTCGCTGGGTGGGGTGGTGGCCGAGGTGCTCGCCGGCCGCACCCACCATGGCATGATGCCCGCCTCCCCCGAGCCCGAGGCGATCGCGCTGCATGACCGGGTGGCGAGCGCCGTACGCCTGCGCGACTCGGTGGCCGCCGAGACCGCCATGCGCGAGATAATCGCCGAGGCCGAGGCCGCGATGCGCGCCGAGCACGACCGCTGACGTACGCCCCCGCCTAGGCTGCGGTCCCCTGCCCACCGGCTCGGAGTTATCCACAGGTTCGCGATTGCTCTTTTCGATCCGCCCCGCGGCGGAACGATGTTGAGGGAAGACACTCAACGAACGAGCGGGGGAACCATGGCATCGATCGATGTCGGCGGTGGGCGCAGCGGCCACGGGTTCGACGTACTCACCTCTGAGCTGCGCGCCACCAAGCGCGAGATCACCCGGGCGCTCGACGCCCACGACCCGGCGCGCCTGGACCAGGCGGGTCTGGGCGCGGACCTGGGGCACGACCGGCTGACAAGCGAGCTCGCGGACTTCACCGCGGAGCTGGACGAGCGAGAGGCCGAGTTTCGGCTGCTGGCGGAGGGCACCGGGGACAGCCTGGAGTTCGCGGCGTACTGCTATGAACACACCGACAGCTGGATCGCGAGGCTCTGGCTCAGCGCACTGGGGGAAGCCGCATGAGCGGCGACCTCAGGTTCGCTGCCGACGGTAGCGACGTGATCGACGGCGATCCGGAGCAGGTCGACAAGGACGCTCGTCGGATGCGGACCACGGCGCGGAGGTTCGAGGCGATGGGCGACTCGCTCAAACGGATCCGCGCCGAGGGGTGGACCGGCCTGGCTGCCGACGCCTTCGAAGCCGAGATGCGCGCTCACCCCAAGCACTGGTACCACGCGGCGGACCGGCTCGACGAGGTCGCGACCGAGCTCGAGACGTACGCCGACGTACTCCGCGGCGCGATCAAGAAGGCCGACCGGGCGGTCGAGCTCTACCAGCAGGGGGCTCGACTTCACCTCGAGGCGGCCGCGACGCCGGGCGTCGACACCAGCGGGGAGCCGCTGCTCAGCCGCGAAGGAACCGAGCTACAACGAAAAGCTCAGCTGATCCTTGACAATGCGACTCACAGTGTCGAAGTCGCCGGCGACCTGGCCTCGGAGGCGATCGAAGACTCCACCCACGACATCGCCGACTACAAGGTTCCCTACGGCGACAGTGACCTCTTCGGCCCGCGCTCCAAGTCGTTCTCCTGCCAGGGCCCGGAGTTCATCAGCATGTGGAAGATGCGACTCTTCCAGTGCGACGGCTACCAGAACGTCCACCACGACTTCGACTACCAGGGCAGCCTCTTCGGGATCCCGCTCGACCTGATCGGTGACGGATCTGCCGGCATGAATGCCGACGCGGATGCCACGATCGGGCCGGACGGGGCTCACATCGGAGCGAACGGCATGTTCGGCGGCGTCTACGAGATCGAGAACGACTTCCACCTCTTCGGTCAGGACGTCGGCCTGATCGGCACCGCGCAGCTGGGCCCGGGCGCCAGCGCCAACGCCACCTTGGGACGGGACGACGAGGGAAACCGGCACTTCCAGGTCAAGGGCTCCTTCAGTCCGCTCGTCGGCGTGGGCACGGGGCTCGACGTACCGGTTCCGAACCCCGTCGTCGAGACCCTCAACGACGGCCTGGATGAGGTCAAGGAGCACCTGCCGTGGCCCTGATCCCGACGCTGCTCGGTAGCCTTCGACCCGAACCGCGATCAGCGCCCACCCGATGGAGACCCCTCACGATGCGCTCGCAGTACCGTCTCGGACTCGGCATTGCCGCCAGCCTGGCCATCACGATGTTTGGTGGCTGCACCTCAG
>DASXRJ010000309.1:0-4157 GCA_036506675.1 Nocardioides sp. | reverse complement strand
CGTTATTGGCGTCGAGGCCCCCAGCACACCCTTTTCGTGCCCGGACCGGTCGTCCGAGCCGGCCGCAACGAGCTCGTCGTGCTGGAGCTCGACGTCATGGCCGACCCTACGGCGCGCTTCGGGCCAAGCGCCTCCCTGGGGCATCTCGAGCTGTGAGAGGCATTGAGGCGCGACCCCAGCGATGATGGTCCATGTGATCACGCGATGGATGGCAACGGTCCAGATCGGGGTGATCATGGTGGCCGGCTGCACGAGCGGATCGCCTGTGCGGTCGGAGCCGGGCAACGAGGCGTCGTCCGGTTCGCCGCCCGCGACGCAGCGACCCCCGGTGACGCTGGACACCGCTGCGGAGAACTCCCGCCCCGGAGTGACGGGCTGGCACATCCGCGCGAGCCAGGCGACCGACGCGATCACCGGGTACGCCGACCGGACCAGTGTGCTGCCGGGCCAGCCGGTGCGGCTGTTCGTTTCGTCGCCCGCCACGACGTACACCGTGACGGCGTTGCGCATGGGCTGGTACGGCGGCGCGCAGGCGCGCGCGGTGTGGCGCTCGGGCCGGCAGCGCGGCGAGCAGCAGCGTGCCGCGGTGGTCAGCGCCGCCCCGCTTCGTACCGTCACCGCTGCCTGGCATCCCTCGCTGACCGTGTCCACGGCCGGGTGGCCCGAGGGTGACTACCTGTTGCGCCTGGACGCCGGAAGGGCCGGGGCGCATTTCGTGCCGCTGGTCGTGCGATCGGTCTCGACGGCCGGGCGGATCGTGATCCTCAACGCGGTCACCACCTGGCAGGCGTACAACGCCTGGGGCGGCTACAGCCTCTACCACGGCGCCGGCGGGCGCACCGACTATGCGGGCCGCTCGCGGGCGGTCAGCTTCGACCGGCCGTACGACCGCGACGGCGCGAACGTGTTCCTCAACTACGAGCAGGGCGTGGTCGCCTTCGCCGAACGGCAGCACGCGCCGCTGGCGTATCTGGCCGTCACCGACGTCGCGGCGGACCCGCGCCTGCTCGACGGCGCGCGGGCCGTGCTGTCGCTGGGTCATGACGAGTACTGGACCCCCGAGCTCAAGCGGGTCGTCACAGCGGCCCGGGACAACGGCGCCAATCTCGCCTTCCTCGGCGCCAACGCCGTCTACCGCCGCATCCGGTTCGAGCCGTCCACCCTCGGGTACGGCGCGAACCGCGTCATCGTCTGCTACAAGGCCGGTCGGGAGGACCCGCTGTACGGGCACGACGACGTCCGCGTGACGGCGAACTTCCCCGACGAGCCGGCGCCGCAACCGCAGAACGACCTGGTCGGCATGCTGTACGAGTGCTTCGGCGCCGACGACGCGTACGTCGTCGAGCGGCCGGACTTCTGGCTGTTCATCGGCACCGGAGTCCGCAAGGGGACCCGCTTCCCCGGCCTGGTCGGGCCGGAGTACGACCGGGCCTACCCCAGACCCGGCACTCCGCGCCCGCTCGAGGTCGTCGCGCACTCCCCGGTGCACTGCGAGGGCGCCCGGTCGTACTCCGACTCGACGTACTACGTCGCCCGATCCGGGGCCGCCGTGTTCGCCACCGGCACCATGCGCTGGACCTGCGCACTGGCCGGCCGATGCCGGAAGTTCGGCATCGACACCGCGGCGACCCGGTTCGTCCAGGCCGTCATGGCCCGGCTGCTGACCGCGTACGCCGCCGGTCCCGCGGGTCGTACCCACCGGGCGGTCGACAACTTCCCCGCGCTGCACGAGCCCGCCCGCAACCCCACCGGCGCCGCCTGAACCGCCGCACCGCCAGGCCGCCGCAGCGGCCAGGCGCTGCCGACCCCGGCCGGTGAGCAGGTCTCGACCTTGACGGTGGCCGCGGCCCGGCGGAGCATCGGCAAAGGGGGGAACCGCCCGAGCGCCGGCGTCACCAGCGCCGTATCCGCGACGGCGGACAGCCTCGGCCCGCCCACCAGGCGGCCCACGCAGCGCGACAGCCAGCTCCCTCGAGCGAGTGGGCCGTCGCCGAGGTCAGGGGGAACCGTGCGGCTTTCGAGGCCTCGGTCGCTCCTCAACAGCAATCCCACTGCCTAGGAGCGAGGATGTTCACGAAGGTGTCGCGGAGGGTCGTACTCGCCCTCCTGGTGGGCCTGATCCCGGCCGCGGCGTCGGGAACGGCGAACGGGCAGGTGTCCGTCGACGTCACCCAGCAGACCGGTGTCCCGAGCTACGAGCTGCGGTTCACGGTGCCTCCCGCTGAAGGTGGCGAGGACCTCACGCTGGAGGACCACTTCATCCAGCAGATGAGCATGACCCCGGCGGGCGCCCGGGTCCTGATGGCCCAGACGGTGATCTCGCGCATGCGCATCGCTCAGGCGATCGTCGACTCCCACAACCGGGGCGTCGACATCCAGATCGTCCTGCACCGGGCGTCCAACAACGAGCCGGCCACGCAGTTGATCCGCGCCGGCCTGCCGGCCGGAAGTGTGACGGCCTGTGGCGAGACCATCGGCGTGGACTCGTGCATCGTCACACCCGTCGGCACCGTCTACGGGATGCACAACCGCTTCTGGACGATCTCCGAGCTGACGGACGGGTCGAAGTTCGTCTCGACGACCTCGGCCGGCCAGTTCAACAACGACTACGTGCGTAACCACAACGACCTCGTGGTGGTCCGGAACGACCCGGCCCTGTTCGACGCCTACAACCGCTACTGGGCGGACCTGAAGGCCCAGGTTCGCACGGACAACTACTACCGCAGCGAACCCATTGCCAACGGCAACGTCTACTTCCTGCCTCGCCGGCGGACTCTTCCCGACCCCGTCGCCGAGATCCTGCCGGACCTGGACTGCAACGCTCCCGGCGGGGGGCCTGACGGGAAGGGACTGGTGCGGTTCGGCCACAACGTCGCGGCCCAGCAGCGACTCGCGCTGGTGAACAAGCTCATCGAGTACGCGCAGTCGGGATGCACGGTCGAGTACACCGCCGGCACCTGGGACGCGAACGTCCAGTCGTGGCTGATCGGCGCGGGCGTCAACTTCATCAGGATCAGCGACCAGCGGACCTCCAGCGGCCTGCCGGTGGGGATCATCGCCAAGGCCCACTGGATCGACGCGACCACCAAGGCCGGGCAACGGCTCAAGCGTGCGTACCTGGGCTCCGCGGAGCTGAACTTCCTGGGGAACTACGCCCTCGACGACCAGTTCATCGAGGTGAACGACGAGGGAGTCGTCAACGGGTTGAACGCGTGGTTCGAGACCCTCAAGGCGCGCGCCGTGTTCCGCCCGAACATCGTCCTGCCCGATCGCACCCTGCCGAACGCCGACGGCCGCTTCTGGCCGCGCGCGAACGCCGCGGGCTGGGTCAACTCCGACGTCACCGTCACGATGGGCGGCGGCGAGGCTCCCAACGGCACCGGCGTCGCATATCTCGAGTACCAGCTGTCCGGCGCCACGACGACGCCCGTCACACGGGTGGACGGCGACTTCGCGACGTTCACGGTCGCCAACGAAGGCATCACGACGGTCTCGTTCTGGGCTGTCGACAAGGCGAACAACGTGAGCGTCAAGCGCAGCCTGACGATCCGGATCGACAAGACGGCGCCGGCCGTCGACACCTCGGCGACGCCCCCGCCCAATACGGCGGGGTGGAACAACACCGACGTCACCGTCCTGTTCTCGGCGACCGACGGCGGCTCCGGCCTGACGACGGCCACCCCCCGGTCCGTGACACTGACGGCGGAGGGAGCCGCACAGGTGGCCCAGGCGACCTTCGCGGACAAGGCCGGCAACAGTACGACGGCGACCTACACGGCGAACATCGACAAGACCGCCCCGGTCCTGTCCGGCATGCCGGCCGACTCGTGCTCGCTGTGGCCGCCGGACGGACAGCTCGTCCAGGTGGCGTCGGTCGAAGCGGCGGACGCGCTGTCCGGCGTGGACTCCTTCGATGTCAGCGGCAGCAGCGACGAACCCCAGGAGACGCTGCAGGCTCCGGATGTCGTCATCGACGGCGGGACGGTCTGGCTACGAGCAGAACGGCTCGGAACCGGCGACGGCCGGACGTACACCCTGGATGCCGGCGCGACCGACCTGGCCGGCAACTCGGCCCGGCAGACGACGACCTGCGTGGTCTCCCACGACCTGGGTCAACTGGCTGCCAACGCCCAGGCCAACGCGGACCGCAGGCTGGC
>DASXRJ010000308.1:0-3756 GCA_036506675.1 Nocardioides sp. | reverse complement strand
GTCCACCCGACGACGACCTGGACCACCTCGGTCTGCACCGGCTCCATCCTGCTCGCGGCGGCCGGGCTGCTCGACGGAGTCGACGCGACCACGCACTGGCTGGCCTACGAGCAGCTCGCGGCGTACGGCGCCAGCCCGACCGGCCGCCGGGTCGTCAAGGAGGGCAAGGTCCTCACCGCGGCGGGAGTCTCGTCGGGCATCGACATGGCGCTCACCCTGGTGGCCGAGGAGACGGGCGACTGGGTGGCTCAGGCGATCCAGCTGGGCATCGAGTACGACCCGCAGCCGCCCGTCGACGCCGGCTCCCCCGACAAGGCACCGGCCGACGTACTCGCGACCGTGACCGACATGATGCGGGCCCGCGAGGCCGAGCTGCTCGGCTGAGCCTCAGACCAGGTCGACCGCGCGCACCGACCTGGCCTCGATCGCCGTCGCGATCTCGTCGAGCGTGCTCTGCTCGATGGCCGAGTCGACCGACAGCGCGACCAGCGCCTGACCGCCCTTCGCGGCCCGGGCGACCTGCATCCCGGCGATGTTGACGCCCGCGTCGCCGAGGATCCCGCCGACGGTGCCGACCATGCCGAGCCGGTCGGAGTAGGTGAAGAAGGCGAGGTGTTCGGTGGGCTCGAGGTCGACGTCGAAGCCGTTGACCTCGACCAGCCGCTCCTTGTGGTTGATGCCGATCAGGGTGCCGCTCACCGAGACCTGCGAGCCGTCGGCCAGGGTGCCCCGCACGGTGATCAGGTTGCGGTGGTCGGGGCTCTCCGGGTCGGCAACCAGGCGTACGGCGATCCCGCGCTCGGCGGCGAGCAGCGGGGCGTTCACATAGGACACCTGCTCCTCGACGATGTCGGCGAAGACTCCCTTGAGGGCGGCCAGCTCGAGCACCTTGACGTCGTACTCGGTGATCTCGCCGCGCACCTCGACGTCGACGGTCTGCGCGACCTCGCCGGCGACAGCGGTGAAGATCCGGCCGAGCTTCTCGGTCAGCGGGATGCCGGGCCGGACGTCCTCGGCGATCAGGCCCCCCTGCACGTTGACGGCGTCGGGCACCAGCTCGCCGCTGAGCGCGAGCCGGACCGACCTCGCGACGGCCAGGCCGGCCTTCTCCTGAGCCTCGATGGTGGAGGCGCCGAGATGAGGCGTGGCGACCACGTTGTCGAGCTCGAAGAGCGGGCTGTCGGTGCACGGCTCGACCGCGAACACGTCGAGTCCGGCCGCCGCGATCCGGCCCTCCTTGAGCGCCGCGTAGAGGGCGGCCTCGTCGACGATCCCGCCGCGGGCGGCGTTGACCAGCACCAGGCCGCGTCGTACCTTCGCGAGCTCGGGGGCGCCGATCAGGCCGATCGTCTCGGTGGTCTTCGGCAGGTGCACGCTCATGAAGTCGGACTCGGCGAGCAGGGTGTCGAGGTCGACCAGCCGGACGCCCATCTGGGCGGCCCGGCCGGCCTGCACGTAGGGGTCGTAGGCGATCACCTTCATGCCGAAGGCCGAGAGCCGCTGCGCCACGAGTACGCCGATCCGCCCCAGCCCGACGATCCCGACCGTCTTCTCATAGAGCTCGATGCCGGTGAACCGCGACCGCTCCCACTCCCCCGTTCGCAGCGACGCGTGAGCGGCGCTGACGTGCCGCGCCGCGGCGAGCAACAGGGCGACCGTGAGCTCGGCCGCGCTGACGATGTTGGAGGTCGGGGCGTTGACGACCATCACGCCGTTCTGGGTGGCGGTGCGGACGTCGACGTTGTCGAGGCCCACCCCCGCCCGCGCGACCACGGTGAGTCGTTTCGCCGCGGCCAGCGCCTCGGCGTCCACCTTGGTGGCGGAACGCACCAGCAGCGCGTCGGCGTCGGCGATCGCGGTCAACAGCTCGGCGCGGTTGGCCCCGTCGCAGTGCCGGATCTCGAAGTCGGGTCCGAGCGCCCGGACGGTGGCCGGGCTGAGCTCCTCGCCGATGAGTACGACGGGCTTGCGGGCTACCGGAGGGTGGTCGGTCACCCGGTCGGTCACATCGTCGGTCACGGGGTCGGTCACAGCGGATCCTCGGGTCATCGAGAAGCATCAGGGAAGCGGCACGACGCTGTGCGCGCTCCACCCTACCTCCGAAGCCGCGAGCGCCGGACCGATCGCCGGGACGTCATGCGGATGGAGCCATGCATGACTCCATCCGTATGACGTCCGGCGTGAGTCAGGCCTCGAAGAGCCCCTGACCGACGTACTCGCCGGGGCCGATGCCGGGCGGTACGGCGAAGAGCGCCGAGCCGGTGAACTTGAGGTACTCCATCAGCGCGTCGACCTTGGTCATCTTGGTCTGCATCGGCACGAAGTGCGTCCGCGGGTCGACCAGGAAGGCCAGGAAGAACAGGCCGGCGTTGAGCCCACCCAGGTCGTCGGTGCCGTCGACGAAGTTGTAGCCGCGACGCAGGATCCGGACGCCGTCGTTCGACTCCGGGTGTACGACGCGCACGTGCGCGTCCTTCGGGATGACCGGACCGTCGCTGCCCGGCATCGCGAAGTCGGGCTCGGAGAACTCCCCGCCGCCCGACAGCGGCGCACCGCTGGCCTTGGTGCGGCCGACGAACGACTCCTGGTCGCCCAGCGGCTGGCGGTCCCAGACCTCGATGGTCATGTTGATCCGGCGCGCGACCAGGTAGGAGCCGCCGGCCAGCCACGAATCTTCGCTGACCCAGACGTGCTGGTCGAGGTCCTCGGTCTCCTCGGCCTTGATGTTGGCCGTGCCGTCCTTGAAGCCGAACAGGTTCCGCGGCGTGGTCTGCGCGGTGCTCGTGGACGACGTACGCCCGAACCCGAGCTGCGACCAGCGCACCGCGACCGTCCCGAAGCCGATCCGGGCCAGGTTGCGGATCGCGTGTACGGCGACCTGCGGGTCGTCGGCACAGGCCTGCACGCACAGGTCACCGTCGGAGCGGGCCGGGTCGAGCAGGTCGCCCGGGAAGTGCGGGAGCGGCGCCAGCGCCTCCGGCATCGCGTCCTTGAGTCCGAACCGGTCGCGGCCCTTGGCGTCGACGAACAGCGACGGCCCGAAGCCGAAGGTGATCGTCAGACCCGAGGCCGGCAGCCCGATCGCCTCGCCGGTGTCGTCGGGCGGCACGTTGAAGGCGCCCTCGGTCGGCCCGATGTCGCCGGCCGGGAGGCCCTGGGTCATCCGCTCGGCGGCGTGCGTCCATGCCTTCAGCAGCGCGATCAGCTGCGCGCGGGAGCTGGTGGTGACGTCGAACGCGGCGAAGTGCAGGCGGTCCTGGGCCGGCGTGACGATGCCGGCCTGGTGCTCGCCGCGGAAGGGGTACGACGCCGCGGCGCCGGCCGCCTTGGGGTCGGCGCCCTCGGCCCGCCCGGCGGCGTACCCACCGGTGGCGATGCCCGCGGCGCCGACCACCGCGGCCGACGTACCGATCAGGGAACGGCGGGAGACACTCATGCGGGGTCCCCGTGCGAAGCGGAGCGAAGCGAGCATTCGGATGGGGTGCTCATGCCAGCACCGCCGCGGTGAGCTCCGAGAGCGGCTCGGACAGTGCGTTCACCGCGTCCGCCAGCTTCTTGATGTCGGGCTTGCTGATCTGGTCGTACGACACGAAGCCGTCGCCGCGGCGCTGACCGTCGAGCAGCTTCTGCAGCGCGGCGAACCGGGTGCGCAGCGTGGTGGCCAGCTCGGGGTCCTTCTGCATCAGGATCGGCTCGACGCCCTCGAACCCGATCCGCGCGCCGTCGACGTTGGCCTGGAAGTCGTAGAGGTCGGTG
>DASXRJ010000307.1:0-4845 GCA_036506675.1 Nocardioides sp. | reverse complement strand
GGTCCCAGCCGCCGAGCTTCGACGGCAGGTAGATCACGGCGACGATGATGACCAGGTAGATCAGGAAGTCCTTGACGAAGGCGATCAGCGCCGGCGCGCGGAGCCCCGAGGAGTAGGTGTACGCCGCCAGCACGGCGAAGGCGATGAACAGCGGGAGGTGCTGCACCACCCACGGCGAGTCCTCACCCGCCTGCAGGCCCATCACCTGGAGCACGACCTCGATGCCGACCAGCTGCAGCGCGATGTAGGGCATCGTCGCCAGGATGCCGGTCACCGCGACCGCGAGCGCGAGCGGCCGGCTGCCGTAGCGGCCCTGCACGAAGTCGGCCGGCGTGACGTAGCCGTGCCGGTGGCTGACCGACCACAGCCGCGGCAGGAACAGGAAGATGATCGGATAGACGATGATCGTGTAGGGCACCGCGAAGAACCCGACCGCGCTGCCGGCGTACAGCAGGGCCGGCACGGCGATGAAGGTGTACGCCGTGTAAAGGTCGCCGCCGATCAGGAACCACGCGATGAAGCTGCCGAAACCGCGCCCGCCGAGGCCCCACTCGTCGAGGCTGTCGAGGGCCTCCACCCGCCGCCAGCGTGCAGCGGCGAAGCCGAGAACGGTGACCAGCAGGAAGAAGAAGACGAAGACGCCGACCGCTACCCCGCTCATCGGCGGGCTCCTCGGTCGCGTCGCTCGGCGGCCTGGCTGATCTTGAAGGCCAACCAGGTCAGCCCGGCCGCGAACAGGATCAGGGCGAACTGGAACCAGAAGAAGAATGGGAACCCGAAGAGCTTCGGGTCGACCTCGTCGTACAGAGGAACCAGCAGGGGTACGACGATCGCCGGCACCAGCAACACCATGATCAGGAGCCACTGGTTGCGGCCCGGTCGTCCTGACGGATCAGCCATGTCGATCCTTCCGAGTCGGATTGAGTGGGTGTGACCCTACTCACACGCGGGCGCTCTGCCCAGCCCCTGCGCCGGGGCAATTTGTGCCACTTCGCACGGCAACTTTCGCCACCTCGCGGGGCCAATTTCGCCACCTCGCGGGGTCGACATCTGCGCCTCGGCTGGCCACGATGAAGCCAAGGTTGCGTCACGGTGCAGAGGCGAGGGGGAGCTTGATGTTGTCCGATGAGTCGCGTGTTCTGGCGGGGATCCTGCTGATTGCGCTGGTGACCGTGGAGAGCGGCGGGCTCTACATGGTCCGGATCGTCACCGGCCGGGCCGAGGTGACGCCGTTTCAGGAGAGGTTCGCGCGAGCCGGCCACGCGCATGCCGGCGTACTGCTGGTATTGGCGTTGGTCTGCCAGCTGCTTGCGGACAGTACGGCGCAGACCGGGTTCTTCGACTGGCTCTCCCGGAGCGGAGTGGCGATCTCGGCTCTCTTGATGCCGGCGGGGTTCTTCTTCTCCTCCATGGGCCGCGGCCGCGAGCGACCCAACGGCCTGATCGCCCTGGTGTTTGCCGGCGGGTTGCTGTTGGCGATCAGCCTCATCTCGCTTGGCGTCGGTCTGCTCGCAGCCGGCTGAGGGCCAATCTCGCCACGTCGGCGGGCATTTCTCACCGCCTCGCGGGGCCAAACTCGCCACCTCGGCCGGCAATTCTCACCGCCTCGCGGGGCCAAACTCGCCGCCTCGCGGGGCCAAACTCGCCACTTCGGCGAGAGAGGAGAGGTCAGATGTGACGGCGGGACTGGACGAAGCGGAAACGGGAGGCGACGTACGCGGCATCGGTGTACGACGCGTTGGCGGCCGGGTTGGCGCCGGTGCCGTGGAAGTCGGAGTACGCCGCGGACTGGTTCACGAAGACCCCACCGAGCAGGTTCTCCGACAGCGCGACCCCGGCATCCAGTGCGGCCTCGCGCATCGAGGCGATCGCCTCCGGCGAGGTCGAGTAGACCGCGGCCGTCATCGCGCCGTGCCGCTGCACGGTGTCGCGGAACAGCGCGATCGACTCGTCGGTGCCGGACGTCGCGATCAGGTACGCGACCGGGCCGAAGCACTCCGACTCGTAGACCTCGGCGTCGGTGCCCGCGGTCAGCCCGATCAGCGTGGGCGTCCGGACGGTCGCATCGGCGTACGCCGGGTGGGTGACCGTCCGGCTGGCGACGTACTCCTCACCCCGCGAGGGCGCCTCGGCGAGCCGGTCGAGTACGCCGTCGTTGACCACCCCACCGAGCAGCTCGACCGCCCGCGCGTCGTCGCCGAGCAGCTTCTCGAAGGCGGCGCCGATCCCGGCGGCGACCTCGGCGGGCGTCTTGACGCCGTCGTCGGTGCCGATCCCGGCGGCGGGGAGGTAGAGGTTCTGCGGCGCGGTGCACATCTGGCCGGTGTAGAGCGCGAAGGAGAAGGCAAGGTTCTGGCACATGCCGCGGAAGTTGTCGGTGGAGTCGAGCACGATGGTGTTGACGCCGGCCTTCTCCGTGAAGACCGTCGCCTGCCGCGCGTTGATCTCCAGCCAGTCGCCGAAGGCGTTGCCGCCGGTGAAGTCGATCAGCTTGACGGCCGGGTGGATGGCCAGGTTCGCGGCCAGCTTGTCGGACGGGTCCTCGGCGGCCAGGGTGACCAGGTTGGCGTCGTACCCAGCCTCGGACAGCACCTCCTGGCACACCTGCACGGTGATCGCGAGCGGGAGTACGGCGCCCGGGTGCGGCTTGACGATCACCGGGTTGCCGGTGACCAGCGAGGCGAAGAGGCCGGGCCAGGAGTTCCAGGTCGGGAAGGTGTTGCAGCCGATGACCAGCGCCAGCCCGCGGGGTACGACGGTGTACGTCTTCTCCATCCGCAGCGGCTCGCCGCGACCCGGCTTCTCCCAGATCGCGGTCGCGGGCACCCGGCCCATCTCGTCATGTGCGTACGCAAGTGCCTCGAGCGCGCGGTCGAGCGCGTGCGCGCCGCCGGCCTGGAAGGCCATCACGAAGGCCTGACCCGACGTGTGCTGGACCGCGTTGGCCAGCTCGAAGATCCGGGCGTGCAGGCGGTCGAGGATCTCCAGGCAGACGCCGACGCGCGCCTGCGGGCCGGCGTCGCGCCAGGCCTTGAGACCCGCGGAGGCGGCCGTGGTCAGTGCCTCGACGTCGCTGACCCGCGGGTAGCGCACCCCCAGGTCGAAGCCGTACGGCGACCGCTCGGTGGCCACCGTGCCGCTAGCGCCCGGCGTGGTCAGCGGGAAGTCGGTGTCGAGCCAGGCCTCGAAGGCCGCCTTGCCCTCGGCGGCCGCGGACTCGCCGTACACCCGGGGCGAGGGGGACTCGTCGAAGGCGCTGAAGTACGAACGGTCGCGGCATGCGGCGAGGGCCTGGTCGAGGCGCTGCCGGTGCTTCTCGAAATAGACGTTGTGGGTCATGCAGTCACCATCCCTCGCGCGTGTGAGCCGCGCAACTCGTGGGCACCCCAGGACACGACGGGACCGGCCTCGATACGGTTGGCCCGTGCAACGGGACCAGCGGGGGGCCATCGGCTCGGCAGTCGCCGCGGTAGCGGTGTGCCTCGTGGTCGGCGTCGCCGCCGGGTACGCCGTCAGCGAGCTCACCCGGGTGCACCTCACCGACGCCTCCGAGGCCGTCCCGATGCCGGCCGGTACGCCGTCCGTCCCGACCGTGACCTCGTCACCGACCTCGTCACCGACCTATCCGGTCAAGCCCGACCGCAACGACTACCCGGCTCTCGACTTCTCGGCCCTGACCTTCGAAGAGCACACCATCGCCGGCACCTCGCAGACCTGGGCGTACGACGCCCCAGAGGACTGGGACCTCTTCCCGACCAACGGCGCCGGCGACCGGTTGACCCTGCCCGGCAACCCCGATTTCACCTATTCGCTGCGGGTCAACCCACTAACGGTGCCGGCCTCGACGTCCTCCCTGGCCGAGACTCGGTACGCCGCGATCGCGAGCGCCTACCGAGCGGCCGAGCAGTTGGAGATCAGCGACCATGACGTCTCCCTGACCTACCTGACGGACGACGGCTATCTCCGCTACCAGCACAGCTACTTCATCTCGCCGCCTGGCTCCATGACCGGGATCTTCGAGGTGACCGTCTCCGGCCGGATCCGCGACAGGGAGGGCCTCGACGCGCTGCTGGAGTACGTCGTCGGCACGGTCCACAAGGTCTGACCCGACGGGTCTGGCAGGGCGAGCCGTCCGTGCGGAACGACGGGCAGTTCGCCGCGACTCGCCGACGTACCTAGCGGTCGCCCGGCGTGTCGGCGCGAACTGCCTGCCCTTCGGTACGCCGACCCGCCACGACGCCGGCCGAGCAGGACAGCGCGGCCCAGGAGCTGCGGGTTGGGGGAACCTCGACCCGAGGTGCGACGACGGTCCGGCCGACAACCGGCAAAGCCCCGGCCCCGGGTACGACGACGGCCCGGCAGCTGGTCGCCGCCGGGCCGACCCTCAGGTGGATGTCGGGTCACAGGCCCTGCGTGTCGATGCTGTCGAGCACCCGGTTGGCGCTGGCGCGGTCCTCGCTGCGCACCTGGATCCACAGCCAGCGGTTGCTGGACACCCGGATCACCCGCTCGATGATGACGCCCGGACATTCGGTGTAGGCGACCGTCTGCATGCGGCGATTCCGGGACGAGCCGAAGACCGGCTCCTCCTCGTTGGCGCACTCGTCGTGGCCGGGCAGCGCGTTGGGCATCTCGGTGCCGGGCATCAGCCCCACGAAGACGCCGGACGGGTCGTCGGCGCGGCCGACTCGCAGCGCCGGGTAGCTGGCCGTCGCGCCGGGAGGCGTCCAGCCGTCGCGGGCCAGCGAGGTCTCCCACGAACGCGGCACCTCGACCGAGATGAAGCCCTGCGCGTCACGCAGCGTCTGCATCGGGTCAACCCGCTCGCTGACGGCGTACGCCGCC
>DASXRJ010000306.1:0-10118 GCA_036506675.1 Nocardioides sp. | reverse complement strand
CAACCGGCTCGAGCCCACCGGCGACGGTCCGATGGGGCCGAGCCGGATGCGGCTGGGCAAGCCGGTGGTCGCCGCGGTCGAGGGGTACGCCGTCGCGGGCGGCCTCGAGCTGGCGCTGTGGGCAGACCTGAGGGTGGCCGCGGAGGATGCGACCTTCGGTGTGTTCTGCCGGCGCTGGGGGGTGCCGTTGATCGACGGCGGGACGGTCCGGCTGCCGCGGCTGATCGGCGAGAGCCGGGCGATGGACCTGATCCTCACCGGGCGGGCCGTCGACGCCGCCGAGGCGCTGGCGATCGGGCTGGCGAACCGTGTCGTACCGACTGGCACGGCGCGGGCGCGCGCGGAGGAGCTGGCCCACCAGCTGGCCGCGTTGCCGCAGGCGTGCCTGCGCTCGGACCGGTCCTCGGTGCTGTCGGGCCGCGAGTCGGTGGGCGAGACAGCGGGTGAGGCGGCGGCGCTGGAGCGAGAGTTCGAGCTCGGCCGCGAGGTGCTCGCGGAGGGGGCGGCCGGGGCCGCTCGGTTCGCCGCCGGAGCCGGCCGGCACGGCGCTGCCGAAGCGTCTGGACCACCGAATTCTTGACCTTGTCTTTGCCAAGTTCGCAGGACAGGGCGGGCGCCCGTGACCACCATGGGAACACCGGTGGAAGGGCCGGACAAACCTTCAATCCGGCCGTCGCCGGGAGGCAGTCGTCGCAAGACGAACCGAGATGTGCGACCCGACCTTCCCCGGTCTCCGCACGACTCGTCAATCCCACCTGCCTCCCGGTGACGGCTGTCTGCGTGCGACCACTAGATTCGCCGGGTGCCCGACGCCGAACTCGCCCTGGCCGCCGTCTCCGCCGGCGCGGCCGTCGTCCGCGCCACGTACGGCGCCTCGCTGACCCGCCTGCTGAAGACCCCGGATGTCGATGGTCCGCCCGACTTCGCCACCGAGGCCGACGTGGAGGCCGAGCGGGCGATCACCTCGCTGATCAGAACGGCGCGG
This sequence comes from Nocardioides sp., assembly GCA_036506675.1. Lineage (GTDB taxonomy): Bacteria > Actinomycetota > Actinomycetes > Propionibacteriales > Nocardioidaceae > Nocardioides. The sequence goes on along the minus strand of DASXRJ010000306.1, from coordinate 9,133 downwards.
CCCGGCGACGGCGTACTCGGTGAGGAGCAGGGGCTGACCGGGCCGGCCGAGGCCGCGCGCACCTGGCTGGTCGACCCGTTGTGCGGCACCCTCAACTTCGCAGCCCGTACGCCGCTGGTCGCCGTGAACGTCGCGCTCCGGGTCGGCGACGAGGTCAGCGCCGCCGCGGTCGCGGACCCGCTCGCCGGCGAGGCCTGGTGGACCGACGGCGAGGCCGCGTGGGTACGCCGTCTCGACGACCCGGGGTCGGACCGGCCGGCGGTGCCCGACGCCACGTCCGGGCTGGTCGACGTCAACCTGGACGCGCCGTACCCGAACGGGCGCTCCTTCCGAGCGGTGCGGCTGCTGGGGGAGGACGGCTTCGCGGCGAGGTTCCGGCCACGGGTGCTGTCGACCACGCTCGCGCTGGCCTGGGTCGCGGACGGCCGGCGCGCGGCGTACCTCACCGACGGCGACCTGCGCGACAGCGTCCACTTCGCCGCCGGGATCGCGCTGTGCCAGGCGGCCGGCTGCGTCGTCACCGGCCTGCGCGGCCAACCGCTCCACACCGGCGTCGGTGGTCTTGTCGTCGCGGCCGACGGGGATTCGCATGCGGCCCTGGTCGGGTTGGTGGAGCGCCAGTTCGCGGGATGAGTCTGGGCGTCGGTTTCCCCGGCCTTACCGAGGGACTTGCGGTTGTCAGGCACTGCAACCCCTGACAACCGTCAGAACCCCCGGATATCCGGGGAAACCGGCAGCCGAACGACCGTGGCCTATGCTCGCCCGCGTGACCTGGTTCAGCGATCCGGACGACGTGAGCAAGCGCTTGCACGCACAGGGCTACCTCGCGGACCAGGCGACGTGTACGACGACGTACCTCGCCGGCGCCCTCGAGAAGCCACTCCTCGTCGAGGGACCCGCGGGCGTCGGCAAGACCCAGCTGGCCAAGGCGGTGGCGGCGGCGACGGGGGGCGAACTCGTCCGGCTGCAGTGCTACGAGGGGCTCGACGAGGCCCGCGCGCTCTATGAGTGGAACTACAAGAAGCAGCTGCTCCGGATTCAGGCCGCGCCCGGCGACCGGGCCTGGAGCGAGACGCACGACGACATTTTCACCGACGAGTTCCTGCTGACCCGGCCGCTGTTGACGGCCATCCGCCGCGAGGAGCCGACCGTGCTCTTGATCGACGAGGTCGACAAGACCGACGTCGAGGTGGAGGGCCTGCTGCTCGAGGTGCTCTCAGACTTCCAGGTCACGATCCCCGAGCTCGGCACGATCGAGTCGGTACGCCGGCCGTTCGTCGTACTCACCTCCAATGCCACCCGTGAGCTCTCCGAGGCGGTCAAGCGGCGCTGCCTGTTCCTGCACATCGACTACCCCGACGCTGAACGGGAGCGCGAGATCGTGCTGTCGCACGTCCCGGAGCTGGAGGACGACCTGGCCGCCCAGGTGGTCGAGGTCGTCGACGAGCTGCGCGCGCTGGAGCTGAAGAAGGCACCCAGCATCGCCGAGACCATCGACTGGGCCCGGACCCTGGTCGCGCTCCAGATCGGCACGCTCGACGAGGCCGCGGTCGAGCGCACCCTGGGCGTCGTACTCAAGCACGCCTCCGACCACGACAAGGCGCTGGCCGCGCTCAAGCAGCGCGCGGCCCGGCAGCGGCGCCGGCGCTAGCGGGCCTCCGAGATGGCGCTCCTCGAGCGACACGTCGCCTTCGTCGAGGCGCTCCGCGCGGCCGGCCTCCCGGTCAGCCTCGCCGAGGACGTCGACGCGGCCACCGCGCTGAGCCGGGTCGCCTGGACCGACCGCGAGACGCTACGTGCCGTGTACGCCGCCACGCTGGTCAAGCGGCAGCCGCATCGGGCCAGCTTCGACCAGATCTTCGACCTGTATTTCCCGCGACTGCTCGGGTCGGGGGCGGCTGGTGCCGCGGCGGCCGACGATGATGCCGACTCCGACGCCGACGCCGCGCCCGGCGTCAAGGACAATGCGACCGCGCTCGAGGACCTGCGCGACCGGCTGGCCGCCGCGCTGGCCGATGCGGCCGACGCGCCGGGAGACGAAGGCGTCGAGAGCGCGTTGCGGGAGCTGGCGACCGAGGCGATGGGCCGGTTCGGGTCGATGCCGGGACGCGGGCCGGGACTGGCCGGTTGGTCGGCGTACTCGGCTCTGCGGCGGGTCGATCCCGAAGGACTGATGGCGCGGGTGCTGCAGGCGCTCGGGGCCGACGACCTCGACGATGAGGCGCGGGCGGCCGCGAGCGGCGACGTCGAGCGCGGGATGGCGGCGTACCGGAGCCTGGTCGAGTCGGACGCCCGGCGCCGGCTGGCCGAGGAGAAGGGCCCCGAGCACGTCGCGCGCAACACGCTCCGGCCGAGCATCGACGTCCTCGACTTCACCTCCGCGCGGCAGGCGGACCTGGTCGAGCTGCGCCGGCAGATCCAGCCGCTGGCGCGGCGGCTGGCCACCCGACTGACCAAGGAGCAGCACGCGACCCGGGGGCGGGCGCTGGACTTCCGGCGTACGGTGCGGGCCTCGATGTCGACCGGCGGCGTACCGCTGACCACGCACCACAAGTCGAAGCGGCCGCACCGCAGCGAGCTGGTCGTGCTGTGCGACGTGAGCGGGTCGGTGGCGAACTTCGCGTCGTTCACGCTGCTGCTGGTCTTCGCGCTGCGGGAGCAGTTCACGAAGGTGAGGGCGTTCACCTTCGTCGACACGGTGCACGAGGTGACCTCGGAGTTCGTGCCCGGCGCCGACGTGGGCGACGCGATGGTCCGGCTGACCGAGAGCATCCGGCACGCGGCGATGTTCGGGCGGACCAACTACGGGCGGGCGTTCACGGTGTTCAATCGCGAGTACGCCGACGCGCTCGGCCCCAAGTCGAGCCTGCTCGTGCTCGGGGATGCCCGGTCCAACTACAGCGACCTGGCCGTCGACGAGCTCGCCTCGATGGTCGACCGCTCCCGTCATGCGTGGTGGCTCAACCCCGAGCACCGACGCAACTGGAACTCCGGCGACTCGGCGGCGCGTGAGTACGGCCGCGTCGTACCGATGGTGGAGTGTCGCAACCTCACGCAGCTCGGGGAGTTCGTGCACGACCTGGTGTGAGGGGGTTGCCAGTTTCCCCGGATATCCGGGGAAACTTGCGGTTGTCAGGGACTGCAACCCCTGACAACCGTCAGAACACCCGGATATCCGGGGAAACTGGCGACCCCAAACTCTCAGCCCGCCAGGTACCCCAGCGACTGGATCCGCTCGATCTCGGCGCGCAGGTCGGCGTTGACCGCACCGTCTGCGGCCCGACCGCCGGCGACGTACGCCGCCTTGCCGGTCGCCGCGCCGCCGTCGTACACGACGGTCAGGCGGTTGCGCACGTTGGCGTTGATCAGGGAGCCGAGGAGCGCGACCGGGTCGGATCGGTCCTCGAGAGACAGCACCCGAGCCGACTCCGGGATCGTCGCGACCTGCGAGGACGGCGAGCCGATCGTCACCACCTGGTCGACCGAGAACTTCGACGACCCCGCCGCGGACGCGATCTCGGCGGCGGTCACGCCGCCCTGCGCCGAGCCGACCAACATGACGTGGGCACCGTCGGAGACCGCGGACTCGATGGCGGCCACCGCCGCGGCCACCTCGCCGCTCCGGTCACTGCCGACCAGGCGCAGCTCGCCACGGCGGGCCGCCTGGCCGGGCAGGTAGGCGATGTACCGGCCGTCGCTCACCTGCTGCACCCGCGGCAGGTCGGAGTCGGCCAGCTCGGCCATCAGCTGCTCGAGGTTGCTCGGCGCCGCGGACTGCTCCGCCGTCGACGCGCCCGCGGACGAGGCAGCGTCGGTGAACCCGCCCGCGATGTCGCGCAGCGCGTCGGTCGCATCGACCGCGAAGGCGCCCACGCCGATCGCCCGCAGCCCGGCGGCCGCGGCCGGCCGGCCCTTGGGGCCGCCGAGCAGCGCGACGGTGAGCAGCGCCCGCATCTGCAGCCGGTCGAGCAGGCCGCCGCCACCGCTGGTGAAGTGATCCATCAGGTCGGGATTGCTCTCGGCGAGCTCGTTGAGGTACGACGCCAGCTCGTCACGGTCCAGCGCGTCGGTCTCGATCAGCCCGGCCGAGACGATCGCACCACCGAGCGCGACCTCGGGGGCGAGGTAGCCGATCGCGCGGCCGGCCACCGAGCCCAGTGTCCGCTCGGCCACCGCCTGCAGCTCGTCGATCCACCGGTAGGTCATCACGGTCGCGCGCACGATCAGCGCGTCGGCGTCGAGCTCGACCGACCGGTCCAGGAGGCCGCCGCGTCCGCTCGTCGCGAGGAGTACGTCGTTCTCGGCCTCCTTCCACGTCTTCGGAGACAGCTCGGCCGACTCGGCGACGCCCTCGTCGGCGAGCACCTCGGCGCCGAGCGCGGCGCGCTGGCGCATCTCCTCACCCGCGGTGTCGAAGGACGACGCCAGCTGCATCATTCGGTCGTACTTGTCCTGTACGACGCCGTCGGCGATCTCGTTCGTGTTCTCGCTCATGAGGCCACCTCCGCGAGGACGGGCGCGAGCAGCGACCCGAGGTCGGACGGTTCGACGCGGCGTACCTCCACCCGGCGGTCGGCCCCCGCCTGATGGGCCCGCAGCGAGCGCCAGCCGTCCTCGAGCAGGATCCACGAGACCACGCCGACGACGGGGGCGCCCTCCTCGGACACGTCGGCCGCCATGCCGCGCAGCCGGCCCCGGGTCTCGGAGAGCAGCGCGCTGATCATCGGGCCGACCAGGCCGTCGGCGACGGGCTTGCCGTCGCCGTCGACCACCTGGCCGGAGTGGGCCGCGACGATCACCGGCAACAGGTCGCCGCGCTGGGTGCGCAGCGCCTCGCCGGCGCCGTCGATCAGCTCGTAAGGCAGGTCGACCAGGCCCGGCACCTGCGAGGCGTCGAGCTCGATGTCCTCCGGTACGGCGGCCACCCGGGCCAGCTCGCCGGCCCACTGGGCGGGCTCGAACCAGGCCAGCTCGAACACCAGCCCGTCGGCAGTCGCCAGCGTCGCGACCGCCGAGCCGGCGTGCCGGTGCCAGGCCTTGGCGCGGGTGCCGGCGACGGTGACGTCGAGGTCGACGGCCAGGCTGGGCTTCGCGAGGAGGCCGATCGCGCCCAGCACGCCCGGGTCGGCGACGCCGTCGGCGACCAGCCCGCGCTTGACCAGCGACTCGGTGGGCTCGTGCAGGGCGGCGAGGGCCTCGACGTACGCCTGGTCCTCGAGGCTGGCGCGGCTCTGGCCGAGCCGGTCGTCCAGGGAGCTGCCGACCTTCGGCGCGGTGACGTCGAACGGCAGCGGCGCGTCGCCGGCCAGGCCGGCCAGGTGGCGCAGCTCGGCGAGAGTCAGCGCGAGCCGGCGCGGCAGCCCTTCGAGGGTGCCGAAGTCCGCGGGTGGGGTCGCCGGGGCAACGGAGAGATCAACGGTGGCCATGGCTCACAATCCGGGAAGTTCGACGGTCAGCCAGTCCTTGTGGCCTGACTTGGGCGGGGTGAAGTCGACGAGCAGGCGGTCCTCGGGCGTGGCCTGCCGGACCACGCCGTCCGGGTCGTCGTGTGCCTCGATCCGGGCGACTCGGGTCTTGGCGTCGGTGACCAGGGAGCTCGCCTTGTGCTCCACCTCGGAGATGGACTCCTTGAGCCGGCCCACCTCGCCGTTGTGGCGGTCGAGCGCCTCCGCCGCGTTGTCGTGGCGGTGGGCGCACTCGCGGAGGTGTTCGGCGCGTTCGCGGATCCGTTCCCTCATCGCGTCGGCGGCCCGACCCTGCCAGTCGATCGCATCCGCCTGAGCTACCAGCCGTTCGGCCAGAGCGCGGACGTCGACGGCCTGTTCCCGCAGCTGACGAACCCGTCTGCGCATGGCGGCGCTGTCGCCGTACATGGATCACCCCTCTTCTTCCGGAGCCCCTTTCCCCGGTCCGACACATCTCAAACCAAGAATTTTGTCGGAATTTCGGTGCTATCCCCGGGGCTCGGCGTAACCCTGCCACACGGTGGTCCCGCAGCGGCTGCGATGGATCCGGGTGGACTGCTCCACGCGTGAACCTCCGCTCGTGGGAGCGCCCGCTCGGTAGCCCGCTCAGTAGAATGACGGCCACCGACGCGGAGAGGACACCCTTGACGTTCGACGTCCACGACCTCGACTCGTTCCTCCTGGTCGGTTCCGCGGTCACCCTGCTCGCGATCCTGGCGGTCCGGGTCTCCTCCCGATCCGGGCTGCCGAGCCTGCTCGTTTACCTGCTGATGGGCGTCGTGCTGGGCGAGTCCGGTTTCGGCGTGCAGTTCGAGGACGCCGCGATGGCGCACGCGCTCGGCTTCGCCGCGCTGGTGGTGATCCTGGCCGAGGGTGGTCTGACCACGCACTGGCCGACCATCCGCCCGGCGATCCGGCTGGGCCTGTCGCTGGCCACGCTCGGGGTAGCGGTCTCGGTAACCGTGATGGCGCTGGCCGGGCACTACCTGCTCGGGCTGCCGTGGGAGCTGGCCGTGCTGCTCGGCGCGGTCACGTCGCCGACCGACGCGGCGGCTGTCTTCTCGGTGCTCCGCGTCGTGCCACTCCCGCGGCGGCTCACCGGCGCGCTGGAGGCGGAGTCCGGGCTGAACGACGCGCCGACCGTCGTACTGGTCACGCTGGTCTCGACCGACGCGTGGGCGGAGCACGGCGGTTGGTACGTCCTCGGCACGATCGCCTACGAGCTCGCCGGCGGCGTACTCATCGGGTTGGCGGTGGGCTTCGGCGGTGCCTGGCTGATGCGCCGCGCCGCGCTGCCGTCGTCCGGCCTCTACCCGCTGGCCGTGCTGTGCCTGGCCTTCCTCGCGTACGCCGGGGGAGCCGCCGGCCACGTCTCAGGCTTCGCCGCCGTGTACGTCGCCGCGCTCGTCCTGGGCAACACCGAGCTGCCGCACCGCAGCGCCACCCGGTCGTTCGCGGAGGGACTCGCCTGGCTGGCCCAGATCGGGCTCTTCGTGATGCTCGGCCTGCTGCTCTCGCCGGTCCGGATCACACTCCACACGGTGCTGCTGGCCGTGACCGCCGGGCTGATCCTGACCGTCGTGGCCCGGCCGCTGTCGGTGCTGGCGAGCTCGGTCGTGCAGCCGATGCCGTGGCGGGACCTGACGTTCATGTCGTGGGCGGGGCTGCGCGGCGCCGTTCCCATCGTGCTGACCACCATCCCGCTCGCCGAAGGAGTCGACGGGTCGAAGCGGCTGTTCGACCTGGTCTTCGTGATGGTGGTGATCTACACCCTGCTCACCGGCCCGACGCTTCCGTGGGCGGCCAAGGTGCTCCGGGTGGCCCGGCGCTCCGAGCCGCGCGACCTGGAGGTGGAGGCCGCTCCGCTCGAACGGATCGCGGCCGATCTGCTGCAGGTCACCATCAGCCCACGGTCGCTCATGCACGGCGTCGAGGTGGGGGAGCTGCGGCTGCCCGTGGGCGCCTCGGTGTCGATGGTGATCCGCGACGGCCAGACGATGGTGCCGGAGAAACGGACCGTGCTCCGTCATGGCGACGACCTGCTCGTGGTGACCCCGCGCAAGGTCCGCGAGGCGACCGAGGAACGGCTTCGCCAGGTGTCGATCGGCGGTCGGCTGGCGCAGTGGTTGGGCCCCGACCGGCGCGACCAGGTCTGACCGCGTCAGACCGCCGACGGCCCGCAGACCGACGTGGCGACGTCGGCGACGATGGCGCGCGGCGACTGGACGAGCTTCTTCACGTCGTTGCCGACGACCACGACGATGCCGATGCCGAGCGGCTCGCCCGACGACTTGACCGCCTGGGTGCCGAGGCCGAACTGCCGAGCCACCAGTCTCACCGCGGGGTCGCTGGGCGCGTTGCTGTAGACGACCGCCGTACCGGGGTCGTCGACCGAGCGGGGCGCGTTGCCGGTGTTGCCGGGGGCGAAGCCGCGCGCCTCGAGCTGCTCCATCACGTCGGTGGCGAGCCCCTCGGTGGTGCCGGCGTTGAAGACGCTGACCGTGATCATGTTGCTGTGGATCTTCTGGCCGGCCTTCACCGCCCGGTCGGTGCACGACGACTCGGGGGTGTCGTCGCCGCCCCCGCCGGACAGCGACGGGAACGGCTCGGTCAGGTGGGACCAGCCCCAGACCACGCCGAGCAGCAGCAGAATCGTGAGTACGCCGAGAGTCGCCGCCGAGCGCAGCTTCTGCCGAAGGCCCATCAGCGCTCCACCGCGTAGACCCGGGCGTGCAGGACGTTGCGCTGCTGCAGGGCCGCCCGGAGGGCGCGGTGGAGCCCGTCCTCGAGGTAGAGGTCGCCGTGCCACAGGACGACGTGGGCGAACAGGTCGCCGAAGAAGGTGGAGTCGTCGTCGAGGAGAGCCTCGAGCTGGAGCGTGGCCTTGGTGGTCACGAGCTCGTCCAGGCGCACCTGCGTGGGGGGCACCTCTGCCCAGGCTCGAGCGTCGAGACCGTGGGCAGGATAGGGCTTGTCGGTCCCGACGCGCTTGAAGATCACGCAGCGACTATAACGAGATGACCGCCGACGTCGAGTCGCGGACAATGACTCCATGCCTTCCGCCAGCCAGTGGTTAGCCTTCCTCGTCGCCTCGATCCTGTTCATCCAGGTGCCGGGGCCGAGCCTGCTGTTCACGATCGGCCGGGCCCTGACCGTCGGGCGCCGGGAGGCGCTGCTGTCCGTGCTGGGCAACGGTCTCGGGCTGATGGCCCAGGTGCTCTGTGTCGCCGTCGGACTGGGTGCCGTGGTGGCGGCCAGCGCGGCGGCGTACTCGATCTTGAAGCTGGTCGGAGCGGCGTACGTCGTGTGGCTGGGGATCAGCGCGATCCGTCACCGCGGCGCCGCGCGGCTGGCGATGGAGCGCTCCGAGCGGCTGCCCGAACGCCGCGGCCGGGCGATCCGCACCGGCTTCCTGGTGGGCTCGACCAACCCGAAGACGATCGTGTTCTTCGTGGCCTTCCTGCCGCAGTTCGTGGCCGACGGGGCGAGCCGCCCCGGCGTACCGCTGGCGCTGCTCGGCACCGTCTTCGGGCTGCTCGCGATCTGCTCCGACAGCATCTGGGCGCTGGCCGCGAGCCGGGCCAGGGACTGGTTCGCCCGCGAGCCGCGCCGGCTGGACACGCTCGGCGCGACCGGCGGGGTGATGATGATCGGGCTCGGCGGCGTGC